>NZ_JABBOU010000056.1 GCF_018853465.1 Acidithiobacillus montserratensis
CATCAAGGTACGCGGCATTTGCGGGCTGGATGGTGTGGCGGAATGGGCAAGACGGGGGGGGGATGTACTGGCGGCGGGACGCATAAGGGGTGAAGCCTGGTTTCGCCTGGAAAGTGACGAAGCCCGGGGTTTCCTGCTGGAGGTGCTGCCCGGTTTCCGCATGGGCGCTCATAAGCGCCTCTTTGGCCTGCTTTTGCAGGCTTGGACAGGCTTGCATCTGCCCCTGGAAGAGGGTGACTGGAGTCTGGAAGGGGGGCGCAGTTTTCTGGAGACTGACGGTCGCAGTCTTTTTGTGCCGGCCGTCATGCCCGATCGGGAAGAAGCCCTGCTGGCTTTTTACCATACCGGCGCGCATCTGGCTTTTGACAGTTACGAGCAGGACGCCATTCACGCCCTTTTTGCGGAAATCGGGATGGAACATCCCCCTCTGGACCCCGATCAGCGCATTACCTGGCGACCGCTTTTTGCCCAGTTTGGCGAGGATATGATCCGCTTCCAGATGATTTTTGATCTCTGCGAAGATTTGCGGGTGGATGTGGCCCTGGATCGGGAAATGCCGGGCTATATTTCCCGGGTTTTGCAGGCAGTGCGTAAGCATGGACTGCCCGAAGGCGTGGCCGCTGCTTACTATGCACAGGCACAGCAATATCTGGAAGACTACCAGCAGGGCCGTCTGACCCCGGAACTGGCAGAGCTAACCCGTACTGAAGCCGGAATTGTGGATGCTTTTCGAGCGGCTCTGGGCCTGTATGCAACAACGACTTTACCTCCGTTGACGGTGGTGGAGCGTGCCCGGGCTTATCTGCCCGGTCATTCTCCCAATGCCGCACGGCCGGTTTATCCCCGGCAAAAACGCGGCAGTGATGCCCCGGAAATGGACGGTGACAGCGCCCTGGGGGCGGCCGGGCATCAGGAAAAGCCCAAAGAGGCGCCGCAATCGGCTGAAGGGAATGATCCGGATATGGAAATTCCGCCGGAGGACATTCAGGGCACCGGTGGTCGGGTAGGCGTGGGTATTCCCCTGCCGGCCAAGGTCGCGGGCAGCGGTCGCGGGGTCAAAGGCCCCAAGGGCGGCTGGCCTTACCGGGAATGGGATTACCGCCATCAGCAGTACAAGATGGATTGGGCACGGGTACATGAACGCAAGCTGCGTGAGCAGGATGAAGCCAAGGCCATCGAAATAGCTGCTGAGTATGACGGCACCCTGCGCCGCCTCAAACGCGCCCTGCAGGCCCAGAAACCGACGCGGATGGCGCCACGCCGTCGTCAGTATGAAGGGGAGGAACCGGATCTGGAGGCTGCGGTCCAGTTTCTCATCGAAAAGCGCGCCGGACGTTCACCCAAGGCCAGCGTATATTTGCAGCGCCGCCCTCAGCAGCGGGACACCGCCGTGCTGCTGTTGGCAGACCTATCTACCTCCATCATGGCCGAAGCTGGCGATTCCGGGGTAAGGGTGGTGGATCGCCTGCGCGCCGCCATGCTGCTCTTTGGCGAGGCTCTGCTAGAAGTGGGCGACCCTTTTGCGGTCTATGGTTTTGCCAGCAAGTATCATGATGAAGTGCTGATGTATCCCATCAAACGCTTCGCCGACAAATTTGATGCCCGCGCCAGAGCCATCCTGGGAGGCTTGTCGGGACGTTTGGCCACGCGCATGGGGGCGGCTATCCGCCATAGTACCCGCTTGATGTTGCGCAGTCCCGCCCAACGGCGCTTGTTGCTGATTCTTTCGGATGGGCGCCCGGCGGATTATGATGACGGCGGCGATCCGCGCTATTTGCAGGAAGATACGCGGATGGCCGTGCGCGAGGCTCTGGAATTGGGAATTCACGCTTTTTGTATCAGTCTTGATCCTCAGGGTGGAGAATATCTGCCCCAGGTGTTCGGGCAGGGGCATTACCTGGTCCTCCCTCATCTCGACAGCCTGCCGGCGCGCCTGCCGGAAGTCTATCTGCGCCTGCGAGGGCATGGCGGATGAATGAAAAACAGCTCCTGCATCCCCAAATTACCGCGACCCGTCCGGCCCGATTTGTGGGCGCCGCCCGCTACCGGCGCGCCAGCTACGGCAGCAATCATCCCCTGGCGATTCCCCGTGTTTCCCTGACCCTGGATCTGATCAATGCTTGCGGTGCCATGGCACCCGAGGAATATTGTCCGGGTCGTCCGGCCAGTCATCGGGAACTGTTCGGATTTCACACCCGCGATTACATTCAGGCCTTTGAGCGTGCCCAGTTTCGCGGTAATGTGCGTGATGCCGACCGCAAACAATATCAATTAGGGACGCTTGAAAATCCCTGTTTCCCCGGTTTTTTTGATACCCCCAATCTGGCTACAGGCTCCAGTATCCTGGGCGCGGAGCTGGTATTGCAGGGTTTTACCGCCTTCAGTCCGGCAGGAGGGATGCATCATGCCGCCCCCGCTCAGGCGCGGGGATTCTGCTATCTGAATGATCCGGTACTGGCTATCCAACGCTTGCGCAAGGCGGGGCTGCGGGTGCTCTACTGGGATATGGACGCTCATCATGGCGACGGTGTCGAAGCGGCCTTCCGGGAAGACCCCGATACCCTGACGGTGTCTCTGCACATGGATACAGCTTATGCCTATCCCTTTCAGGGGGGTGGGCTGGATGACCAGGAAGGCCTGGCCGTGAATCTTCCCCTACCGGAGGAAATCAATGACACGGAATATGCCCATGTTTTTGCTGCCCTCTGGCCCCGGGTACTGCAGCAGTTTGCGCCCGATGTGCTGGTTCTTCAAGCCGGTACGGATATTTTATCGCCTGATCCCTTGAGCAAATTCCGCATTTCCAATGGTCTGTTCTGGGACATTGTCCGGAGAATCGTTGCCGAAAGCCCGCGTTTGCTGGTGCTGGGTGGGGGAGGCTATCATCCCATAGCCCTGGCCCGTTGCTGGACCGGTGTCTGGGCGGCTCTGTCAGGGCGCACTCTGGATATGGCCCTGCCCGAAACCGGGCGAACTCTGCTGGAGGGGGTGGAATGGGATCTGGACGATGAAGATGCGGCGGATTATAGCCGTCAGTTCCAGTACCTGGATGATCTGCCATTGCCGGGCCCCCTGCGTCCGGAAGTGACAGCGCGTCTGGATTATCTGTTCCATCATCATCCCCTTTTTGCCAATAGGAGAAACGCTGCGTGAATGCTGCAGATAACACCTTGATTCCCGGTGCTGCCAATAGTGTGGGCAGTAAGGCTTATGTGGCGCGCTTTGCGGACACCCTAGCGGAAGAGCATTTTAGTGATTTTCTCAATACCCGGATCAAACTGTCTTCATTGGGAGTGGGTACTTTTCCCGGCGCGGTGGATGATGTGACCGATCTGGCTGTGGCCGCCATCGTCGCCCAGGCCCTGCAGTCCGGAATCAACGTGATTGATACCGGTGCCAATTATCGCTTTGGCCGGGCCGGACGGGCCGTGGGTGCCGGCATTGCCAAGGCCATGGCCGCAGGTATTCGCCGGGAAGAGTTTTTTGTGGTGGGCAAGGGCGGATTTTTGACCTTTACAGCGGGGCGGCCGGAAGATCCCCTCGCATTTTTTCGTGAACAAGTGGTCGCCAAAGGGCTGGGCAAAGAGGAGGATCTGGCTGGAAATGTGCATTGTCTGAGTCCGGAATATATTGCCTGGCAACTGGATGACCTGCGTCAGCAAACCGGCCTGGATACCCTGGACGTGTTTCTGGTGGATCAGCCGGAAGTGCATATTCCCCTGATCGGCAAGGAACGGATGTACCAGAAGCTGCTCGACGTATTTACGATGCTGGAACAAGCCGTCCAGGAAAACAAAATTCGCTATTACGGGATTTCCACCTTCAATGCCTGTCGGGTGGAAACGGACCATACCCTGTTCCAGTCCCTCACCAGTCTCATTGGTCTGGCCGAAAAAGCGGCGGGAGAGGGCAACCGGCACCATCTGCGCGTGGTGGAATTACCCTTCAACGCGCTGATGCCCGAAGCCTACACGCGTTTCAGCCAGGTGACCGGACAGGGCAATATCGGCTCCACCATTCAGGCGGCTTTTCAGCTCAAGCTGACCATCATGGCCAGCCACACTCTGGGCAAGGGATTATTGGCCCAGGAAGAAATTCCTTCCCTGCTGGAAGGCATTCCCGAGCTGGCCAACGCCGCCCAGCGCGCCATTCAGTTTGTAAGGTCAACGCCGGGAATTGGTGTTACCCTGGTGGGTATGAGTACCCCCCTGCATCTGGCTGATTTTCTCGCCGTCGCCAAGCAGTTGCCTCTCCCCAAAGAACGTTATCTGGCAATGTTCGAAAAAGAAAAATAGACATGGCATTGCCAAGCAGAGTCTTGAGAAATGTGGGTCAAGAACCTGCTTTAGCGGTAAGTGCCGTCATCAGTCATTGCCATCAGTTTTGTCTTTAGCGCCACTGGCAATTTCCCGCAGCAAGCGCTCCTGTTCGGCAAAGGACATGCGTCTTTGCCCCGGCGCAAAACCTTTGCTGGCGGGATTTTGAGTGGCGGGATGACCCGCCCGCTCACTTTCCTTGGTCGCCGTATAGTCTTGCAACTCCCGCTGCCACTGGGCAGGGGCTTCACCGGTATCGGTGCGGCCCTGGTAATTGGCAGGGGCAGCCGGTGTTTGCCGGGCAAACCAGGTGGCCTTGCGCAGTTCCTTGTTGTAGTTGCTGATCCATTGCTGGATGCGGCTGAGATCCCAAACAGCGACTCCCAGGAGCAGCACGGCTAAAACAACGGCTTCCCAGAACAGGCCGAGTAGGGCGAGGATCACAATGCCCGTCGTGACCAGCGGAAACACCCAGGCCCAGGATTCTTCCAGGTAAAAACGATGAGCACCCACAGGAAACAAACACCAGTATAGATAGGCCCATAGAGGTTTTTTCTGGAGTTTTTGCAAGCGAATTTGTAAACTCTGTACCCCGGCGCCTTGCAGATCGAGCTTTTCCCAAGCCTTGGGCATGGGTTATCCTCCGTAATACTGTATTGAAGCGCTCAGATATTACCCCTAAACTCATTAAAAGTCGCGGGTGACTAAGGATTTCCATGGCAGATAGACGGTTACAGGTTTTTCATACGGTGGCAAGGCTGCTCAGCTTTACCAAGGCGGCAGATACTTTGCACATGACGCAACCGGCGGTCACTTTTCAGGTCAAGCAGCTCGAAGAACAATTCAACACCCGTCTCTTTGACCGCACCCATAACCGCATCAGCCTTACCGAAGCGGGTATGGTGGTCTACGAATACTCGGAGCGCATCATTTCTCTTTATACGGAAATGTCCAATCGAGTCGGGGAAATGACCGGCGATTTGCGCGGTCATCTGCTCATTGGTGCCAGTACCACCATTGCCGAATACATGCTTCCCCGTCTGCTGGGTGACTTCAAAATGAAATATCCCGATGTCCAGGTCCGCCTGCATGTAGGGAATACCGATAAAATTGTCCACATGATTGAAGACAACAGCATTGACCTGGGCCTGGTGGAAGGGGTGGTGACCAATAAAAGTCTGGCCACCCTCAAGTGTTGCATGGATTCCATGATTGTCATCGCCCAGCCCGATCATGCCCTGGGTTTACATGAAAGTGTGTCTGCCCAGGAGCTGCTGGATTATCCCTTTGTTTCCCGCGAGGAAGGTTCGGGGACCCGGGAAGTGACCATGGAATATCTGCATCAGGCCGGTATTGATACGGAAGATCTGCACATCACCATGGAATTGGGCAGCCCTGAAGCGGTCAAGGGTGCAGTGGAAGGGGGTCTGGGTGTCGCCATTGTTTCCGAGGCGACGGTGCTGAAAGAACTGGCCCTCGGTACCTTGCTGGCCCGCCCCCTGAGTCCGGCCCTGGCCCGTCCCTACTTTTTTGTCTATCAGAAGCAGAAATTCCGCAGTCTGGTCATGGATGAGTTCCTGGAGTTTGCCAAGGAACGCTGCAGCAAGGATATGCTGGCCATGCCGGTGCGCCGCGAAGTCTAATCAGTGAAGCAGTAGTACGGAGAATTCATGAAGCATTTTGCTGTCGTGCAGCACAGTTATTCCGAGTTTCTGGGAATCGTGGAAAGCCAGCTGGAAAAGCGCGACATTGGTTTCAGTTATTTTCGGGTGTTTTTGAGTGGTGAACTTCCAGGGAATGCGCTGACTTTTGATGCCCTGTTTTTGCTGGGTGGCCCCATGTCGCCGCTGGAAACTGAAAAATACGCTTGGCTGGAGCAGGAAATCAAGACCATTGCCATGTTTCGCAAAAACCGCCGACCGGTGGTGGGTTTTGGTCTGGGCGCGCTGCTGCTGGCCCAGTATGAAGGAGCGGAATTGCAACTGGAGCCTTATCACAACGCCTACTTCACCACTGCCCATGCCACGGAAGCGGGCAAGGATGATCCTCTGGCGCAGGCGGTAGATGGCGCTCAGGTGATGGTCTGGTCGCCGGGAAGCGCCATTCTGCCCCAGGGCGTTGCGCCGCTGGTGGTGGATGATGAGGGGCGTTGGATTGCATTCCGCCCCGAAGACGGGGCGGTGGGTCTGCTCTTCCGTCCGGAAATGAAGCCGGGTCTGATTGAAGATATTCTCATGGAAGAAGACCGCGAAACCCCCGAAAATGTCGGGGAACTGCTGGAACAATGCCGCCAGCTCTGGCCGGAAATGCAGAAAACCACGGATCGGGTGATTGTTGCCCTGGTACGGGAACTGGCGCTGATGACCGAAAAGCGCAAACCGCCGGTATTTTCCCTGAAAGTGGATACAGGTGACGACGTATGAACACTCGGGAACGCCAGTTTCTGAAAGTCATACGCAAACTGGATACTGCCGGGCAGGAGCAGGTGGTGGCTTTTGCAGAATTTTTACGCAGTCGTCAGAAACCGGAACAGCCCCAGGAAAAAGTCATCGAAAAACCCAAACTGTTGCCGCGCCGGGAAGGTGAAACCGTCGTGGGAGCCATCAAGCGTCTGCGGGAAAGTTATACCATGTTGGATGCGAAGGATATGCTCAATGATACGTCCAGTTTGATGTCTAAACATGTCATGGGCGGGATCGAGGCGGAAACCGTCATTGCCGAGCTCGAAGTCATGTTTGAAAAGCACTACCAGCGCTACTGTGGGACGACGGAAGATGCCTGATGCATGATCTTCATGCCCTGCTGCAGATTCTTCTGCATTTTGACCCGTATTTGCTGCAGTTTCTCCGTGAATACGGGGCCTGGGTATATGCCCTGCTTTTTTTGATTCTGTTTGCGGAAACCGGGTTGGTCATCATGCCTATTCTCCCCGGAGACTCCATGCTTTTTGTCTGTGGCACGCTGGCCGGGGTCGGGGCCATGAGTCTGCCCTTGCTGCTGGTGCTGCTGGTGACGGCGGCGGTGTTGGGCGATGCAGTCAATTACGGGGTGGGCAAGCGCTGGGGCGTGCATCTGTTCGGGGGGAAATTGCTGAATATCCGCCATCTGGAAAGCACCCAGCGTTTTTACGCCCGGCATGGCGGAAAAACCGTGGTGATCGCCAGGCTGCTCCCCATCATCCGCACTTTTGCACCCTTCGTGGCGGGCATTGCCGCCATGCCCTATCGGCGTTTTTTTGTCTTCAACCTGAGCGGAGCGGTGCTCTGGGTAGGGGGACTGCTCGGCGCGGGTTATTTCCTGGGCAGCTTTCCCTGGGTAAAAACCCATCTGAATCTGGTGTTAATCGCCATTATTGTCATTTCCCTGCTGCCTGCCGGCTTCGCCTGGCTGCAGCAGCGTCTGCAGCCCGCCAGTAATCCGGCGCCCTGAATTTCCGGGTTTTTGCTCAGCCCTTGTTTTCCTGACGTTCAATGGTCCGCACAATGCGGCGTTCGGCACGTTTGACCAGCCAGTTGAACAGTGCCTGCTGATGGGGATCGCCGGCGGCGGTGTGCTCCGGATGCCACTGCACGGCAAAAATATCGGGGTTGTCCGGCATGTCCACCGCTTCGATGACGCCATCCTCGGCAATGGCATTGATGCGCAGGGAAGGGGCCATGTTGGCAATAGCCTGATGGTGCCAGGAGGAAATTTCCAGAGTATCGCGGCGCACTAAGCTGCCCAGCAGGGTGTCGGGCAGCACAATGACTTCATGCATGATGGGATCTCCATCCTGATTGCGATGACAAATGCGGGTGCCGATGTTTTTGGGTAAGTCCTGGAGGAGATCCCCACCCAGGGCGACATTGATAATCTGCAGACCGCGACAGATGCCCAGCACCGGAATGCGCCGGGCGATGGCTTCCCGGGCCAGGGCGATTTCTGCAGCATCCCGATCCGGGTGCACCATGTGGATACTGTCATCGCAGGCGGCCCGATAAAATTCCGGGGAAATATCGCCACCACCCGTCAGTACCAAGGCATCGCAGCGCGACAGGATAATCCGTGCTTCCGGACACTGGGGCGGAAACAGGATCGGCAGCCCCCCGGCCTGACAGACGGCAGCGGCATACTGGGGGGCGAGGGAATAGGGTTCACCATTGCGCTCATAGGCACTGAGGGCGATGACGGGTGGTTCCGGGGGGAGGATCTCATCCATGGGCGCTATGGCCATCGAGGCTGAGAATGGGGCCATAGAGTTTCGGGCGACGATCCCGGAATAACCCCCATTCAGCGCGTTGTGCTGCCAGTTGGAGCAAGTCCAGATCGGCATAAAGGATGTCTTCCTCCAGATCGGCCTGGGCGAGGAGGGCGCCGGTGGGGTCGCTGATGAAAGAACCCCCGTAAAAAGTGAGGGTACTTTCTGCGCCGACTTCTCTGCCGATCCGGTTGGCGGCAACAACAGGCACCAGATTGGCGGCGGCATGACCCTGCATGACCCGGGTCCAATGTCCGCGACTGTTGACTTCCGGGGCGCGCGGTTCGGAACCGATGGCTGTGGGATAAAAGAGGATCTCGGCACCTTGCAGGGCCATGATGCGGGCCGGCTCGGGAAACCATTGATCCCAGCAGATGGCCACGCCAATGCGTCCATAATGGGTATCGAAAACCTTGAAGCCGGTATCGCCGGGGCTGAAATAAAATTTTTCCTGATAACCCGGGCCATCGGGAATATGGGCTTTGCGATACAGGCCCAGATCTTTGCCATCGGCGTCAAAAACCACCAGACTGTTGAAAAAGGCATTATTGGCGCGCTCGAAGAAACTTACCGGCAGCACCAGTTGGCGGTCTTTTGCCAGTTTTTGCAGGGCCAGCAAGGCCGGATGGGAAGTACGGGGCCGGGCCAGTTCAAAAAAATCCGGGTTTTGATCCTTGCAGAAATAGGGTGTGCTGAATAATTCCTGCAGCAGAATGATGTGGGCACCCGCATCGGCGGCCCTGTGGACCATCTGCAAGGCTTTGTTGATATTTTCTGCTTCGTTCTCGCCGACGGCCATCTGAATGGCGGCTACTTTTACCTGCACGATGCACTCCTGTCCCGGAATCGGTGGTTCATGACTCGCTTACGAGTATAGAGGAGCTATCGATGCGGACAAGAGGCTATACCGGGTATGCGTTCGGTTCAGGTGTGTTGGCGGGGATGAAAGGTCAGCACCGTTTCGGAATTGCTTGGCTCCCGCCAGCGCCAGGCCAGCATATCCGGGTGCCGGGACGAATGATTGCAGCCAGTGCAACTCCCCGTAGCACAGCTGCTGCCACAAGATTTCGCGGCATGAAGCGGAACGACTTCGGCCTGACCACGGCGCTGCCAGTATTGCAGCATGTCTTCTACTGTATCCGTAGACAGCCCCAGGTTGGCAGCAATCTGGCTGCTGGTCAGGACTGATTGACTGCGCAAGAGGTCGCGCACCGCAAAAAGAGTGGTCATAACGCTGCCTGTTTGCGGAGTCGGGCTGGATGGGCATCATGGCGGCGGCCATACATACGTAGCGCCAAGACCAGCAAGCCGAAAGTCCCCAGAATGCCGAAAATCCAGGCCAGAGAACTGGCCGGGTGCAGGGCCATGGTCCCGATCTGATAGATCATGGTGCTGCTTCCCCAAGCCAGGCCCGTGCCATAGAGCAGGGAAAATCCCATCCAGCCCCAACCGACTTCCCGGCGCAGGGCACCCATGGTGCTGGCGCAGGGCACATAGAGCAGGACAAATACCAGATAGGCAAAAGCCGACAAGGGGGTGAAGCCGGCAGCGATAGCCCGCAGGGTAGCGCTCTCGGCACCGGAGGCCTGCTCGGTAGCCGATGTGGAGCCCATGGCCGCCAGACCCAGAGGATCATCCAGGGTGCGGAAAAAAGTGAGGGCATTGGCAGGAATGCTGTGCAGGGCATCCTCCAGTTGTCCGGTAATGTCGGGATGCCGATAATCGGCCATCAGGTCGGCAGCATTCTGTCGCTGGTAAATGCCATTGAGGGTACCAATGACGATTTCCTTGGCTGCCGCCCCCGCGATGAGGCCCGATACCGCTGGCCAGTTGTCCTTCTGGATACCCATGGGGGCAAATATCGGCACCAGCGCCTGGCTCCCCTGGGCGAGCAGAGAATGATCGATGTCGGTACTGCGCAAGCCCTGGTTGGTCCAGCCGATGCCGGGCAGGATGAACAAAACCAGGCCGATGACGGCGATGACTTTGCCGACTCGAAACAGGAATACCCGCAAGCGCTGCCAGCTTTGCAGAACCACACTGCGAAAGCTCGGCAGGCGATAAGGCGGCAATTCCATGACAAAGGGCATGGCTTCACCGCGCAGGGCGGTCTTGCCCAGCAGCCAGGCGGTGAGCAGAGCCACGAGAATGCCCAAAACATAGAGGGCAAATACCACCTGACCGCCATTACTGCGGAAAAACACCACGGCAAAAGCCATATAAATAGTGAGCCGTGCCGAACAGGACATGAAAGGCTGCATCAGTACGGTCAAAATCCGTCCGCGCGGATCTTCGATGATACGCGCACCCATGATGGCCGGCACATTGCAGCCGAAGCCGATGACCATCGGCACCAGCGCATTGCCCGGTAATCCCAGGCGGCGCATCAGGCGATCCATAGCATAAGCAGCGCGGGCCATGTAGCCCGAATCATCAAGAAAAGCCAGAAAGAGAAAGGTGAGCGCTATGGGTGGAATGAAAGAGATCACCAGATTGAGACCGCCACCCACACCCCCGGCGATGACCGCAACCAGCCATTCTGGTAAGCCGGCGATTAACAGGAGGTGGCCGACACCATGGATGAGCAGGGCCGCCGAAGCCTGATCAAAAAAATCCAGGAAAATGTTACCGCCACTGAAGCTCACCACAAAAACCAGATAGAGGACCAGCAGGAACACCGGCACCCCCAGCCAGTCATTGAGGACGATGCGGTCGAGGTGGTGGTTGATACTTTCGCGTAGGCCGGCTTTGCCAGTGCGTTGCAAGGTGAGGGCAGCCATTTCCTGAGCCCAGGAAAAACGCCGGTCCATGATCAGATCAGCCGGATCTTCGCCGCTGATGGCCTGGATTTGTTCGCGCAGGCTCTTCAGCAGGGTTTGCGTCTGTCGGGTTTCTGCTTCTGTCGCGCCTTCCAGCAGGCGCAGAGCGGCAATGCGGGTTCGGCCAGCATTTTGATCCGACAGCGTATTCGCCAGGGTTTGCAGAGCTTCTTCCACCGGCAATGGATACTTCACCTGCTGTCCCTGAGGCCGCTGCTGCAGTGCCCGGGTCATGCTCTGCAGTAACTGTTCCTTGCCCTGATTTTTACGGGCCACCATGGGTACTACGGGAATCCCCAAAGCCTTTTCCAGATCGGCACAACGCAGTTTCCAGCCCCTGGCTGTTGCTTCATCGGTCATGTTCATGAGCAGCAGCATGGGATGCCCGGTTTCCAGCAACTCCGCCGTCAGGACGAGGTGGCGTTCGAGATTGGAGGCGTCAACAATGTTGATGATGAGATTGACCGGCGTATCCAGCAGAAAATCCCGGGCTACCCGCTGGTCTTCGCCACCCCCACCCATCAGGCTGTAAACCCCGGGGAGATCCACTATCGCCATTTTATCGGCGCCGAGTTGCAGATTTCCGCTGCGTTTTTCCACCGTCACCCCGGGCCAGTTGCCGACCTGTTGATGAGCCCCGGTAAGGAGATTGAAAACCGTGGTTTTCCCGCAGTTGGGATTGCCTGCGAGAACGACGATTTTATCCGAAGTTGCACAGGCGGTCGTATTGGCGTGACAAGCACTCATGTCCGTATTTCCTCCACAAAAATTTCCTGGGCCAGGCTTTTACCAATGGCAAAGCGCCCCCCCTGAATCTGGATGACCACCCCGCGTTTGTTGGGTCCATGAACGATTTTCAATGTAACGCCCGGTCGGATACCCAGCATTTTCAGGCGTTGCTGCTGGGCACGATCTCCGGTGATCTGGGTAATTTGTGCAGGATGGGCGCTGCTGAGTTGATCCAGACGACAGGACGATGTTGGTGATGCTGGGGTAGGCATGGGTTATATGTCCGATTCAGAAAAATTCAACATGCAGACGCAGCATGCCCACCAGGGCATCGGGATAGTAGCCCGAGGGATGCTGGATATACTGGAGGTCCGGCTGGATATTGATGTGCCTGGTCAGTTTGGCCAGATAGGTCAGTTCATAGCTGGTTTCTGCAGAATGAATGGTGGAAGGAGCTACATCCAGACCCGCAGCCACGACATCCGGGCGCAACCAGGCTTTGGCCATGCCTATGGAAATACTGTCATCGGGGCGGCTGGCAAAGGGATGCCCCAGACGCAGACCCAGGCCCAGATACCAAGGGACGGGATTGATATTCTCCGGCGCCGCGCCGGCCTGCAGAAACGCGCCCAGTTGCCGCTCACCGGCCAGGGTCCAGTTCCCTTCGACAATGCCGTAAACCCCCGCTGTACTGGGCGATAGATTGTAGCGCTCGGGATTGGCCTGCTGATATCTCCAGGCACCGACTTTCAGTTCGTACTGACCATACTCATCAGTGTTGTCTTCCATATCTTCGTCCGCTTTGTGGCCCCAATGTACTGCCCCTTCCCAGAGGGCCATATAACCGCGTGTAAAAGCCGATGTCTGGTGTTGGGGATCGCCCTGGAAAACCGCAAACTTGTTACTCAGGTGTGCGCTGTGGGTGCTGACCAGCAGCCCCAGCCCGGAATAGGGATAGGTGGCGGTGCCCGGAACATTGATCGTGATGGTGGGAGCCATGCCAAAGGAGCTGTTGAGGAGCTGCAAGGCATTGGCGGTCACATCGAAGTAGTAGTTGACATCCATATAACCGACCCGGGTGTTGAGCCAGTCCGTCCAGCGCTGCCGGTAGGCGGCATCGTAAAAGCGTACCGCATTGGGCGCCCAGATATTGCTCGCAGTCTGAATGTCGCCACTATAGTTCTGCTGGACACCGCTACTGTAAATGCCCATCAGGGAAAGTGTGAATTTTCCGCCCTTCCAGAGTCCGGCTTTTTCGGTGTCATATTCTGCGCCAATCTGCCCGACGATGTTGCTCTCACTGCCTGGCTTGATGCCCCCGGAGAAATTGGAGAATATTTCGCTGTCCAGATGTCCCGCCCAGGAAAGTCCATTTCCAATATGGGTATAGGCTGGCAGATATTTGGCCGAGAGGCCTGGAATGTTGGGAACGGCGGATTCGGGAGTGCCGTTCGCCGTATCTGCAAGGCCTGCTTTTGAATAGCCGAAAAGGGACGCTGCACAGAGTGCAGTGACCACTGAAACACGAGACAGCATGAATACGCTCCGTTATTTAGAATATTAACGATAATGATTCTTAATATTATAATAACGGTGTTCTCTGTCAATACCTTCTGAAAACTTTCTGGTAAGGAAAAACAACTACCGGGAAGGGGTCAGATGCCGGCTGGAACCGGTCGTTGTCTGCTTTTACTGAAGGCCCTTCAACGTCTGCGCCAGATTTGTGGGGTCAAGTACCTGCCAGACAATCCGGGGCTGGTTTTGGCGATTTCGATAGAGCATGGTGGGAACGGTTTTTTGCCCTGTGGCCTCAAGGATACTCAGATTGTTTTTGAGAGCCTTTTCGGTCGCAGCACTGGGCAGGATTTCCTGAATGGCACCATCGTGTCCCTTTTCGGTGAACCCTTTCTCATTTTCCCAGAGAGCCTGTAGCGGATTTTTGGCTTCGAGGATAGCGGCAGCTTTGCCCATGCTGGAAGGCTCCAGAAATCCGACTGGCACATAGCGGATAGTCAGGGCGTCGGGTTTCAGGAGGGGTTGCAGTTCGTTGATGAGGAGATGGCAGTACGGACAGTTGGGATCGAAGAGGAGATAAATGATGTGTGGACCGGAGCCCTGGGTGAACCAGCGGGCGTGGTTCAGTCGCTCCCAGATCTGTGCTGGTGTTGCCGTTGTGCGCTTTGGGGCAAAGCTGGCGGCAGCATCGGCCAGCGTTGTAGCCTGCGCCGTTGTGCTGATACCGCTCGCCAGGCTTGTGACGATAATCGTCAAGCCTATGTAAAAAAAGCGAGTTATTTGTTTATTCGCAACGATAAGTGACATCTGTGCGCTCCGTTTTTTGTCCTATCTCTTTGTATTCAAGCAATACTCAGGCCAGTTTCGACAATGTATCGGATCTGTCATAAAAAAATGACGTTTTAGGACTTGCCTGGGCGGGCAAATCCTCCTATATTCCCAAATAAGGACTATGGAGCATCGATTTTACTAATGGCTAATATTCGGATGCATTTGGGAGAAAATATCGGGGTTACAGAGAGCTTGGCTCTTCAGAATCCTGCTGTTTTGGGTTTGGGTTTAGCCCGCGTGCGCCATGTTCTGGTACATATAGATCGAGCCGAACCGTTGTTCGGCTTTTTTATTGGGTTCAGGGGGTAGCCTCGAAGTTTCTCTATCGGCTATGAGAAATGGCAATGTCTCTGCATAATCAGCCTCTTGGCAGATTACGCAGCGATAATTCCCAGGTGATTCTGGAGAGAAGAATGACAAAGAAGCATCGCTGGCAAATTGCTTTGGCAGTGGCCATGTGTTTAGGTTATACAGGTGTAGCCCAAGCGGCTACCCATCCCGCCACCCACCCGGTAAGGACGTATGCGCAGCGGGGCGTAAAGCACCATATCCATTCGGTGAAAGGGCACGAACATCTGCACACACTGCGGTATCATTCTGTTAAGCAGATTCATGGGCTTTCCCGTCATCACCCGACTTTGCCTGCAGTTGCCGATGATTATACGGCCCTGACCCCCACGGCCTTGCAATTGATGCATCTTTCCCCGGTGGAATTTGCAGGAGTGGGCGCAGCACCGCAACCCGTATCGGATTACGTCTATCATTTTCAGTCATTTCCCGAGACCGGCAAAAGTTCGGTCACCAGCCCGGAGTTTGTGGATCAATCGCTGGTGCTCGTAAAAACTGGACTGCCAGCTGCTGGCGTTCATGAGGAGGCGCCGGTCAAGGTGGCAGCTCCGGTAGATGCCCTGAGCGTCACTTCAACGCCTGAGCAATCGCATTTGCGTCTGGCCCTGGAAATGCTCGCCAGTCAGGCCTATCACTGGGCTCGTCATCCGCTTCAGGCTTTGGAGTCCAATGGCGATGCCGCCAGTGGTCCTCAGGCTGCGGAGCAATTGGCCAATGATATTGCCCAGCAGGCCAGTCAGTATGCCGAAGGCGGCAGTGATACCGCATCTACTGGTGACTCTTGGTTGTCTCCCCGTGCCATGGTGGTTTCTGCGCTGAAGTTTATTGGCGCGCCGTATCGTTGGGGGGGTATGAGCCCTTCAGGATTTGATTGCAGTGGCTTCGTGAAATACATCCTGGCCAAGTTTGACATTCGGGTGCCGCGTACGTCTTATGCTCAGGCGGCAGATTTGCGCAAGGTATCCCGGGAAAATCTCAAACCCGGCGATCTGGTGTTTTTTGACACCATGCATCGGCCTTTTTCTCATGTGGGCATTTATATCGGTCATCAACGTTTTGTCAGTGCCCAGACCCCCCGCACAGGTGTGCAGGTAGGGAGTCTGAATGATCCTTACTGGGCAGCCCACTACGATGGGGCCCGGAGCCTGCCGGGAACGCATGATTCTTGAGTGGTCAGCTTATTCAATAGCGCGATAAACCCGCAGTCAAATGACTGCGGGTTTTTAAGTACCCGTTATCACGGGCTGAAAGATGGTTCACAGCTTTCCATAAGAATGCAGGCCACCCAGGAACAAATCCACACCGATAAAGCAGAAAGTGACGACGATCAGGCTAATGAATGCCCACCAGGCCATCGGCCGCCCTTCCCAATTGCGCTGACTGCGTGCATGGAGGAAGCCGGCATAATTCAGCCAGACGATCAGCGCCCAGGTTTCCTTGGGATCCCAGGACCAGAATCCACCCCAGGCCTTGGCCGCCCAGACAGCACCGAGAATGGTGCCCACCGTGAAAAACAAAAAGCCGAAGGCAATGGTGCCCGAAAACGTCTTGTCCAGCAGTTCCAGGCTGGGCAGGCGATCGCGCAGGAAGTTTCCACTGCTCAGGGCGCGTTCTTTCAGCAAGTAAGCCAAACCCGCCATGGCGGAAATATAAAAATTGGCATAGGCAATGAACATCGAGGGTACATGGATTTTCATCCAGAAACTCTGTAATGCTGGAATGAGGGGTTGAATCCGGTTGAGATGATAGGCGGCACCCACCCAGATGAGAAAAATATCGGCAACTAGAACCAACGGTAATACGAATGCCCCAAGTCCACGGTTTTCCGTGCGATTTTCATGAAACAGATAGAACAAAATCGTGGTTGCACAAAATAGCACCATGACATCGTAAATATTGCTGACGGGAATATGTCCCCAGGAAGGATGGCCGATATAGGTTTCCCGCCAGCGAATGGCCAGGCCGGCAAAGCCCAGAACCACAGCCACCCAGGCCAGACGGTGCCCCCAGTTCCCGGCGTTTTGCTTACCTGCAAACAAATACAGATAGTAGCCCCCGGCACTGAGCAGAATGGCCGCGCTCATCCAGTAGAACATGGCATTACTATGGAAAAAATAGCGTATGGCCAGACTGTCACTGCTGGTGAATCCGAGTTGATAAAGCCCGACTCCAGTGCCGGCGATAGCCAGGACGGCCAGAAATAAAATCCGGAATGCCGGCCATTTCAGGCCAAACCACATGAGACCGACATACCACATGCCGAGGATGATGAACTGCCACATCCAGAATTCAGCACGAAAAATGGCCCAGGTAGCCACGGCACCGACACTCAGGAAAATGGCCCAGGCAATTCTCTGGGCTTTGGAGTTTTCTATGCTGCTGGGCTCTTTGAGGGAAAAATAGGGAGATTGGAGTTGCGCAGACATCTTTCAGGCTCCTGTTTCGCGGGAATATAGGACAACTGTAAAATAGTCGCTACAAGCAAAAAATGCGCCCGTAAGCTACAGGCACAACTATCAATGATACCGGCTCTGTTCCCGGTATACAGGATCAAACGCCGCTGCGGATTGTGCCGCTGGCTGGACCTATCCGAACAATCTGGACATGAAAAAGGCTCCGAAAAGGCCAATGTTGCCGACCGGCAATTTGCCGGAACTTCCAGGTCGAGCAGGTAGTTCACTCAGCCTCAGCCTCAGACCGGGCGGGCGGTGGTGCACTGTGATCCAGTCGCGCCAGCAATTGAAAACCTCCGATGACCCCGAGAATGCGGGTGCGCAATGCGTCGCGGTCAGAAGAGTCTGGCCAGAATTTGCATTGGGTATGGGTAGCACGTTCCCGATCCGGAATGCCCGCACAGTCCAGTGCAATCAAAAGATCCGGCCAGGAGATGTCACCGCACTCGGCCCGGGCTTCCAGCCATTGACCGCCCAGTTGGTTGGCCAATTGGGCAGCGAACTGGGCTTTTTCGGGCTGATGGGGGTGCCAGAAGAGAATATGTGCGCGGCGTTTGTACATGAATGCCCTTTTTGTGACGGAAATATGTAAAAATAGCAGGACAAGTTGCAAAGCGGGAGTAGGCATGAAATTCAGGTGTTGCCAGTGACCATACCAGACTGGTCGGAAAATCTGGGGCAGAACGGAGCCTTGGCGCAGCGTCTGCCGCAGTTTCGGGCGCGTGCCCAGCAGCAGGCCATGGCCGCGCAGGTCGCTCAGACCTTGCAGCTAGGCGGGGTGGCTTTGATAGAAGCCGGTACCGGTACCGGAAAAACCTTTGCCTATTTGTTGCCGGCCATGCTCTCGGGACGCAAGGTACTGGTTTCCACCGGCAGCAAGGCTCTGCAAGACCAGATTCTGGAAAAGGATATTCCCGTGCTTCTGGAAGTCGTCAGAAAACCGCTGCAGGTCAGTCGCCTCAAGGGACGTTCCAATTATTTATGTCTGCACCGTTTGCAGCGTTTCAGCAGCGAGGGGGTGGCTCCGCTCCTGGCTGCCCCCCTCGCCAGAATTGTGGATTGGGCGGGACGCACTCGTGCAGGAGATATTGCCGAAGTCGGCGGCATTCCTGAGGACTCGGGCGTCTGGCCCCTGGTGACCTCCACCCGGGATAATTGTCTGGGCAGTGACTGCCCAGATTATCAGCGCTGTCATGTGGTTGAAGCGCGGCGTAAAGCCCAGGAAGCCGATGTGCTGGTAGTCAATCACCACCTGCTGTTTTCCGATCTGGCGCTCAAGGCCAACGGGATGGGCGATCTGTTGCCCCGGGTGGAGGCAATGATTCTCGATGAGGCCCATCAGGTGCTGGACTTGGCAGGCCGCTATTTTGGCCGCCAGCTCAGTAGCCATCAGCTCTGGGACTGGGCCAGGGACAGCCGCAGTGAGGCTGTCGCAGAGGCTCCCGATGATGCGCCTTTGCTGCAGGCTGCCGCCGAACTGGAAAAGGCGACCAGCGCATGGCGCAATGCCCTGGGTTCTGGAGAAGACCGCGCACCCTGGTCACTGGTGCCCGGTTCTCCACCCCAGGCTGCCTTTATGCTGGTCTACCAGGCGGTCAGCACTTTGCAGCAATGCTTGCAGCAGGCTGCTGCCCGGGGCAAGGGGCTGGAGCAATGCGCTGCTCGTGGTGCGATTCTGCTGGACAGTGTGGCATTTTTTATGCGCCATGACGCCGCAGAGATGATTTTCTGGATGGAAAAGAAACCCCGGACGGTGCATCTGCACGCAACCCCCCTGGATGTGGCGCCGCCCTTGCAAAAATATTTGCTGGAACCCGTGGAGGCCGTGATCATGACCAGTGCCACCCTCCGGGTAGGGGGCAGTTTCGCCAATACGGAAAGAGCGCTGGGACTTAGTGGCGCACAGACTTTTGCGGCGGCGTCGCCTTTCGATTATGCCCGACAATCTTTGCTCTATCTGCCCCCGGGCCTTCCCGAACCCAATCAGCCAGATTATACGCGGGCCTGTCTGGACGCGGCCATTCCCGTGATTAAAGCCTGCGGTGGCCGTACTTTCATGCTGTTTACCAGTCATCGCGCCCTGCAGGAAGCCGCAGCGCATTTGCCGCATGCTTTGGACTTTCCAGTGCTGGTGCAGGGCAGTATGCCCCGTTCGCGCTTGCTGGATCGTTTTCGTAGTTTGGGAAATGCCGTCCTGCTGGGTGCGGCCAGTTTCTGGGAGGGCGTGGATGTGCAGGGCGAAGCCCTGTCCTGCGTCATTATCGATAAGCTGCCTTTTGCAAGTCCTTCTGACCCGATTTTGCGGGCGCGTACCGAGCAATGCCAGTCCGCCGGTGGTGATCCTTTCCGGGAACTGCAGATTCCCCAGGCGGTGATTGCCCTCCGCCAAGGGGTGGGACGCTTGATTCGCTCGGAAAATGACCGGGGTATCCTGATGTTGTGCGATCCCCGTCTGCGCAGCAAAGGGTATGGAAAAATTTTCCTGGACAGCCTGCCACCCATGCGCCGGGTAACGGACCTGCTTGCCGTGCAGCAGTTCTGGCAGGATGCAGCGTTATGAGTCATCCGGTATTTCTGGCCGTGGATACGGCTACTGAGGCTTGCTCCGTGGCAATCAATGGCCCTGCTGGGCTGGTTGAGGAATGTCAGGTGCTGGCCAATGCCCACAGTCAGATTCTCTTACCCATGATCACCCGGGTGCTGCAACGCGCCGGCCTGCAGCTCGCCGATGTGCAGGCCATTGCCTGCGGGGTAGGGCCGGGTGGCTTTACTGGCGTGCGTATTGGCGTGAGTACCGCGCAGGCTCTGGCAATGGCGCGGGGCTTGCCGGTTTATCCGGTTTCCAGCTTGCAGGCATTGGCGGCAGGCATTGCCCAGCCCCGGGTGCTGGCCGCCCTGGATGCTCGTAAAGGCGAAGTGTATGCCGCTGAGTATGTGCAGGATGCGGATGGCTTACCCGTACTGCAGGGGGCAGAGCGGGTTTGCCCGCCGTCGGCGGTGTCCTGGCCAAGTGATGGATTTTATTGGGGAGTGGGTACGGCCTGGCCCTTGTATCATCTCTGCTGGCAACAGGAAAACATTCTCGGCTGGACGCAAGACCATTTTCCCCGGGCTGCTGCCGTACTGCGTTTGGCCAGCGCCCGTCAGGCCAGGGGCGATACCGGTTGCGCGGCTGTCCAGCTGGAACCTCATTACATCCGGCCATTTTTGCCGGAGGATCAGCAAAAATGAACCTGCGTCCCATGCTGGCAGAAGATCTGGATGCGGTGGCGGCTCTGGAATCCCATATTTCTCCGGGGCCCTGGACCCGGGGGATATTCCGGGATTGCATCCAGGCCGGTTATGATGCCTGGGTCATGGATGACGAAGCGGGTCATCTGGCGGCGTTCGGGGTGCTTTCTACGGGCGCGGCAGAAGCCCATGTCCTTAATCTGGGGGTGAGCCCGACCCTGCGACGGCGGGGTTATGGCCGCAAGATGCTCATGCACCTGCTCTGTCGTGCCGGACAGTTGGGGGCGGAGCGCGCTTTTCTGGAGGTGCGGGTATCCAATGTCGCGGCCCAGCAACTCTATCGTTCTGCCGGATTTCATGAAATTGGGGTACGCTTGAATTATTATCGTAATACTGAAGGTCGCGAGGACGCCCTGGTCCTGTCCCTGCCACTGCAGCGCGATGTGCAATTTTTCAAAGAAGGTTAAAAATTATGTCTTCCTCTCCTGAAGCGCTGGTCACGACTGCCGATGATTTCATCGCTGCCATCCAGCGGCGCCGCACTTTTGCCATCATTTCCCACCCCGATGCGGGTAAGACCACCCTGACCGAAAAACTACTGCTCTTTGGCGGTGCCATTCAGCTCGCGGGAACCGTCAAGGCCCGCAAAAGCAGCCGCCATGCCACCAGCGACTGGATGGCCATCGAAAAAAATCGCGGTATTTCAGTGGCCAGCTCGGTGATGCAATTTGAATATGCGGATCATGTCATCAATCTGCTGGATACCCCGGGTCACCAGGATTTTTCTGAGGATACTTATCGGGTGCTGACCGCCGTGGATTCGGCCCTGATGGTGATTGACGGTGGTAATGGTGTCGAAGCCCAGACCATCAAACTGCTGGAAGTCTGCCGTTTGCGGGATACCCCCATCATTACCTTCATGAACAAGTTTGACCGGGAAAGCCGGGATCCTACCGAGCTCATGGATGAGGTGGAGTCGGTGTTGGGAATTCAGTGTGCTCCCGTCACCTGGCCCATTGGCATGGGTAAACGCTTTCGCGGCGTCTATCATCTGCTGCGCGATGAAGTACTGGTGTTTGCTGCGGGTGAAGAAACCCGGGATCAGCAACTGGAACGCATCGCCGGTTTGGATAATCCCGAACTGGATCGCCGTTTTCCCGAAGAAATGCCGGAGTTGCGCGAGCAGGTGGAACTGCTGCGCGCCGCATCCAACCCCTTCTGTCTGGAGGATTTTCTGGAGGGTCAGCAGACACCGGTATTTTTTGGCTCGGCCATCAACAACTTCGGGGTGCGTGAGTTGCTGGGCGCGTTGATTGACTGGGCCCCCTCACCGCGTTCCCGCCCGACTACCGGGCGCAAGGTCAGCCCTGAAGAAGCAGCCTTCAGCGGTTTTGTGTTCAAGATTCAGGCGAACATGGACCCCCAGCATCGCGATCGGGTCGCCTTTTTGCGGGTATGTTCGGGGCATTTTCAGCGGGGCATGAAAATCCGCCATCTGCGTCTGGGCCGGGATATTCAGGTGCATAATCCCATCACCTTCCTCGCCCAGGAGCGGGAACTGGTAGAAGATGCCTATGCGGGAGACATTATCGGCCTGCATAATCACGGCAGTATCCAGATAGGAGATAGTTTCAGTCAGGGTGAGGCATTGCAATTTACCGGAATTCCGTATTTTGCACCGGAATTGTTTCGCCGGGTGCGGCTGCGCAATCCCCTGAAAGCCAAACAGTTGCAAAAAGGTTTGCAGCAATTGGCGGAGGAGGGTGCCACCCAGGTATTCAAACCCTTGCAGGGTGGCGACATGATCCTGGGAGCCGTTGGCGTGCTGCAGTTTGATGTGGTCGCCGAACGCCTGAAAGGCGAATATGCGGTGGAAGCCCTCTTTGATCCGGTCACGGTGCAGACCGCACGCTGGATTCACTGTGAGGATCCGAAAATGCTCGCAGAGTTTACCCGCAAGCATGAAGAACAATTGGCCGAAGACGCCGGTGGGCGACTGGCCTATCTGGCACCGTCCCGGGTGAATCTGGATTTGACCATGGAGCGCTGGCCGCAGGTGGTCTTCCATGCTACCCGGGAACATGCCGATACCTGACAGTTCTGCCAAGGAGTTGAAATGAAAGTAGCCAAAATGAGCTTGTTTTTGTTACTTGCCGCCCTGCCAGTAGTGGCGGCGGCGGAAGATATGGAATCTCTGCGCGATCAGGCCGAAACGGATCCGGTTGCCCTGCACCATCTGCAGGATCTGGCCCGGGGTAATAATGCTGAAGCCGCTTTTTACCTGGGGACGCTTTATGCACCGCGTATTACCCGCAAGGAAGTCACGGTCAGCAAAAACTGGCCGGAAGCTTTGCATTGGTATCGTAAGGCCGCCCATCTCGGCCTGGCGCGTGCGGATTTTGATCTCGGCCTGGCCTACGAAAAAGGGCTGGGGGTACCCAAGGACCCCCAGCGGGCCCAGGTCTACTTTGACCGGATGGCGCATATTGCCGAAGTGGAAACCGCTCTGCCCCATGGTAAGGAGACTGCGTCCCGCACCGTCGGTCCCCATGGCGTTTCCTCTGAGTCGTCGGGGATTTCTCGGGAGGGCGGTTAGATCATCACGTCCGTGGATGGGGTCACTGCTTGGTAAGAGGCGATACCAGCATTTATTTTTTGCGGATCAACACCAGGACGACAATACCAAAAAATATCAGGCCGCCAGCCAGGGCCAATAACACCAAAGGATTGCTTAAACCGGCAAAGGGGCTTGCGCCGTATATCTTCTCCTCCTGTATCCTGTAGCTGAAAAACCAGCTTTTATCTGCGTAAACCGTTGTTTGGTAAACGTCAGCGACTACTGCCTGAGATGCTGTGCCAAACGCCGATACTGAATAGCCTCGGCCAGATGTTGGGTTTGTATGACCGCACTGGCTTCCAGGTCGGCAATACTCCGGGCGATCCGTAAAATACGGTGATAACCTCGGGCAGACAGATGCAGGGTGTCCGCAGCGCGAGCCAGCAAACGGCTCCCCTCAGACGCTAAAGCACAATATTGGTCTTGCGCCTCACCCTGAAGTTGGGCATTACGCCCGGATTGGCGTTGCCACTGTATATCGATGGCAGCGCTGATCCGCTCTCGCCAATAGGCAGTGTTTTCGCCCTGGGGAGCGTTTTGCAGCATTTCCACCGGCAGGGCCGGGACTTCTACTTGAATGTCCATGCGATCCAGCAGGGGACCGGACAGGCGGTTGCGGTATTGGGCAATTTGCGCTGGCGTACAAACGCAAGACTGGAGGGGATGCCCCAGGTTGCCGCAAGGGCAGGGGTTCATGGCGGCAATCAGTTGAAAGCGGGCGGGAAAGGTGCTTTGGCGGGCAGCCCGGGAAATATGAATTTCCCCGGATTCCAGGGGTTCCCGCAACACTTCCAGCACGCTGCGGGAAAATTCGGGCATTTCGTCGAGGAAGAGAATGCCTTGATGGGCCATGCTGATCTCTCCGGGACGGGGCTGTGAGCCCCCACCGACCAGTGCCGCCGAAGAAGCACTGTGATGGGGGGAGCGAAAGGGTCGCTGCCCCCAGCGTTGCACATCAAAACCGCCACTTTGCAGGCTGTGAATGGCCGCGACTTCCAGGGCTTCACTGCGGCGCAGGGGAGGTAACAGCCCCGGCAGGCGCGCTGCCAGCATGCTTTTTCCGGTACCGGGCGGCCCGGAAAGGAGAATATGGTGCCCACCTACGGCGGCAATGATCAGCGCCCGCTTGGCTGTTTCCTGACCGCGTACGTCGCGCAAGTCCGGGTAAGGAGATGTATCCGCAGAGATGCCGTCCTGGGACGTTGTTTCAGAAAGCTTCCGGGTGCCGCGCAGGTGTGCCACGGCTTCGGCAAGGTTATGGCAGGCAAAAACCGGAGCAGATTGGGCCAAAGCGGCTTCTATGGCATTGCCGACAGGCAGCAGCAGGGCATGTCCGGCAGTGCCGGCAGCCAGACTACTGGAGAGGGCACCGGTTACTGGCCGCAGGCTGCCATCCAGGGCCAGTTCGCCGATCATCTCCAGCTGTTCCAGAGCTTTTAACGGTATCTGCCCACTGGCGGCGAGAATGCCGATGGCAATGGGCAGATCGAAGCGCCCGCCATCCTTGGGCAGATCGGCGGGAGCCAGATTGACGACCATGCGCCGGGCTGGAAATTCAAAGCCGCTATTCTGGATGGCGGAGCGCACCCGGTCCCGAGATTCCTTGACGGCGGTTTCGGCCAGCCCGACTACGGCAAAGGTGGGCAGACCGGGTCCCAGATCGCATTCTACGGCGACTGCCGCAGCGTGTACGCCGGTGAGCGCACGACTCTGGACAACCGCCAGTGGCAAGATTTAGTCCTTTTCGGAATTTTCGTCGAGAGCGGCCTTAGGAGCCATTGCGTCCAGACGGGCTTCCAGGGCGGCAACCCGGGCTGCCAGTCGGGAGAGCAGCTCCTGCTGAATGTCAAATTCATCGCGGGTAACCAGATCGAGGCGATCCAGGGCATTGGAGAGAATGGCCCGGGCCTGTTTGTCCACGTCTTCCTTGACAGTACCCAGACGGGCAAAGGCGTCTCCAAAGGCGGCAGCTATGTCATCAGCGATACGGTGTTGCATGGTAGTCTCCTTAAAGGCCCATGGCCTGACGGATGAGAAAGCGTTTGACCGGAGGCAACAGCCCTGTTCCCAGCATTCCCAGGTCGCGTAAACGGGCCAGCCCCCGACTACGGTTGGAAAAGAGGTGGCTGAGAGCGCCACAGGTCATGACATTGACCAGATTATCAGGGCGGCGCGCTCTTTGATAGCGGCGCAATGCAGGACTGTCTCCCCAATCCTCGTGCCGCGTCCGTGCTTCCTGAATGCTCTGGGTCAGCGCCTCGACATCGCGAAAGCCCAGATTGACGCCGAGGCCCGCCAGTGGATGCACGCCATGGGCACTATCTCCCAGGACCACGCAGCGATCCCCCACATAGCGACTACTGTGCAGGCCCGACAGGGGATAACTGTTGCGCTGGCCGATGCGTACAAAATGCCCGAGCTGGGGGCCAAAAGCCTGGTGGAGTGCTGCTAAAAAGGCAGCATCATCCAACTGCATCAGTCGCCGCGCCAGAGTATGTTTGGCACTCCAGACGATGGATGCCCGAGGGCGCCCGGCGCTGTCGGGACTGAAGGGCAGGACCGCCAGGGGGCCAGTAGGGAGAAAACGCTGATAGGCGATGCCGCGATGGGGTTTTTCCATCCACACCGTCGCGGTGATGGCATCCTGACCATAGGCTTCCTGAAAAACCGGTGCCTGGATAAGCTGTTTGCGCAGCAGCGACTGGCGACCTTCGGCAATGGCAAGGAGGGTCGTTCCATAGCTGCTTTCCCGGGATGTGTTGCTGGTGCTGATGTGCATCTGTTCCTGGTCCGCCCAGGCGGTGCTGATTTCCTGTTCGTAAAAAACCGCCACTCCTTGTTCGGCGAGAGCAGCATGAAGCGCTTGCTCCAGGCGACGGTTTTCGACGATGTGTCCGAGAAAACTTTCTCCTGCTTCTTCTGCATCCAGATGAATGCTGCCAGTGGTTTCAGCGTCCCAGACCCGCATTCTTTCCACAGGGCTACCCAATATGGCCACGTCAATGCCGATTGTCTGCAAAAAGCGGCCCGAACCGGCAGCAACCAGGCTGGCACGTTCATACGTGTCGGGCAGGGCACAAATGGCTTGGGGACGTTTTTCAAAAACAGCGACCCGCAGTCCGGTCTGCTGGGCCGCAAGGGCCAGACTGGCCCCTACCATGCCGGCACCGGAAATAATCAGATCGTAATGGGGATCAACGGACATGGGCGGGCGCTCTTTGCAGATCGGGAATGGCACTGCCGACGGGCAGGCGAATGCCGGCCAGCCGCGCCGCCAGCTCGCGTTTGCCGAGAGTGCTTTGCTCCAGCAGGGCCAAGGCGGCAGCGCGCGCTACACGAAGAGGAAAACGGGGATTGCTGAACAGGCGATTCATGGCCTCGGTAAACGCGATGGTTTCCAGCCGGTCGCGACGACGAATACGGCTATAATCTTCGAGCAAACGCCTGCTGCCGGGATCCTGACCCGCAGCGGCGGCCTCCCGGAGCAGGGCAGCAAGGGTGATGACATCGCGCAAACCCAGATTGTAACCCTGACCCGCAATAGGATGCAGGGTCTGGGCAGCATTGCCCACCAGAGCCAGACGTTGCCCGGGTTGTGCCCAAAGACGCTGGAAAAACAGGGGATACACACTGCGTGGACTGGCCGCGACCAGGGGGGGCAGCTGAGGCGGTCGCTGGCGGTTCAAGGCTTCCAGAAAAGCGGCATCATGAAGATCCATGACCTGACTGGCGGCCCCAGGACGCAGGCTCCAGACGATGGAGAACTGTTGTTGACCAAAGGGTAGAAAGGCCAGCGGTCCACTTTCCTGAAAGTGCTCAAAGGCGATACCAGTAAGGGGTTCGCGGGGGGTGACGGTGGCGACGATGGCATGGCGATTATGATCCCAGCCCATGCGTTGCAGAGACGCCAGACGGGCGAGCCCACCATGTCCACCATCAGCGACCACCGCCAGCGCCGTTTCCACCCGCAGGTCCGGCCAGTCCAGTTGCAGGCGATCAGGAAACCACTGCAGGGATTCCAGAGGACCGGCGGCTAACTGCTGGATGGATGGATTTCGGGTCAAAGGCAGCGCCAGCGCTGCCTGCAAGGTGTTCAGCCCGGCCACTTCCCCCAGGCGCTGTTCGGGAGCATCGAGCAGCTGGTGCTCAAGACGGACCCGACCGGTGAGGCCTTGCTGGGTAATCTGCACCGTTTCGATGGCAGCCGCACCAGACAGAGGCATTTCCACCCCCAGATGGCTCAGTAGACGCCGGCTACCCAGGGCCAGAGCAACGGTTCGGTCCTGATGCACGGGGCGGGCTTGCTGAAGGGGGAAGGTATCGACAATCAGTACCTTGAGGGCGATTTCACCCAGGGCCAATGCCAGACTGTGTGCCACAGGGCCGCTACCGAGGATGGTAATATCGGCAGTCAGGCTACGCATGATTTCTCCAGCATTTGAGCATATCCTGACATTTAAGACCAAGACGGGCCTGGCGGCAAGTCATGAATGGAGGATTTTGTCAGGATAATGCGCGTACCGGAATTGATTGACAGTCACTGCCACCTGGATGATGCGGCATTTGATCCGGACCGGCCGGACGTCCTCCGCAGAGCCCGGGCAGCGGGCGTACAGAAAATCATCGTACCTGCCTATAATCCCTTGTTCTGGCCCCGTCTACAGCAGCTTTGTGCCCGGAATGTCATGCTTTATCCGGCTTATGGCGTGCATCCCTTGTATCTCCATGACTGCGCTTCTGACTGGCTTGAGGCATTGCCGGTTTTGCTGGAACAGGCCGTGGCCCTGGGAGAAATCGGTCTCGACCGCTCGGCTAATGCCCCCGATCATGGGGCGCAAGTCGTTTGCCTGAAAAATCAGTTACAGCTGGCGCGGGAGCTGGGTTTGCCGGTGATCCTGCATGCGCGGGGTACGCTCGAAGAGCTGATCCTGATTCTACGTACTTTTCCCGGACTGAGGGGGGTGGTGCATAGTTTTTCCGGGAGCCTGGTGCAGGCACAGCGACTGATGGACAGCGGGTTTTATCTGGGACTGGGTGCTGCCTTCACCCATGCCCGGGCCCTGCGTTTGCAAGCCACGATTCGCTCCTTGCCGCTGCAGCAAGTCGTGATTGAAACCGACGCCCCCTGGCAGTCGGGTGCAACCTTTAAGGGGCAACGCAATGAGCCGGCTTACCTGCGGGAAACGCTGGAAGCACTTGCCGGTCTGCGTGAAATCCCTGCCCGGCAGTTGGCAGAACAGCTCACCCGTAATACCCTCAGCCTTTTCCGTTTGCAGGAAATTGTCTAAATGCCGCATCCTTTTGAACGCAGTGAAATTTTGCTAGGTGAGCCCGCAGTGGTGGATTTACATCGCCGCCATGTATTGATTGCCGGCGTGGGCGGTGTGGGTGGTTATGTAGCCGAAAACCTCGCCCGTGCCGGTGTCGGTCATATCACGCTGGTGGACCATGATGTGGTTTCGCCATCCAATATCAATCGTCAGGTAGTGGCATTGCATTCGACCCTGGATCAGCCCAAGGTGGCGGTAATGGCGGCACGTATCCGGGATATATCCCCGGCTTGTACAGTTGTTGCCCGCCGGGAATTTATTACTGCCGACAATGTGGAGCAGATTCTCCGCGAGAGTGGCACCGAACTGGTGGCAGATTGTATTGATGCCATTGCCTGGAAAGCGGTGTTGATCCAGTCTGCCCAGCAGCTGGGTCTCGAAGTTTTTTCCAGTATGGGCGCCGGAAATCGCCTGGATCCGCGCCGGGTGCGGGTGGCCAAGCTGAATCAGACCGAAAAATGTCCGCTGGCGCGGGAAGTGCGGGCGCTACTACGCAAAAATGGTGCCAGTCTCGATTTTTTGACGGTGTTTTCAGACGAAACGCCTCGTCCGACCGCTCCGCCTGAGCCGGTTACAGGCCCCCAAGGGCGACCCAAAACCGTCAATGGGACGATTTCGTACATGCCCGCTCTGTTTGGTGTGATGCTCTCTGGAGTGATCATGCAATTTTTGCTGGAGACTGGCGAAAATGAAAAAAACATCTAACTATAATTGAAAGATAAAGCAGGGAATTTAACAGTATATAAACAAATTATTATATGTAGTAGTTAGCGTAGAGGCGCTTTCAATGATGGCAAAATTCATGAGTACGGAATGGATCCGGCTGGTGGGCAAACAGTGGGATACACACCCGGAAATTCAGAAAGATCTGAAAAATTTCAATGCGACTTGGGAATATTACATCGAAGACCGGCCGGACATTCCCCACGTCATGCTCTTCTGCAAGGCTGGGAAAGTCATTTATGCCGGGCCATCCGATGGCCGCCGCCGTGACTTCATCATGTGGACGAGTATGGATAACTGGAAGAAGATCCTCTCCGGTGAGTTGTCGGGTAAAGCCGCCTTGATGACCCGCAAGCTCAAGTTCAAGGGATCGATGATGACCGCCATGAAATATATGACGCCTTTTAATATCCACTTGAGTATTCTCGGCGAAATTCCCGTCGATTTTGATATTTAAGGTAAATGCGGTGATAAATGAAGAATCGGCAGCCAGTAACAGCATCCTGAACTTTACGGTGGACCCCAATTATTCGGGTAAAAATCTGCCGGGCTGGTTTCTGATGAATACCTATCTGCAACGTCATCTGGGTCAAGTGATGCATTTCCAGCCCCAGGATGATTTTGACAGTGGCCGAGCGGCCGTGCTTTCCGGTCAATTTGATCTGGTCTATGCGAACCCCTTCGACTGGGTGCAATATCAGCAGAAGCTGGCGTTCCGGCCCATCGTCAAGCCCCGCAATCATTTTGACGAAGTGTATTTGTGCGGAAAAGCTGATGGGCCGATGCACAGCCCCGAGGATTTTCCGGAACGCATACGCATTGCCTCGGCACATCCCGGCACGCTGGTCCATATGGTTGGACTGTTTCTGATGGACAAGGCCGATATTGACCGAGCACGCCTGGAGTTTGTGTTTACCGGCAGTTATCAAGGGGTACTCAAAGCCCTCCTGCAGGGGCAGGCGGACCTGGGTTTTCTGTTTGATGAGGTGTATCTCAGTGCCAGCAAGCTGATTCGCGAGCGTCTGCGCATTATCGATCAGTCGGATGATGCCTTTGCTTTTCATGCTTTTTGCATCGGCCCCCGCCTGTTTTCGCAGCAGGACATGCTGACCGATCTGCTTTGTGCCATGGATGCGGATGTGCGCGGAAAAGTGCTGCTGGACGATCTGGGCTTTGCCGGCTTCGAGGCGGTATCGGAAGACGAAATAGCCTGCCTGAGTACCCTGGCCGATGAGTACATCAGTGGTCACGAAGCCATTGATATTCGGGCCACCTCCAGCCTGGAAGTGGCGGACAGTGCCTTTGTGGTCGCTCGCGAAGATCCCGGGGAGGGGACAAACTAGAGCGGCTGTGGTTACAATGCGCGTATGAGCTATCGTGACCTGCGTGCCTTTATTGCCGATCTGGAAAAACGGGACCTGCTGCGTTCTCTCCGGGTGCCCGTATCTCCGCAACTGGAGATGACAGAAATTTGTGATCGCACTCTCCGGGCCGGTGGCCCCGCAGTGCTATTTCAGCAGGTGAGCGGCTTTAATATGCCGGTGCTGGGAAATCTTTTTGGTACGACGCAAAGAGTGGCCCTGGGTATGGGCGCCGAGTCACTGGCGGATTTACGGCAGATCGGTCAATTGCTGTCCTACCTCAAGGAGCCCGACCCGCCCCGTGGGTTGAAGGACCTATGGCATAAATTGCCGACTCTGCGCAAAGTGCTGTATATGGCGCCGACGACCGTTGCCCGCCCCCCCTGTCAGGAAGTCATCCTGCGCGGCGATGACGTGGATTTGTCTACTCTGCCGGTACAGACCTGCTGGCCGGAAGATGCCGCCCCGCTCATGACCTGGGGCTTGACCATTACCAAGGGTCCGCACAAGCGCCGGGCCAACATGGGTATTTATCGCCAGCAGGTCATTGGCCGCAACCGGGTGATCATGCGCTGGTTGGCGCATCGGGGTGGGGCACAGGACCTGCGCGAATTTCAGAAGCAGCATCCGGGCGAGCCTTTTCCGGTGGCGGTAGCCTACGGTGCCGATCCGGCAACCATTCTCGCTGCGGTGATTCCTATTCCGGATACGGTTTCCGAGCATCAGTTTGCCGGATTGTTGCGGGGTGGTCGTACCGAGTTGGCCAAGGCCCTGACGGTACCGCTACAGGTGCCTGCCCGCGCCGAAATCATTCTGGAAGGTCATATATACCCCGATGATATGGCCGAAGAAGGTCCTTTTGGAGACCATACCGGATACTACAACGAAACCCAGAAATTCCCGGTGTTTACCGTGGAAGCCATCACCCATCGGGAAAACCCCATTTATCACAGTACCTATACCGGGCGCCCTCCTGATGAGCCGGCCATTCTCGGTGCGGCACTGAATGAAGTGTTTGTGCCATTACTGCAGAAGCAATTCCCGGAAATTGTGGATTTTTATCTGCCCCCCGAAGGCTGCTCCTACCGCCTGGCGGTCGTCAGCATCCGCAAGGGCTATCCGGGGCATGCCAAGCGCGTCATGTTTGGCATCTGGGGATTTCTGCGCCAGTTTATGTATACCAAATTCATTATTGTGGTGGATGACGATATCAATGTGCGCAGTTGGGAAGATGTGATCTGGGCCATGACAACCCGGATGGACCCGGTGCGGGATATCACTCTGATTGAAAATACGCCTATTGATTATCTGGATTTTGCCTCACCTGTGGCGGGTCTGGGTGGCAAGACCGGTTTTGATGCGACCAATAAGATGCCCGGAGAAACCCAGCGGGAGTGGGGGCGGCCGATTCAGATGACTGCAGCAGTGCGGGAGCGGGTAGACGCCATACTGGGCAGTCTGGATCGGCCACTGTACTGAATGACTTATGACATGATGTTATAAATCTGGGGTTTCTAAAATTGTTGTATGGGGTTATTCTCATCCGCTGATAATGGAGCGGGTGATGGGAATCGAACCCACGTCATGAGCTTGGGAAGCTCAGGTTCTACCATTGAACTACACCCGCGTTGTGCGGATTCTATGCGGTTGAAGTGTAAAAGGCAAGGCGGAGACAAAACTTCGCGCTACAATTTTTTAATTAAAGTCAATAAGATGGTTATTAGACCAAGAGGCAAGAATATGGAAGAGTTACCAACCAGGGAAGAGGACATCGAACAGGCTTCGCGTTCTCTGAAGGCCATGGCCCACCCACTGCGTCTCAAAGTACTGTGTGTGTTGGGTTCGGAAGAAATGAGTGTGCAGGATATTGTCTCGGCAGTGGGGACCACCCAGAGTAATATTTCCCAGCATCTGGCGATCCTGCGCGAAAAAGATATTCTCCGGGCGCGTAAGGATGCCAACAAAGTCTATTATCGGGTCGGTGATCCGCGAACCTTGCGGCTGATTTCCATGATGAGTGACGTCTTCTGCAGTATCCACTGAACCATCGGAAAATTCCGGGCCGGAGGCGGGAGAATGGAGCATCGGGATTAATCTGTTAGATGCACGTTTGTGGTATATGGTTATATTCTGATATGCTCCGCCACCTGCGCTTTTGCCCTGCTGAGCGCGTCGGTAAAAACTGTGTGCGCTGTTTTCCTGAACAGTTATGGATGTGGCTTGAAGTGGCGGAGATAAGTATGTTTGAAGGTCCCTGTAAAAAATCCCTGGTGCTGCTGACGGCGGCTATAGTGGGATCTCTGCTGGCAGTGCCGGCAATGGCCCTGGATTTTAACCAGTGTGTGACTTTAGCTCTCAAGCAGAATCCGCAGATGCTTGCCGCTAAGGCGCAACAGGCGGAAGCCAAAGGTGCTGTATCTGAGGCGCGGGGTCATTTGCTGCCGAAGCTGAATGCCTCCTTTTCTGCCAGCCAGTCCAATAACGCCCTAACGGTTTTTGGAATGAAGCTGTCCCAGCGCCAGGCCACTTTCAATGATTTTGGCGCCAGTCAGTTCAATCCCAGCAACCCCAACAGCCTGAATGTGGCGCCGGCTGGTCTCAATCTTCCGGGCAATTACCATAATTACGGCACCAAACTCCAACTGGAAATACCCATCTGGAATGGAGGCGAAATCTGGGGACGCCTGAGTCAGGCCCATGCCATGCTCGAAGCCGCCCAAAGCGGGAATGTCATGGCCCGCCAGAAACTGACTTTTGCCGTGCTTCAGGCATACGACAGTGTCATTGCTGCTGACAGCGCCATTCAGGTCGCTAAAAAAGCCGAAAAGGCCGCCGAATCCTATGTGAAAACCAGCAAGTTGCTCCTCGACAAGGGAGTTCTGGTCAAAAGCGACTGGTTGGCGGCGGAAGTGAATCTCGAAAAAACCCGGCTGGCTCTGGAGAACGCCCGGAATGATCATGCCAATGCTTTGGAAAATCTGTCTATTATGATCGGCTGGCCGGAAGGGAAGACCCTTGCCGTGGAACAACCCGTGCAACCGCTATTGCCGAGCCATTCCCTGACGGATTTGCAGCGCGAGGCGCTGACCGACAATGCCGGTATTATCGCTTTGCAGCACAAGCTGAAAGCCGCGCAGGATGGCATCCAGGTGGCCCGCGCCGCCTACCTCCCTCATGTCAATGCCATGGCCAACCAGGAATGGAATGGCAGCTCTCTGGGAAATGCTGCACCCTCCTATACCGTTGGTGGTGAAGTGACCTGGAATGTGCTGGATTTTGCCCGAGGCGGCGGGATGGACCGGGCCCAGGCTGAACGCGAACAAGCCATGGCCACCTTGCAGGAAGCCCAGGATAAACTGCGTTTGCAGGTGGCAGAAGCCTGGCGCAGTGCCCGGGAGGCGGCGCTGCGCGTGAAAATGCGGCAGCTGGCGGTGCAGCAAATGGAAGAATCCCAACGTCTGGTGCGTTTGCGTTATGAAAATGGGGTCGAAACCATTACCGGACTGTTACATGGTCAGGCCGAACTGGATCAATCCCGGGCGGAGCTGGTGTCGGCTTATTATGCTGAGGCCGTCCAGCGCGGCGCGCTGCTGCTGGCTATGGGCAAATTGAATCCGCAAGAAATCGTCGATGTGGCCCCGGTGTCCGTCGTAGAAGGAGTGCAACAATGATGAACTGGAAGCGCGGCGCGCTGGTGTCAGTCATAGTATTGAGCAGTGCCGGCCTGGCTGCTTGCAGTAAATCACCTCCCCGGTCCCCGGCCATCCATCAGCGCGTGAATGCCCCGGTCATGCAGATTGGCGGGAAGGATATGGCAGCCTACAGTCAGATTCCCGGTACGGTAATTGCCGCCCAGCAGGTGCAGATCAGTTCGCGGCTCAGTGGTTATATTCGCCACCTGAATCTGCGCGAAGGGCAGACCGTCAAAGCGGGCCAGTTACTTTTTGAGGTGGATCCGACCGATGTCCAGGCCCAGGTGCAGCAGGCCCAGGCGGGTTTGGCGGAAGCCCAGTCCAGTCTCAGCGATGCCCGCTCCAATTATGTGCGTTTCAAGGCGCTCTACGCGCAGCAGGCGATTCCTGAAAAACAATGGGATCAGGTGAAATCCGCTTATGCTATGGCCCAGGCGCGTGCTGCTGCAGCCCATGCCGGTATTGCCAGTGCCCAGGCACAGATGCGCTATGCCCGGGTGACGGCCCCCTTTTCCGGCATCATCATCAATAAGCAGGCGCAAAATGGTGATATGGCGTCGCCGGGACAGCCAGTGCTGACCCTCGCCAATCCCGGTCAACTGGAAGTGCGTTTTGCCGCTGGCAGTGCGTTATTCCAGAGCCTGAAAAGGGGCCAGACCCTGGAGGTGCTGGCAGATGGGCGCAGGGTGCCCGCGACGGTGCTGGATTTGGTGAGTACGGCGGATCCCATGACCCATGCCCACACGGTCAAGCTGAGTTTGCCGGCCGACAGTCATCTGCAGGCAGGAGATTACGTGACAGTCGAGGTGCCACTGGCGGCGCGGCAGGTGATGACCGTCCCGGCCAGCGCCTTGCAGGATCGCGCGGGTATTCCGGGAGTTTTTGTAGTGGATGCCCACGGTATTGCTCACTACCGCATGGTACGCAGCGGTCCGCAAACGCCCGATGGCGTGGAAATTCTTTCCGGTTTGAGCGCGGGTGAAACCGTGGTGATCGGCAATGTTGCCGCCGTGAATAATGGCGACCAGATCGATGTCGGGGCAGCCCATGGCTGATCAGCAGCACAAGATGAATCTGGCGGGTCGTCTGGCCCGGTCTTTTTACCAATCCAAAATTACCGTACTTATCATGATCGCCATTGCCCTCTTCGGGCTCCTGGCGGTAACGGTGACTCCGCGCTTGTATAACCCCGAAATTGTGGTACCGGCGGCAGAAATATTCGTGATGCGCCCCGGTTCCAACAGTGAGGAAATCCACAATCTGGTGATTCGCCCTCTGGAAGCTCTGATGGCTTCCTTGCCTGGTGTGCATCATACCTTCGGATATTCGGTCAATGACATGGGTATTGTCACCGTGGAATTCCAGGTGGGCGCCAACGAAGAAAAAAGCCTGCTGGAGGTCTATAACCAACTCAGTCGCAATATGGACAAAATGCCGCCGGGGACTGAACAGCCGCTGGTGAAATCCATCGGCATCAATGATGTGCCAATCATGACGGTGACCTTGAGTAGTGCAAAGCTGAATACTTTGGCTTTGCGTCAGGTGGCTATCCGCCTGATGGATCAGTTGCAGAATGTGCCCGATGTAGCCAATGCCACCCTGATTGGCGGGGGCAGGCAGGCAGTCAATGTCTGGCTCAACCCGGCCAAACTGGCCAGTACTGGCCTCAGCCTGAAAAATATCCAGCAGTCTCTGCAGGGCAATAATGTCATTCTTCCCGGCGGACATCTGGTCAATGACAATCATGAAATCCCCTTACGCATCAATGGCGCTTTGGGTTCTGCCCAGGCGGTTGGCAATGTGATTATCGGCAGTCATGATGGACAACCCATATTCTTGAAGGATGTCGCACGGATTGAAGAAGGTGCGGCAGAAACTCAAACCGCCACCAGTAACACAGCAGGGCTGGCCAACCAGATGCGCTTGCCCGCTGGCACCAGCATGCCCGCAGTGACCATTGCCCTGGCCAAGCGTCCCGGTACCAATGCGGTGACTGTGGCGGATGCCCTCAAAGCCAAGCTGGGACGCCTGGAGCGGGAAGCCCTGCCTCAGGGAGTGCATGTCAGCATTACCCGTGACTATGGTGCCCGCGCCAATGATGCTGTGAGTACCTTGTTCGAGCATCTCAGTATTGCCATCGGCGTAGTGGCCATCATTCTGATGATTTTTCTGGGTTGGCGTGAAGCCGGTATTGTGATTTTGACTGTTCCCCTGACCCTGGGAGCGGTACTGGGTATTGGCTGGTTGCTGGGACAGACCATTAACCGTATTACCCTTTTTGCCCTGATTTTGTCGCTGGGGTTACTGGTGGATGGCGGCATTGTGGTCATTGAAAACATCCATCGTCATTTGCATGGCTGTGCCAAGGGTGGTTTTGCCGATTGCGTCATTCATGCCACGAATGAAATCGGTAATCCCACCAATATTGCTACCCTTGCGGTCATTCTGGCTTTTGTGCCCATGGCTTTTGTCACCGGCATGATGGGGCCTTTCATGCTGCCCATTCCGATTTTTGTACCCATCGCCATGATTGCTTCGGTTCTGCTGGCCTATACGGTGGTTCCCTGGGGAGCCTACCGCTTTCTGCGCCGGAAGGCGGCCAAGGCAGCAGCTGCGCATGGCGACGAAGATGCTGGTGGCGCCCAGTCTTCCCCGGACGCCCTGCAAAGAGGGTATCTGCGAGTGGTGACACCATTGCTCAAATCGTCTGGGCGGCGCAATATTTTCTTTCTGGTGGTGGTGATTCTGCTCCTGTTGGCCATGTTGATGCCCTTGTGGCAGTTTGTCCGTCCTCAGGGAATGAACGGCCCTCTCAGCGCTCTGGGCGTGAACCTGAAAATGCTGCCGGAAGGTAATGTCAGTGATTTCATGATCCAGGTAGATACTCCCGCTGGTACGGCATTGGATGCTACCGGACAGGTGACGGAAGCCGTGGGCAATGTCCTCAGTCACAATCGCTATATTGAAAATTTCCAGACCTATCTGGGGCATTCAGCACCAGTGGATTTTGCCGGACTGGTGCGCGGTGACATGATGCGCGAAGGCAGCAATTACGCCCAGATCCAGATCAATCTGGTGCCCCGTGATGAACGTCCCATGTCTCATACGGTGGCTGTGGAAGTCTATAAGGCCTTGCAGGGCGTACGTGAGCGTTTTCCGCAGGCGGTCATCAAGATTTTTGAGGTGCCTCCGGGTCCACCCGTGCGCGCCCAGGTGGTTGCCGAACTCTATGGTCCGAACTACCAGAAGCTCCGGGAATTGGCAGGGACTGTAGAGCAGCGTTTCCGGAAAGTCTACGACATGATCAATGTCGATGATTCGGTAACGGCTACAGTGCCCGAGTACCAGATTCATGTGGACCGGCAAAAGGCGATGCTGGCTGGTGTGGCTCCGGCTCAGGTGGCTGAACTGGTGCATGATTATATTGCCGGTACCAAGCTGGGTGCCCTGCACGATCCTTCTGCCCGGGAACCGGTAGATATCATTTTGCGGGTGCCGCCCCAGGATCGCGCCTGGCGGCAGCAGATTCTCGATCTGCATATTCGCAACAGCCAGGGTCAGCAGGTGGCTTTGTCGAGTATCGTGCAGATCCAGAAAACGACACTGGCAAAACCGATTTACGATCGGGACCAGCATCCAGTGGTGTATGTGACCGGTGATCTGATCGGTTCGAGTCCGGTTTATGCGGTTTTGAGTCTCAATGATTGGCTGGATGACCAGCATCTGGATGGCGTGCATCTGAGCACCGGCAATCTGGGTTTTACGCCTGCCCAACCCGATGATATTACTCATTACCAGATTCTCTGGGGGGGCGACATGCGCCTGACTCTGGACGTGTTCCGCGATCTGGGTGCGGCTTTTATTGTAGCTCTGGTGTTTATTTATTTGATGCTGGTGGCCTACTACCAGTCTTTTATGATGCCGGTGATTGTGATGGGCGCGATTCCGATGACGCTGATCGGCGTGTTTCCCGGACACTGGCTGCTCCATACGCCCTTCAATGCCACCTCCATGATCGGAGTGATCGCTCTCGCCGGGGTGGTTGTTCGTAACTCATTATTGTTAATAGATTTTATTATTGATTACCGGCGTCAGGGCTTTCCGTTGGAAGAGGCGGTTTTACAGGCGGGTGCTGTTCGCTTCCGTCCTATTTTGCTAACCGCGCTGGCTATTATGTTCGGTTCGGCCATCATGGTCACCGATCCGGTCTTTGGTGGTTTGGCCGTTTCCTTGATTTTTGGCACCTTCGCCTCCACACTCCTGACATTAGTAGTGATTCCGCTACTGTATTTTTTATGGGAGCGGCGCCTTGAAAAACAGTCTCAGAGGATGGTACATCAATGAATACAGAACGTTGGGTAAGGGTGCTTGCCGGTTTTTTTGTCCTGGTCAGTGTCGTCCTGGGCGCTCCCGCCAGTCCCATCTTTATCAGTGAATGGTTTCTGGCGTTTACGCTTTTTGTGGGATTCAATTTGTTGCAGAGCGGCTTCACCTGCTTTTGTCCCCTGGACCGAATTTTGTTGAAACTGGGCGTTCCCGGCTCGGGGTCCTGCGGGAGATAAATCATGGAAGCCAAAATTATCACTTTTGCCCAAGCGCAATGGCCCCTTTTGCTGGCGGCAGTGGCCTTGATTGTCATGATTTTCAAAGGCCCCCTGACCCGCAAGGCGGCAGGTATCAGTGAAGTGGATGCCAAGACCGCTGTTCAGCTCATTAACCACGAAGAAGCCGTGGTCATTGATGTGCGTGAACAAAATGAATGGGCTCAGGGACATCTCCCCGGTGCCCGTCATATCCCTCTGGGGGATTTGCCCAAGTACATGAAAGATCTGGAAAAACATCGGGGTCACCATGTGATTTGCCAGTGCGCCAGCGGCATGCGTTCGGCTCGGGCCGCCGCCAGTCTGAAAAAAGCCGGTTTTGACAAAATCTACAGTCTCAAGGGTGGCATCGGCGCCTGGCGCAGTGCCGGTTTGCCGGTCGAAAAATGAAAGTCGCCGCTGAAGTCGTCATGTACGCCACGGGAGCCTGCCCCTACTGTCACCGGGCCGAAGCCCTACTGCGCAGCAAGGGGGTTAATCCTACTGTTATCCGCGTCGATCAAAATCCGGCCCTGCGCCGGGAAATGCAGCAGCGTGCCCACGGTCGCCATACGGTGCCACAGATTTTCATCAATGGATTGCATGTGGGTGGATCTGATGATCTGGCCGCATTGAATCATCGCGGTGGGCTGGATAGTCTGTTACAAACGCCTCCCCAGGCTTAGTTTCGCACGATGATGGGTATGTTCTCAGGGGGTTAAAATGACAACATTGATGCTGGTGTGTCCTTCCTGTGGGGGACTGAATCGTGTTCCCCAAGAGCGCTTGGGGGATAAAGCCAAATGTGGTAAATGCCATGCCGAACTATTACCTGAGCATCCTGTCAACCTGGATGCCGGACATTTCAATACCTATATCCAGAAAAACGCACTCCCGGTGCTGGTGGACTTTTGGGCTCCCTGGTGCGGACCCTGCCGGAGTATGGCACCTCAGTTTGAACAGGCTGCACGCACTCTGCGGGGGCGGGTATTGTTTGCCAAGGTCAATACCGAAGCCGAGCAGTCTCTGGGGGCGCGCTTCCAGATTCGCTCGATCCCGAGCATGCTGCTCTTCCAGAATGGACAGGAAACAGCCCGCGTCAGTGGTGCCATGGGTGCAGCGGAAATACAGCGCTGGCTAGGGTCCCAGGGGGTGTAGGCGGATTACAGAGGCAAAACCATATGCATACGCCTTGACTTCCCCAGAATAAACACTAAATTACCCCTATAACTTGAGAACTTAATATAAGTTGGGGGCGTGCTGTGCGTTATTCATCCTGTGTTTGTTCCAGTCGGCGACAGTTTCTGCAGCAGTTGGCTCTGGGTGGAGCCCTGCTGGGAACCTGGAAAATGGCTGAAGCCAGCAGGGCTGCGTTAGTCCTTCCGCGTGAACGTCCCATTGTGGTTTGTCTGGATCCCGGGCACGGCGGCCACGATCCCGGCGCGGTAGGGCTGCGCGGTACCCGGGAAAAAGATGTGGTCCTCGATGTGGGCCTTATTCTTGCGCAACATCTGCGCAGGACACCCGGGGTTCAGGTGCTCATGACCCGGCAAAGCGATCAGTATGTTCCTCTGTTGTCGCGCATGCATCTGGGTACACAGCGACGGGCAGACCTGTTTATTTCCATTCATGCCGATGCTTTTCCGGATCCCGACGTGCGTGGTTCTACGGTCTGGGCATTATCCGCGAAGGGGGCCAGTAATGCCGCTGCCCGCTGGCTGGCAAAATCCCAAAATTCGGCAGACCCGATCCTCAGTAAATGGTCCACCGGTCGGCAAGATCCCTTGCTGAACGAGGTGTTGATCAACATGACCCAGACGGCGGCCATGAATGCCGCCGCAGCGGCGGCAGATGTCATGATTCGTGGTCTGGCAGGGGTGGAAGGCTTGCATAATGCGGCAGTACAGCATGCCAATTTTGTGGTGCTGCGCGCCCCCGATGTGCCTTCCATGCTGGTTGAGACAGCCTTTATTTCCAATCCCCAGGAAGAGCAGCGACTGCGCGACCCGGAATTCCGCCAGACCCTGGCGCGGAGTATGCACGACGCCATCGTGGCCCATTTTGTCAAAGCACCACCCACCGATAGTTGCTGGTCTGCGGCTAATCATGTGCTGGGACATCATGAAACCCTCAAGGAAGTGGCACGACGTTACGGCCTCAGCGTGCAAGCGCTGCGCCTTGCCAACAATCTTGCCCAAGGGGAAGAGCCGACTGGCACCCATTTGCGCGTGCCGATCATGGGTGCGTGAAATCGCAGCTTGAAAATAGAGAGCCGGTTGCTATTATTGTCGGGATCTTTATAATTTGTGACCCTGCTCCCATCGTCTAGCGGTCTAGGACACTGGCCTCTCACGTCGGTAACAGGGGTTCGAACCCCCTTGGGAGCACCATTTTAGTCTGGTCACTATTCCAGGAAATTCCATGATGGTACGCATGTTTTCAATGCTTCCAGACAATCGGGATCAATGGCTTTACCTGTCTCCTGTTCCATGATTGCCAGGGTGCGGGCCACCGGCACTGCATCACGGTACGGCCTTTTGGCTGTGATCGCATCAAATATGTCGGCAGTAGTGATGATTCTGGTTTCCATCGAAATGTCTGGTGCCTGTAAGCCCAACGGATAGCCTTTACCATCCAGGCGTTCATGATGAGCTCCAGCGATCGCCGCCATCTCCTGAAAATGAAAAATTCTTTCCAGCACATTCTTAGTCAGGCCTGCATGTCTGCGGACTTCTTCCCACTCCAGATCATCCAGTTTGCCGGGTTTGTCGAGGATGTGGTTACTGACGCCCAATTTCCCGACGTCATGTAACAAGGCGCCGCGCCTTAAACAGCGCCGATGCTCTGCAGTCAGGCCCATTTCTACGGCGATGCCATCTGCGTAGAGGCTTACCCGACGACTATGGTCATGGGTATAGGGACTTTTGATATCGACAATGGAGGCAAATACCTCGGCAATGCGATCCAGCCTATCTTCGTCGATGAAGGTTCGGCAAGCAACGGGTTCCAGCGTGCTGACCCGGGATTCCAGCTCTTCATCTCTGAGTCCTTCCCAGAAGGTTTCGGTAGGATTGATTGCATGAAATATGCGAACTAAATCAGGGTTGAACCAGGTTCCTGAGCGCCGCTCCAGTTCTTTCATCACATCATGCCGAGACCCGGTTTTATAAAAAACATCAATGACCTGCGCAATCAAGGCTAATTGTGAAAACAAAGGGATCTGATTTCCTTTGAGACCTTCGGGACGGCCTTTGCCATTCCAGTGTTCATCCAGACTCTTGATGCTTTCGGCAACTCTCGTATTGAAGCCTAACTCCAGTGCTATGTTGGACCCTCTTTCACAGCGCGTTTGGACGAGTTCGGTGGCTAGTTCTTCGCCTTTGCTCCCCAGATGGATCACGCGGCGCATCCTGTCGAGAAGATCTTCATGTTTGCCGGCGTGGCGGAAAACAAAGCGGGCCAGTTGCAGCAGGCTCTGGTTATCGACTAGTTTGAAGTCTTTTTTGACCAGTCTTTCGTCATCTCCATAAAGCTCCCAGAGACGCGCCGCGTTACTACTGCAACCGGCATCTTTGAGCAGTACCGAGTAATAGAGATCGGTCAACGCCGCATCATCCAGTTGCAATGCCTGACCGATATGCATAGCTATCCAGGTGCAGCGCAGGGAGTGTCCCGCAGGCTGACCCTCGGTCAGATCCAACGCAAAACTGATGGCGCCGACGATTTCAGCGAGGGAGGCCGTTGATTCTGGATGAGCATTGCTTTGCACATTGTGCTCCTCTTACCGAATGTACCATATGTAATACATTAGCATAAAATGTGTATATTATTTAATGCAATCCAGTGAGAAAGTGCTGCAGGTCTTTTCTTGAAGAGGTCCAGGAATGCTGATTTTCCAGGATTCAGTATTTGTCGGGGTCAGATCTCGCCCGTTTTCATGCTTTACCTTGCCAGTCTCCAATTCGGCAAGTACCATCCCATGCAGAAATGGAACGCGTAAGAGCGGGAGCATAACAATCATGTTTCACGGCAGTATGGTAGCTTTGGTGACGCCCATGCGCGCAGATGGCGTTGTGGATGATCACGCGTTACGGGATTTGGTAGAGTGGCATATCAGTGAAGGTACCCACGCCCTGGTGGCTGTCGGGACTACCGGTGAATCGGCCACTCTGGAAATGAAAGAGCATGTCGCGGTGATCCGCAGTGTCGTGGAGCAGGTCCGGGGACGCGTGCCGGTCATTGCCGGGACCGGCGCCAATGCCACCCACGAAGCCATCAGTCTGACCAAAGCGGCCATGGAAGCCAAGGCGGACGCCGCGCTCCTGGTCTCTCCTTACTACAATAAACCCACCCAGGAAGGACTTTTTCAGCACTATACCGCCATTGCCGAAGCCTGCCATTTTCCCATGATACTCTATAATGTGCCGGGTCGGACGGGCGGGGATATCCTCCCGGAAACCGTGGCGCGGCTTGCGCCTCGCGCTTGTGTGGTGGGTATCAAGGAAGCCAGCGGCAAGGTCGAGCGGGTGGCGGAAATTCTCCAGCTCTGCGGTGATCAAGTGGAAGTCTATACCGGCGATGATGCCGCCGCCCTCGCAGCTATGTCATTGGGTGCGCGAGGGGTTATTTCGGTAACCGCGAATGTGGCCCCCCGGATGATGGCAGAAATGTGTCAACTGGCCCTGGCTGGTGACTTTGTGGCGGCAAGAGCAGTCAACGCCCGGCTGGTGGGGCTGCACCGAGACCTATTTGTTGAATCCAATCCGATTCCAGTGAAATGGGCCTTGCAGGAGATGGGACGTATGGGCCCAACCTTGCGCTTGCCTCTGACACCATTAGCCGAGATGTATCACGAGCGTCTGCGCAGTAGTTTGCGAGCAGCACGTTGTCTTTGATTTTTGTCGCGCTCTGTCGCGTTTAGTGGAGTATTGCATGCGCCGTTATGTTGCACTTGCCGTGGTCACCAGTCTGGGTTTGGGGGGATGCTCGTACATCCCTTTCCTGCATACAAGTACGGGTCCTAAATATGCGGATTCCCAGGTCATGAAGCCCCTCGCGGTTCCGCCTGACCTCTTGGCACAGGTGCCGGCACCAGGGGTAACCATACCGGGAGGCGCAGTCAATCCAACTACTGTAACAGACAGTACTGCTGGCGGATATGGTATTTTCCAGCCCCGCGAAGCACCGGGACAGCAGCCCGTCGAAGAAAAATCGCTGGCTGGCGTAGGTTCCCGGATTCTGGGGACGGGTGCGGACCTGAGCTTGAGTACCCAGGCGCAGCCCGCCCAAATCTGGTCGGCCGTGAAAGCAACTTTGGCAGACAGCAAAACACCCATTGAAAAGTTTGCTCCGGAGCAGGGGGAGTTAGTGACCGGCTGGCATAATTTCCGGACCGGCATTGCCGCCTTTTTCGGCAATACCCTGGCTCCCTCTCATCGTGAAAGATATGCCTTTCATTTGCAGCCTGGTGCCGATGGCGACCAGGTGCTGAGCATCCAGCAGGAACGCTACTGGAATAATCCCCAGGGCAGTTCGGTGGAATGGAAGAAAGTTGCTCCCGATGCCGATCATAACCGGGACCTGCTCAAGGCCATTCAGAAGCACTTACAGCAGACCAGCATTCTGGCAGAAATGCCCAAAATCAAGGTCACCCGCTATCGCGACGATCGCGGCCCTTATCTGGTACTCAATGCGGTTCCGGCCAAAGCTCAACCGGCGGTGGAGATGGCTTTGCAGGGGCTCGGCTATCCGCTGCGCAGTGAAGGGTTGGGCGACTGGACAGTGATGGTCCATGCAGGCAGCCAGCAAGCTGCCAAAAAACAGGGTTTTTTCGGCGGGATGTTCAGCCGCGCCTGGAGCAGTATCCAGGATATCTGGAGTAGTCCGAAAGACCGGGAACCGGTTTCCGTGCGGGTCCGTTTGCTGGCCATGAAGGACGATTCCGGCAGTGTGCTTGAAACCGAACCGAAAATGGGTAAAAAGGCGCCGGAAGCAGCCCTGGAAATCCTCGACAAGTTACAGACCGCTCTGACTCCCCAGGCGGAGGGTTAACCCATGATCGAGCGTTATACCCGCCCTGAAATGGGCGCCTTGTGGACCCAGGATGCCAAATATCAGGCCTGGCTTGATGTCGAACTGGCTGCCTGCCGGGCTTTGGCGGCGCGGGGAGAAATACCTGCCGAAGCCCTGACAGAAATCGAGGCGAAGGCGGCATTTGATAGTGCCCGCATTGCCGAGATCGAGCTGGAAGTAAAACATGACGTCATCGCTTTTTTGACCTCGGTGGCGGAGTTTGTCGGACCTTCCAGTCGTTTTATTCATGTCGGCCTCACCTCTTCGGATGTGGTGGATACGGGTTTTGGCTTGCAGCTCAAACGATCCGGTGAACTGCTCCTGAAGGGCATGGACCGGCTTTGTGTCGCCCTGGAGCAGCTCGCCTGGAAGCACAAGGACACGGTCATGATGGGTCGTTCCCACGGCATTCATGCCGAGCCCATTACCTTTGGACTGAAAGTGGCTGTCTGGTATGCCGAAGCCCAACGCAATCATCAGCGCCTGCAGCATGCTATCAACGCGGTTTCGGCAGGGATGCTTTCCGGCGCCGTGGGCACTTTCGCCAACATTGATCCGGATATTGAAGAAGCCGTTTGCCGCGAACTGGGGCTGAGTCCGGAACTGGCCAGCACCCAGGTGATCTCCAGGGATCGTCACGCCGAATTTTTCAATACCCTGGCCATCATCGCCGGTTCCATCGAGAAAATTGCGGTGGAAATCCGCCACCTCCAGCGTACGGAAGTGCTGGAAGCTGAAGAGCCCTTTACGACTGGACAGAAGGGCAGTTCTGCCATGCCCCACAAGCGCAATCCCATACTGTCTGAAAACCTGACCGGTCTGGCCCGACTGCTGCGCGGTTACGCCAGTATGGCGCTGGAAGACATTGCGCTCTGGCATGAGCGGGATATTTCCCATTCCAGCGTCGAGCGGGTCATTGGCCCCGATGCCTGTATCGTCATGGATTTCATGTTCCACCGGGTCAGCGGCTTGTTAGAGAAATTGGTGGTGTATCCCCGGAATATGATGGATAACCTGAACCAGATGCACGGCCTGATTTTTTCCCAACGGGTCTTGCTGGCGCTGACGGCCAAGGGCATGCTGCGCGAAAACGCCTATCGCGTCGTCCAGCGCAATGCCATGCAGGTCTGGGAAAAACAGGCGGATTTCAAGGCGCTGCTGGCCGCCGATCCTGATGTTTCCCAGTATTTGCAGGAGCAGGATCTGGCTGAACTCTTTGATCTGGCTTACCACACCCGCAATATTGACCGGATTTTCGCACGGGTATTTCCCCAGGGGAGGCCGCAATGAGTGATCGCGAGCTGCTGTATGAAGGCAAGGCCAAAATGGTCTATACCAGCGACACCGCCGATGCGCTGATCCTCCATTTCAAGGATGACACCTCGGCATTTGATGGGGAGAAAGTGGAGCAGCTTGCCCGCAAGGGTGAAGTCAATAATGCTTTCAATGCCTTTATCATGGAATATCTGCAATCCGAAGGGGTACCCACCCATTTTATCCTGCGCCTGGACGCCCGTGAGAGTCTGGTGCGGCGTCTGGACATGATTCCGGTGGAATGCGTGGTGCGCAATCGGGCAGCGGGTTCTTTGACAAAACGCCTGGGTATTGAGGAAGGACGCGTGCTGGAACCGCCGACTCTGGAGTTTTTTCTGAAAAATGATGCTCTCCACGATCCTATGATCAACACTTCCCATATTCGCACCTTTGGCTGGGCCACTGCCGAAGAAGTGGAAGCCATGCGTCGTTGGACCATGCGCGTGAATACTTTGTTAAAAGCACTGTTTGCCAAGGCAAATTTGATTCTGGTGGATTTCAAGCTGGAATTCGGGCGTTATCAGGGCGAATTGTATCTGGGCGATGAATTCAGCCCCGACGGTTGTCGCCTCTGGGATGCCCACAGCCTGGAAAAAATGGACAAGGACCGCTTCCGTCGCAATCTGGGAGGGGTAGTCGAGGCTTACCTGGAAGTGGCGCAACGCCTGGGCGTGCCTCTCTAAGTAAAGCATTTCCACGCGGTCGATGACGCGGGGTTCGTCAACCAGGCTGAATCCTGCCAGATTTTTTGAAAGAGGACACATTCATGCTGCTGCTGCGCGGCTCTGCGGCCCTATCCGCCTTTCGTCTGCAACATCTACTGACCCGCTTGCAGGAAGCCCATGTTCCGGTGCGTTCTCTGCATGCCCGCTTCGTGCATCTGCTCGATCTAAGTGCCGCACTCACAGCTGAAGAGGTCGCGCTGGTCAGCACCCTGTTGCACTATGGGGAGCCTTTTGTCGAGGCCGATCATGAGGGCATCCAGGAGCTTTGCGTGCTGCCGCGTTTGGGGACGATTTCTCCCTGGTCAACCAAGGCCAGCGAAATCATGGGCCATTGCGGACTCAGCAGTGTGCGCCGGGTGGAGCGCGGCATATCTTATATGTTGATCAGGGAAGATGGGGCGGAATTCAGTGACGCAGAACGGGCACAAATCCGCCAGCATCTTCACGATCCGATGACCGAGTCGATGCTGCCGGACTGGGAAGCCGCAAAGGCTATCTTCTCGCACCAGGAACCGGCGCATTTGCATCGTGTCCCCCTCCAGACCGAGGGGTTAAATGCTTTGCTGGCCGCCAATCGCGATATGGGTCTGGCCCTGTCGTCGGCAGAGCTGGAGTATTTGCGCCGGTATTTTGCCGATCTCGGCAGGGATCCCAGTGACGCAGAGCTGATGATGTTTGCCCAGGCGAATTCCGAACATTGCCGCCACAAGGTATTCAACGCCCATTACCGCCTCGATGGAGAGCCCCAAGCCCAGAGTCTGTTTGGCATGATCCGCGAAACCCATCGTTTGCATCCTCAGGGGACCCTGTCGGCATACAAGGATAACGCTGCGGTGATGACCAGCATTGCGGTCAGTCAGCCCTTCGCTGTCGACCCGGATGGATATTACCGGATCATCCAGGAAAATACCGCCATCCTGATGAAAGTGGAAACCCATAATCATCCGACTGCCATATCGCCGTTTCCGGGGGCGGCAACTGGCAGCGGTGGCGAAATCCGTGATGAAGGCGCTACCGGGCGGGGCGGTAAGCCCAAAGCCGGCCTGACAGGTTTTTCCGTATCCCATCTGCGTATTCCGGATTATATCCAGTCCTGGGAAAGACAGGATTACGGCAAACCCGCGCGCATCCGCTCGGCGCTGGAAATTATGCGTGACGGTCCCCTGGGGGCGGCGGCTTTCAATAATGAATTCGGGCGCCCCGCCATAGCCGGCTATTTCCGGGTGTTTGAATGTGATCAGGATGGCCTGCATCGCGGTTATCACAAGCCGATCATGCTGGCGGGTGGACT
>NZ_JABBOU010000057.1 GCF_018853465.1 Acidithiobacillus montserratensis
GCGGTCACGGCCACCGTCATCACCTCCGCCATATCCACGATCTTCCCGCCTTTGGGCATCATCGGCTGGACTTCCCCCTGGCTCGGCGCCGTCGCCGCAGGCCCAACCGGCATCCTGCTGACCATTCTCGGGATCTTCGCGCTGGGGCGCTTGACGCGGAAGAATCAAGAGATCTTGGCCCGTCTGCTGGTGGTTGGATTTGTTGTCGTCGCTCTTTGGCTTTTGCCTTTTGCTTTCCCTGCCCTGGATGCCATGATGGGGCACCCGCTGCCCACAGCGCCCACTGGCTGGGTGGGCATCGATACCCACCTGGGCCGTCTGCGTTCCAATCTTTCCTATGTCGAGGCATCCATGGAACTGGCTCCGAAGGTCCTGGCGGATCTGCGCTCTGGCGACAAGGTGGTGTTACTCCCGGAAACCGTGGCAGGACCCTGGCTGCCGGGCACCCGGGCCATTTGGCGCCCGGTCATCCGCTGGACGGCCCGACATCCAGAACAGATCGTGTTGCTCGGGGCCGATGTGCCCCTTGCCAAAGGTTACCTGGATGCTCTGGTCAAGATCCAGGATGGCCATCAGACGGTGCTGCCGGATCATATCCCTGTGCCATTCTCGATGTGGCACCCGTGGCGCCCCCAGGGCAGTTTCCGGATGGCCCCGTTTTCCCGAAAACCGGAAACCACGGAGATGGACGGCAAAAAGGTCGGCTATCTCATCTGCTATGAGCAACTGCTGATGTGGCCGGCCCTCGATCTATACCCGCATGGGATACAGATCCTGCTGGCTCCGGCCAATGACTGGTGGGCGCGGGGGACGGATATCCCAGCCATCCAGAGAGTGTCGGCAAAGGCCTGGGCTGCGTTTTTCAGGGTGCCGGTATTGTTCGCGGTGAATCAATGATGGGGGGAACGGATGAAGAAGCCTGATCATATGAAGGCAGGAGTTTCCATGGGAAACCCCTCTAATCCCTGCGACCCAATGCTGGCCTGGAAGTCCGTTCTGGATTCCCTGGATGATCAGCGTCGTGAACGACTCAAGGATCTGCTCAAGACGCACCGGTCCCATCCCCTCACCGTGCAACGCCGGATTGCCAAATGGGAAAAGGTGCTCTCTGCGGATTATTCGCGGATTCCGGCTGAACAGCACATTGCAGCCCTGGAAGCCTCTCCGGAAAAGGCGATCACGATCCTGAAGGAGCGGGTGCGTGAGCAATCCTCTTCGACAAGTCATCGCTCGGTTTGACCAGAGGCTCATCGCCTTCTTCGAACGGCCCGGCCCGCGCAAGCTGGCCGAAGCCCTGCTTTGGGGGGCCACCCAGTTCGAGTGGCTATTCTTCTTCCCCTTTCGGCTATTGACCGGCCCCGCACGTTGTTTTCTGGAGCGCCACCATGCAAAGAATATCCGCCGCAATCGCTAAGCGGCTGCTCTGGTGGGGCACATGGGCGATCATCGGTGTCCTGGTGCTGAATGCTGCCGTAGGGCTATGGATGCAGTCCCAGCATCTGGTGTTGAACGACTCCACCTGCGAGCCGGTGGGCCTCTACCAGCTTCTCGGCTCGCCCTATCCGTTGCATGATGGAGAACTGGTCGAAGTCGGGATTCCTGGCCCCGCCCATCACACCGCCGTCGCGGAGGGCCTGAAGTACCACTGGTTTCCTGCTGGACAGCCGTGGATCAAAAAGATCGCCGCTGTCCCCGGGCAGACCGTACGGCTGACGAGATCCGGGGTCTGGGTAGATGGGCACACGCTGCCCAACTCCCGGGTGGATCGCTGGACGCCCGGCCACCATCACCAGATTGTTCATTACCCTTTCGGCACCTATCACCTGCAGCGTGGCCAGGTCTGGCTCTACGCCCCAGGCAACTATGCCTTTGACTCCAGCTATTATGGCCCGGTCCAGGAAACCAGCATCCTGCAACGGGCGGTTTCCTGGTGGACGATTCCCGGAAGTCAGTTCTGGCTGCAGAAGGGAGACTGAGCCCCGGGCCGTACTCGTAAATCGTCTACCCGGCAGACGATCTGGCCCGGCGCTGATCTATACCCATTCGTGAAAGGGGCACGCCAGGAAAAATCATGCTGACACCATCTCTATTTAACGGTATGCCCTATGCGGGGGAATCAACGGTGATCCCGCTGAAGATGCACCTGTACATCCAGGCTCTGGCCTTCGTTCAGGGGATGACGCTGAGGGCCGTCCATGAGGATTGCGCCACCCGGTTTCTGGCCGAAAAAGCCTGGGAAAAAGGACTTCGATGGCGGGATGGGCACCCTCCGGCCGTGTCCGGCCCGGAATGGGTGGAAGTGCACGTGCGGATTCCGGCGCATCTGGCGGACAACCTGGCAGAGGTCAGCCGCCGCAACGGAGTCAGTCTGCCCGATGTGCTCTATACGATGTTGTATTGGTATGCCTGGATTCTGTACCCGCCACTGCAGGAGCAGGAGTGGCGTAAAACGAAAGAAGAGAGGGAGAGATGCCACAGATCATTACCGTGACCAATCAGAAGGGCGGAGTAGGAAAGACCGCTCTTGCCGTTCACATTGCGGCTTATGCCAGCATGGCGGCGAAGAAAAAGACTTTGCTCGTGGACATGGACGGCCAACGCAATGCTACGTTCATCACTACGGGTGAGCCGAATGGCCGTGGCAAATCGGTATTGGAACTGTGGGATGGGGACACACGTCTGGAGTTCCAGGATACCCGGTTCGGGGATCTCCAAATCCTGCCAGGCCACCAGCATGTCCATCTGGTGGAAAAGCAGGGATTGAAGGCCGGACAGGAGGCGATGAGCCGTTTGCTCGACATCGATTTTGATGTGGTGGTCATCGACACACCACCAGCCGCCGGCGTACAGCAGCTGGCCCCGCTCTATCTGGGCGGGTTGCTGGTGGCACCCGTGGAGCCCGACCTGTTGGCGTTGCAGGGGCTTACTTCGCTGCTCAAGGTTTGGCGGGAGATCGCCTCGCAGGTCGATCTGGGATTGTCCCTGGTCATCAACAAGCGGGTTTTGAACTCCACGAATCAGCAGATGGTCGTGGATGCGATCACCGCGTCAGGTTTCGGTCAGCATGTGCTTCCGGTGCATCTGACCAATCGGCAGATTGTTTCCAACGCCATGAAACAGGGGATGCCCGTCTGGAAGCTGGACCCGAAAGACGCGGCAGCGGCGAAATGGGCCATGGCCTGCAAGATAATTCTGGAAATGGACCGGGTGTCGACGGAAGAAACGGTGAAGGAGGGATAAAATGGCCAAGGTAGATCTTTCAGAGAATCTCTTTGATGAGATGAAGCGCACGCTGGCCGAGATGGCGGGAGATTCCGGCGAGACCGCTGCCAAAGCCGATCGTCTACCCGGTAGACGACTTCCGGGCCAGGAAACGGCCCGTGCGGATGAACGGAATGCCGTCGGGGGTGGAACGATCGGCGGCGGAGCCGCTTCAGCGCTCTTTCTGGCGTTGTCGGAGATCGAGCCAGACCCGGAGCAGCCGCGCAAGACGTTTGTGGCATCCGAAGCGCAGGACGCCATCGACAATGATCTGGAACTGCTGAAGGAGAGCATCCTGCAGCATGGGGTATTGCAGCCCATCGCGGTTCGTCATGTCGCGTCGGGAAGGTATCGGATCATAGCGGGCGAGCGGCGCTGGAGGGCATCCATGGCTGCCCGGGACAGTGGCCAGCCATGCCGTCGCAAGGGCTATGACCTGTCCCGGATTCCGGCCGTAATCCTGGAGCCCGACACAGACGCCGACCGGCTGGAAATGCAGCTGGTCGAAAACCTGGCGCGGGCGGATATGACACCCGTGGATACGGCGAAGGCTGTAAAGCAGCTGATGGATAGCCTGGACCCCAAGCCGAGCCTGGCGGATCTGGGCAAGCGGCTGGGTCGATCCAAGGCATGGGTACATCAGATGCTCTCTCTGGGGAGCGAAGATGCACAGGCAGTGGCGGAGTATCTGGGCGTACCGCTGGAGTCCATCGGACAAACAGACATCAGTCGCATGAAAGGATGGATGAAGGACGCGGGCAAGCGCATCGTGCTGGACCGCATCCGTGCCAGACTGCAGGCCGGGGAAACCCTCTCCCGTGTGCTGGTGGATAGAGAGGAAGATCGCTACGAACAAGGTTTGAGCGGAAAACCGCAGGAGGTAGACATGCAGCAGGAAAAAGGGTTCGTGATGGGTTCGCACCCTGCAAGGGCTTTTGATGCCAATGGGGAAGAAGTGGACATGTCCACGATTGACCTGTCCGAAGTTGATAGCGATGAGGACATTGAGGATGGGGGCGCCGTGGATGAGAACGGAGTGGTCATCGGAGATCCGGCGGATGGAGTATCCCTGCCGGGGGCACCCCTGCCGGGGGCATCCCTGCCGAATCAGGTGACGGTGGCCCTCCCCCGCCCTTTGTTGGAGAGGGCTTTTGCAAAGGCCGGGCGCGAATTGTCCGGGACGATGGGAACGGCGGAGATCGTTGAGGTGTTGGAGTTGGTATTAAACGGGTGACCGCAAACCGCGACATGAAGAAGCGTGAACGCTTGAGGTTGTTTGCGGTCTCATGTTGGCCTAAACCTCGAGGAGAATAGTCATGTTTGGATTTGGCGAACACAATGATCACGCAAACGTCCAGCAGGTCATCTGCACCTGTGGAACCAATATGGCCTACCAGGGCGCACACGGTCTGCGTATGGGTGGGCTGACCGGCATGTTGGGGGCGGGCGCTGCTTTCCTGGGCGGTCAGGTAGCTACCGATGGCGAAGAAGCCTTTGAGAAAAAGCTGGAAGTCGATATTTACGTTTGTCCCCAGTGCCAGGACGTGCGGTTGAAATACCGCAAAGGCCTGTAAATTGGGTGTCAGCAAAAGTTCCCATGCACCCCAGTATGGGATGCGGCGGCAGCCAAAAAAAGAACAGGCACCGATTCAGGACGCCACACAACCTGATGGGTATCTACAGGAAATTAAACAGAACATCGTAAAATCCTGTGGTGGCGCCAGGACACCCTTAGCAGCCGGAACGGGCGGAAGTGGGTTTCATTATCCGCGCGATCTGGCATTGCCAGAAGACCCTGTGCCGGAATGCAGGGTGCCCAGCAAGCCACAGGTCAAAATAGAGGTCCGGAAATCTCGGAAAATAACAACCCAGACACCAAGTCTGGCCTGAGAAGGAAAAAACTTGCTTTCTATCGAACCACAGGCAGGTCCAGTGCCCATTATCCAGGTTACTTGGGCAAAATTTGGGCATTTGCCAGTTTGCGCCATTCTTTTATTCACTAAAACAAGTGATAATTTTTATATTGTTACATGATGGACCATCGGATTAGCAATAATACAGTCCAAAAACTAGCCGTTACGGAAACACAATAACGCAACTGGTCACACATTGATCAAAATCCGTCTTCAGGCCGAAAAATCAAACACCCTTCATTGCGTGTGTTCCAATGAGATGGTTTTCAGTGCCCAGAGATTGACAGGGTGTCCTTTGATGCTTTTGATGCAGCGTAGCACGTGTACCTGTCCATGACGTTCCATGTCCAGGATGATGCTGTTGATGCGACTGGCGCTGAGATGCAGCTGTTTACTGATTTCAGCCACAGTCATGGGACCTGCGCGCAGGCAGGCGATAACGCGGTCCCGATCTTGGAGAGTCAGTCTATCCATGGACATCCTTTACCAAAAAAAAAAGCCCACATCGATGTGGGCTAGTCAGAGGAACGAAGCATGATGCCATTCCCGGGCTGCTCGGCATTGTCCTTCCGGGCAAGGACCTGACGAAACAAACCCGCACAGATTCGCTATGCCTCATTGCTTTCTACCGTACCGCTGTACATCGCCTGGCGCAAGCCAAAATCATCACATTTTTTAACACATTGACCATCCGTGGATGGACGGATTTGTGCTAGGCTGAGGGTAAACAATTCAGGAAAGGATCATTGCTATGCGCATGGATCAATACACAGAAATTCAACGCAGAAGTTTTCGGGTTCTGCGGCTGATCACCGCTCTGGTTGCGGTAGCTATTCTTTCAGGATGCATCATCGCTCCTGGCGGATATGGGTACGGCTACCGTGGTCATCCCCCCATTCACTACGGATGGTGGCACCACGGGCAGTGGCGGTGATGCCATGGATGCTCATAGGAAAAAGTATCGTGACTACTTCATATCCAGTTTCCTGTCAGTCACGTTTTGGGGGTTACTGCTGTTCGCAACATGGGCGGCTTCGAGCCCAATGGCCGCCGCACAGATAAATTTCGCGTTCTCCGTCGGAGACGGGGTCAATGCGTATTACCTGCCTAACGTGTCAAACTTTGTGTACACATACGATAATTACTACTACGACTGGACGGGCAATGGCTGGCTGTACAGCACGGATTACTATGGTCCTTGGTATCTATTACCGGCAACCAGCTTCTTGCCACTCCCGCTCGAATATGGGCCGCCACCACCGACTTATCCCTACCAACCCTATTTCTTCTGGTGGCGATCCAGAGTGGCGCCCTGGTATCAGGTGCACCATCCCCATTGGTGGTTTCGGCACCATGCGGACATGGCGCATTACCGGATATGGCGGTCCCGCGTGATCCCTTTATACCGGGGTAGGCCTTTTTATCGCGGACCCATGCACCCGGTATTTCACCACCCATATCCTGTTCGTCGGATTGCCGGTCCGGTGATGCGGGGCAGAGTGATTCATCCTGAGGTTCATCCGATATTCAGACCAGGATTTCGACAGGGCGCACGTCCCGTTTTTCACCCGCCGGTGCACGGACCTATAGCGCGTCCGCACCCAATCTATCACCCCGGTCAACCACAACGGTTCCATCCAAGATTCCGCCATCCGCCGGTACATCGTGCCATGCACCCGGTTCAAAGAAATAGAGGGCGGAGAGGTCCAGGCGGGCAACATGACCATTGACCCGGATACTTAATTGCCACTTTTGCTCGTGTTGTTTGGACCCAGACCTGCGTATTACCAATCCGAGGTCTCAATGAGGGACGCTACATTAACAAAACAACGTGACAGGTCACGTCCTCTCAAAACCTGCCATACAGGGATGCAATCGTGAATCTGCATCAAGAGGGATTTTCGAGAACGGAAACTCCACAAAAATCGAATTTCAGATTACACCGACAGAGAAAGTCAGCATCTTATGGTAACCTTATTCAAACCCCTTATTCATCAGGGAAACCATTCCGACTAGCTGTAACATGAAGAAGGATAGGAGGTAGTAGTTATGTCTGTAGATTTAGAACAACCTTTAATAATTAAAGAAACTCAAGTGCCTGTTCGTTATATAGAGAAGAAGAGCGATGGACGTATAGTGGTGGAGATGCCTGTATCTAGGAAACGGGTTATAGATGTGTTGGTGCTTGAGCATGAATTGGGGAATACAGAAAAGGAATATAAGGATATGAGCTCGGGGGAAAATGTCGCGTTACTAACAATAACGGGAGGTTTTCTTGCTTTGATCTGGTACTTAAAGAGGAAAGGGAATGGATGGCTCTGATGAGTCTGGTCACGCCAATGGATGGTTCACAGGCTAATATATATGTAGGGCGAAAGGGGGCAAAAAAGGCCCACACTTCAGTGGGCCAACGGAGACGTCAAAACATCCGCCCGGACTATTCAGCAGGGTCCTTCCGGGCAAGGACTTTGGCCTTTGCCGCCTAGAGGATGGCAGGCGGCGCTTCTGCCTGATTACCCCTATCATAGCCTTGTCCCTCTCTGGGAATCCACCAGGGGGCAGGCATGTGATCATCAGCCGCCGTTATTCGTGAGGTTGTCCTGCAGGACATAAGGAACCATAAACAACGAGCCCCATGACAAGCGGCTTGTTTTGTTTTGGCCGTTAAGGTGCGCCAGGCCCTCCAGGGGGCGGTCCGCCTGGCCCACCCGGTGGTGGAGGCGGTCCACCCGTAGGTCCTTGGTGGGGTGGCTGTTGAGGTCCAGGTCCTCCAGGCCCCCCTTGTGGCGGCCCTCCTCTCGGGCCAGATTGAGGCCCTTGCGGGGGTTCTCCTGCTGGTTCTGGCTGGAACCGAGGCCCTCCATGGTCAGGACCTGGTTGTGGGCCGAAACCTGGCCCACCCATAGGTCTTTGGTGAGGTCCAGGCCCTCCAGGTCCACCCTGTGGTGGCCCCCCTCTCGGACCAAATTGAGGTCCTCCAGGGCCTGGTCTTGCGGGTGGTGGACCGAACCCCGGCCCACCTGGTTGCGGCCTCCCCGGAGGCCCAAAGCCCGGTCCACCGGGAGGAGGCCCAGGCGGAGGCGGTTGTGGTGCGCCAGGCGGAGCCGGTGGCGGTGGTTGCACCCCCAGATAATTAAAATAAGTGCCAGGTGGTGGTGGCGGTGGCGCTCCTGCCGGTGGAGGCGGAGGCGGAGGCGCTCCTGCCGGCAGAGGCGGGGGCGGTGCCGGATAATACTGGTAGTATGTCTGCGGGTAGTAGTACCACATCATGTACTGCGCATAGAGTGGCTGACTGTAATAGCCGGTATACGCTGAGGGCGGCTCAAAATAGCCATATTGCTGGGGCAAGCCCGTGTTACCGAGATTGATCCCGAGGTCGCCCAGCATGACACTGAGATCAAACGGCCCAGCAGACGCCGGTGTAGAGAGGGATAAAACCCCTAATCCGGCAAGGCCTATGGCGATACTGAGTACAATGGGTTTACGCGGCATAGCAAATCCTCTTTTGTTGGTTTACTGGATGAAGCCGAACTTGTTCCCAGAATTTTGCTTATGGAAGGGAAGGAAGTGGATTACCTGCCGTAACCATTGTTGTACTGACCAGGTCCTTGGCCGGGAGGAGGCGGTGGCGGCGGTGGCGGCGGATGACCGTAGCCGTTGTTGTACCGACCGGGTGGAGGTGGCTGGTTATACCCTTGATGTCCATACCGGCCGTAGGGGCCATAAGCACAGCCTGAGAGCGCCAAAATACCCAAGGTAACTGCAGCGATTTTTCTAGTTGAAATAGGCATAGCTTATCCTCCCGTGTTTTTACCATCCATGAATATGGGGCGTCATGCGGAATTTATCAACTAGCATTCCGGGCTGGACCTCGGCCATAGTCTGGCATCTCTAACAAACAGAAGGCATCAGAAGTACTCCCACTCGTGATAGCATATTCCGATGGCAGTTGGAATTCTTCCATTTTCTTTTCAATGAGATGAATTATTTATGCGACCTTTGAAGCTGTGAATACTCTGGGGATGGTATCATTGTATACAAACCCAAGCGCAGGTGGTGATCTTACGGGAATCCACCCACAAAGGATTATTCCAAAAGTGCTTGGGATCGGTGGGCTGGGAATTTGATCGGGATTGAACATTGGCAGGCCAGGTGCTAACAGCGGTGACGGTGCTACAATCATCCGTCGCCGTCATCCCCCATCAACCCCCCTATAACGCTTCTCTCCGCGTCCCGCGCGGACGTGTCATATTTTCCCTCCCCCGTGGGTTTGCGACCCGCGAGGGGCTTGCACCCAGCGAAGGGCTTGCACTCTCCTGCCACGGCGTCCAGATCGCCAGCCGCCGCAGCCAATGCCGCCCTTTCAGCCTCGCTTACTTCCTCGACAGACTCCTGCTCTTCCGGTTTTTTCTCAATATGGGGGATGGGTAGCGTTCCACCCGACTCGCCCAGAATGGCCTTGTAGTCTTTCCTGGCTCCGGGGATGGAATCGCTCTTCTCCGGCCACCGAATGGATGCCCGATCGAGCCATTCCGGGCAACCCCATTACGCAGAACATCCTCCAAGCTGACACTAACCCCTATCATTTTTCCAAGAAGCATCGCATTCTCTCCCGGGACACACTCCTCCTTTGATTGAAGATCGGCTCGTGGAAGCCTTCATAGCCCGCTTCTTCGTGTTGAAAGGAGCATCGGACCTGTCTAACCCACATGAATACATGTAGTCTCCAATATTGATATTGCACAAAATTTCCAGGATATTCCCAATCAATCAGAGAGATAGAAGGATGTTTGATGTAGCCCTGGAGTCTGTGGTGTTTTATAAGGCATAATCGGAATTGATAGGGGGCTCCCATGGCCATAGCTAACCAACTGAAGGCGCTGCTAAAATCGCACATTGATGGCGATGAGGAGCGGTTTTGCTCTATAGCCATGCAGTTGGCAGCTCATGAGGCCAAGATCGGCCACGGTAAATTGGCAGAAGAACTACGTGACCTGGTTGACCAAGCCAAAACACGACGGGCCCTGCCACCTAAAAGTCAGGGCAACACTGTTCCTATAGGACGCCCAAGGGGAGAATTAGCCGGCCTACTTACGGCTTCCTTCCCCAAAGACCGCCTAGTAGAACTAGTCCTTGATAGTCAATTGGAGGGTCAACTCAAACGGGTCATCCGGGAACAGCTCCAGGCCCAGCGTTTGCTGGCACATGGGCTTGCACCTCGACGCAAATTGCTTCTGGTTGGTCCACCCGGGACAGGTAAAACCATGACCGCCTCTATTCTGGCGGGCGAGCTGGGATTGCCACTGTTGCAGGTTCGCCTGGATGGTTTGATCACTAAATACATGGGCGAAACCGCTGCAAAACTGCGCCAGATATTTGATGCAACCGATCGTACCCGTGGAGTATATTTTTTCGATGAGTTTGATGCCATAGGTTCGCAGCGCGGGCTGGAGAACGATGTGGGCGAGGTCAGGCGCATCCTTAACAGCTTTTTGCAGATGATCGAGCAGGATGCATCGCACAGCCTGATAATAGCCGCAACTAATCATCCCGAAATCCTAGATCATGCTCTGTTCCGTCGCTTTGACGATATCCTGTATTACTGCTTGCCAGAGGAAGCAAGGATTGCCGAATTGATGAAAAGGCGTTTGGGAAGACATGCGCAAAAAGGGACGTCTTGGAAACGCCTATCTGGAAGTGCGCAAGGACTGAGTTACGCAGAAATTGTTCGGGCCTGCGATGAGGTCTTGAAGGAAGCCGTAATTGAGCAAAAAAGCCCCATCAATGAATCTGACATACGGAGTGCTGTCGAAGAGCGTGTTATAGCCAAGGCGCAATTTAGCAGGAAATAGACAGGGGACAGTGATTAGTGGCAGAACATAAATTTCACAATAAACACCATCTTGTTTTGGACTATACAGCACAGCCAGAGCCTTTCAGAGCACCTGTGGGCGGTAGTAGTGGAGAGGGAGTCCCTCGCCAGAACCGAGAGGCTCACGGTCAGAGCTTGCTGCGACAGATCAACGAGCTAGAGCCCGTCTTTGCGCAGGCTCATGAGCAACAGGTAATGGCGGGGCTGGAGGAAGGCTTTGGCTTGCATATCGAGTTCGAGAGCTTTCCTAATATTGAGCTAGCTTTTGAATCGTTAGCAGCAGAACGCTCAGGCATAGAATTGCTTAATGTACGAGATGATAGTGAGAATAAAAAGATTTTAGCTGCTGTCTTTGTGCCTGACGGCAAACTGCATATTTTAGAAAACAAAATAACCGCCTACTTGGATAAAGCCAAAGATAGTAGCAAGGGATCACCGAAAAATCAAAAGTTATTGGATGCAATTCAAAGTATACACGTAGCAAGCATCAATTCCCTGTGGACGGATGATCTTGATGCTTTTCCAAAAAGCCCCAAAGAAGCATTCTGGTGGGAGGTATGGTTACCGATACGTAGCGACAGATCTGCGGTGATCGAGCAATTCACAAAACTGGCGGAGGGATTAGAATTCCGGGTCGCCAAAGGGTACATTGAGTTTCCTGAACGCACGATTTTGCTGGTCTATGGCTCGCTGGAACAGATGCAGCGATCTGTGTTGACATTGAACAGTATCGCGGAGCTGCGACGGGCGAAAGAAACCGCCGATTTTTTTGATTCTCTGCCACCGGATGATCAGGGAGATTGGGCAGATGAATTGCTACAGCGAGTGACGGTTCCTCCGGCAGGAGGTATCGTACCGCATGTATGTTTACTCGATACCGGGATCAACGACGCCCATCCGCTGCTGACTCCGGCAATTACGCCAACAGACACCCATACCGTTGATCCGGGATGGGGAAAGAACGACGTCGTTGGACATGGCACCGAAATGGCCGGCCTGGCGTTGCTGGGTAATCTGGCATCAGCTCTAGCTTCTGCAGGTCCCATTCCAGTTTTTCATCGCTTGGAATCTGTAAAGTTGCTGAATCAGAATCATTCAAACGGCGGCAATCCGGCAAACCATGGCTACCTCACGATTCAGGCCGTTAGCCATCCAGAGATCACTGCGCCGACAAGAAAACGTGTTTTCAGCATGGCCGTCACGGCGCGAGATGCCCGTGACAGGGGGCGTCCTTCAGCATGGTCGGCCACTGTGGATCGGCTTGCGGTCGATTATGACAACCAAGGGGAGACTCCGCGCCTGTTCGTTCTCTCTGCTGGGAATGTCGATGATCCTAATGCTTGGACAAACTATCCGTATAGTAACACTACTGACGGTATCCACGATCCGGGGCAAGCTTGGAATGCGTTGACTGTGGGCGCAAATACGGAGTTGATTCATATAACAGAGCCAGATACTGATGATTACCGCCCAATCGCCCCTATAGGGGGCCTTAGTCCTTTTAGCACCACCTCGCAAACGTGGGCACAACATTGGCCACTTAAGCCGGATGTAGTGTTTGAAGGAGGCAATGCCGCCATTACGTCCTTGTATGGAACGCCTTACGCAGAAACCAAAGCAAGTTTAAGCCTGTTATCTACTTGTGCCGAACTCACAAAACGCCTCTTTACGACTACCAATGCAACCAGTGCTGCATCTGCGCTGACAGCCCGTATGGTGGCCCGACTAATGGCGGAGTATCCCAATCTGCGTTTGGAGACGATCCGTGGATTGATAGTTCATTCTGCGGACTGGACACCGGCTATGAGGAAGCAGTTTCTTACCAATCCTACAAGCCCCAGCAAGAGCGATGTTGTCAATCTGACTCGCCATTGCGGTTTCGGACAACCTGATTTGTCTCGGGCTCTATGGAGTGTCGAGAACTCGTTGACGTTGATTTGTGAAGCCGACCTGAAGCCATTCATAAGGGAGGGATCGAAAGAGCCCAAGCTACGAGACATGAACTTGCATCGTCTACCTTGGCCATTGGCGGAGCTGGAGGAATTAGGTGAAATGGAAGTAGAGATGCGGGTTACGCTTTCTTATTTCATAGAGCCGAATCCTTCGGCTCGCGGTATCAAGTCACGCTATCGCTACGAATCTCATGGGCTGCGCTTCGACGTAAAAAGGCCGCACGAGTCTGAGACTGAGTTCCGTGAGCGAATCAACCTTGTTGCCAGGGATGGGGAGGAAAGCAGCGGTACAAGCAGCAGCAACGATCTGAATTGGATGTTGGGGACACGTAATCGTCATAGGGGTAGCCTGCATTCTGATATCTGGAAAGGTCCTGCAGCAGATCTAGCTAGTCGGGGCATGCTGGCTGTGTTTCCGGTGAGCGGCTGGTGGAAAACACGCCCCAAACTTGAACGTTACAATCAACGCGCGAACTATTCTCTACTTATATCTATCCGGGCACCAGAAATCGATGTAGAGCTCTATAATGCGATAGAGAGCCAAATAAAGGTAGCTGTAAAGGTTTAAGGCATCAATTTCCTCTTGACAGACTTTATTTCCAATAATCTGTATTTATTCATAAATAGTCATTATCTTTGGAGCCTTACCGTCGAGTTATATGCCGTACAGATAGGGCGCGCAAAGCACATGATTCCGGAAGGAGACACTTGTTTCTTCCCCAGATGGCAGGGGTTGTCCTTTCCTGGCACCGCTCGAAATGGACGTGGCGTGTATTACCTGTCCGACCGCAAGATTCTCCGTGCGCGGGCCGCGTCCCATAGCCGGGAAGTAGCTATTCTCACACCAATCGGTTGCCAGAGGGGGCATGGCGCAAGGACGTTGCCGCACCCCCCTTCACTCCTGCTCTGACTTGTTATCTTCCATCAGCCCTCTGATAACGCCTCTCTCCGCGTCTCGCTCGCTGGTATCATATTTCCCCTCGCCAGCAGGTTTTTCCCCGGCGAGTGCATTGAGTTCGGACTGAGTGGCTGCCAAGGCTTCCTTCTCTGCGTCTGACACTTCCTCGACAGGCCCCTGCCCATTGGGCGCCTGCTCTTCCGGTTTTTTCTCAATATGGGGGATGGGTAGCGTTCCGCCCGACTCACCCAAAATGGCTTTGTAGTCTTTCCTGGCCCCGGGAATGGAGTCGCTTTTCTCGGGCCACCGAATGGATGCCCGATCGAGCCATTCCGGGTTCTTGAAATAGAGCAGCTGCTGTCCATAGATGGGATGAAAGCCCGCCGCGAATACCAGCATATCGCCCGGGGTCTGGATATTGGCACCTTCCTTTTCCGGTCCCCGCAAGGTCATGACCTCATCCGCCGTCAGCAGTGGGCGGGACTGGTAGCTGAGGCTCGTCGAATAGCCCTTGTTCTGACCGAACAGGGAGCCGTCAAAACTCTGGTTGTCGTTTTCCATGGTCACGGTACGGGTGCCCAGCATGTCGGAGATCCACTTGGCCGTCTCGACCTGGTTGGGCGCGTAGGCCGCCCGGATGTGGCAGTTGCCGATGATGGTCCTGGCCCCGGCCTTGCCGTAGCCATGGCCTTCGTCTTCCAGCTGGGCGATGTCCTGGGTGATGAGATACAGCTTGACGTTGTAGCCTGCGAGGAAGGCGATGCTGTCCAGGAACACATCGAGTTTGCCCAGGCTCGGGAATTCGTCGAGCAGCAGGAGCAGCCGATGCTTTCCCCTGGCAACGATTCGCCCGTCTTTCGCTTCCAGGCGTTCTTCTGCGGTGAACTGGGAGGCGATCTGGTTGAGCACCAAGCGAATAAGGGGCTTGAGCCGGTTCTTGTCTTCCGGACTGGTGACCAGATACAGAGAGACGGGTTGTTCGGCGTCCTGAAGGTCGGCGATGCGAAAGTCCGAATACTCGGTCCACTTCGCGACGATGGGATCCCGGTAGAGGGACAGGAAACTCATCATGGTCGAAATGACGCCCGATTTTTCATTGTCGGCCTTGTTCAGCATCTCCCGCGCGGATTGCGCGATGACCGGATGAACCCTGGAGCACTGGCCGTTGCCGTCCCGCCAGCCATATTGCTCATCCGGGTCATGCTCCGTCTGCATCATGCGCTCAAAGGCTACGTCCACACTTTCCAGCGTGGGATCGTTGAGGTAGGCGGCGACGCCCCGCAGGGTCTTGTCCGGCATGGCGTAGAGCACATGCAGGATGATGGACGTGAGCAAGGCAAAACCGGTTTTCTGCCAGTGATCGTTCAGGCCCTTGCCATCCGGGTCCACAATCATCGTGGCAATGTTCATCACGTCCTTGACTTCATATTGGGTTCCGACACGCACCGCGTCCAGCGGGTTGAAGTGGCAACCTTCTTCGGATACTGATCCCGGTGAAAACTTCAGGATGTGGTGGCCCATGGCCTTGCGATAGCCCGCCGTCAGGTGGAAGTTTTCCCCCTTGATGTCATGCACGACCACCGAGTCCATCCAGCCGTCCAGCAGGGTGGGCAGTACCAGTCCCACGCCCTTGCCCGATCGGGTCGGGGCAAAGACCAGGATGTGTTCCGCCCCGGTGTGCTGGAGTGGGGTGGCCACGCCGTTCTCGACGAAGGCCCCCACATAGCAGACATGGGGGGAGTCGAACCGGTCAAAAACCGTCGGCTCCGGGATCTCCGACAGGCGTTTCTTCTCCCTCTCCGCCCTCCTCTTCCGCCACTCGGCGGCCTCCTTTTTCCGCTTTTCCCGCCGCTCTAGCCAGAGGGCCCATTCGGAATCTCCCTTGAGCCCCTTTGCAGGGTGCAAGCCCTTTGCAGGATGCAAACCCTTCGCAGGGTGCAAGCCAAGCCAGGGGCGCAGGGAGTCCATCACCGTCTTTGGCGGGGGAGCGGGCAGGAGCGCCGCCCGGATCGCGTCACTTTTACCCGCCCAATGCGCTGAACCATGCACAGGATTGTCCAGGACGGCTTTTTGCGCGTCCTTGTGCTTTTTCCCGAGTATCCCCGCCGTGAGCATGCCCAGCACCACGGCCGGCAGACCGGCGTCATAGAACGCCTGATGAATCACCGGATAGTGGATGTTCAGGATCATGGGGCGCAGGAACGGCAAGGGGTCATACAGACGCCAGCCGTAGGGCAATGCGATGTAGGCATGCGCCTTCTGGATGAAATCATCGGTCCACTGGTAGCCAGGAAACACGTCCCTGGCCACATAGGATATGCCTAGCGTGTAACCGAGAACGCCCGCCGCAACACCGGCGAGCGTCGTCTTGAGCCTGCCGCCCCGGGCGAGGCGCTGGACCTTGTAGTCGGCAACGGAGCTGCCAGGGGCGTGGATCTTGTCTGTCATCTCGGCATCCTTACGGGAGAACCGGCCAGGAGTGGGAGTCATCTGATGGTCCGCTGGTTACCGCCTGAGGCGATTTTGCCTGCCACCGAAATTGGGGAAAGGGATTGGTCGGCAGCACCGCGTTACCCTGGTTGCCCCAGGAGACAGTGCGCAATCGGCCGTAAGCGACAGGCTTGCAGCTGGCAAGCTTGCAGCCGGCGGACGTGGGTAATCCAGCGGCACCCAGTATCCGGTTGGCATATTGGGCATCGCCCCGGAGCCGCCCGGAGTTGTACGCTTCAAAGGCGTGGTAGAGTGCTAGTTGACCCCGGTAGCCGCTGGACAACGCCTGTTGCCAATCCATGTGCAGGATTTCGCCGCCAGCCCGAAGATTGGCGCAGGCATTGAAGGCGTTCTGAGGCGTGAGTCCGAAGGCGGCGAAGTTCCCGGTATCCACCTGGGCCAGCCCCACGTCGACCCGCTGGCCTGCGGCCATGGCGTGCCGCAAATACCGGATGGCCTGAGCCCGACTGCCGGGAATGACCATGCTCCGCGTACTGTTGTTCCACATCGCCAACGGGTTGTCCCCGGACTCCACCCGCACAATGGCGGCCATCGTCGAGGATGCAACCATGGGGGCGCATTCCGCACTGATCTGGGAGAGCAAAATCATCGCGCACTCCGTGACGATGCTGGGCGGATATCTTCCGATTCCAGAATCCGATCGATCAGCGCGGAGACGCTCCATCTGCTTCCCTGAAAGCCTTGCAGTCGTTCCAGCACGTCGGCAGGCAGGGTGATCGACATGGGGCGAAGGTGACGCCCGGGGTGCTGTTTCTCCCGGCGCCGGGCCAGATCCTTCAGGTCCTCATCGGACAGGGAGCGCACTTTCTGTGTCACAATCGCTGTTCGCCTTGCCGGCGAAAGCCCTGCGCAATCGTGCTCTGTCCGGATGATGATGCTTCCGCGCATTTTTCGCTCCTTACCCCTTGGCAGGGCGCAGCCCCTTCGCAGGGTGCAACCCATAGGGATTGAGATTTGGTCCAAGCGCCGGGTCGATCATGGCCGACCCCGTCTGCATGGCCGGGTCGTAGGGGCCAGGGAAGATCATGTCATGCGCCACCACCACCGAGAACAGATAGCCGGTGGGAATGGTAATCGTGGGTGCGATATCGATGTACTTTTCCAGCAGCTGGGATTCGGCTTCCCCAAAGGTCTGTGCCAGTGCTTGCTCGCTGTCCTGAAGTGCCACATTCCCGGACATCTGGCCTGTCACACTGGTCGACGTGGACGGAGAGGCAATCGCCATCCCGGCATCCACGATCGACATCAATAACGCATTCCTGAAGATCAGCCAGGTGTGGTCATTGACCTCCCCGGCGAAGCCCGCGTATCCAGCACCGCCTGCCCCTTCGTATCCCGGCAGGTTCATGGTGGTACCGTTCGGAAACTCGATGCGCGTCCAGGCAACGGCCAGCCGGTTGATGCCCAGGGCCGTCTGTGTGTCATAGGTGCCCACCAATTTGGCGCCGGCAGGGATCAGGAGCGTTGCCCCATTCACGGACGAATAGACGTTCTGGCTGACCACCGCCGTGATCTCTCCCGGCAGATAGCTCTTGATGCCCGTCTGCAAAACGGCGGGAA
>NZ_JABBOU010000058.1 GCF_018853465.1 Acidithiobacillus montserratensis
CGCCGGTCTACATGGCTGCGGACCCAGGCCGTGGCCGCTTCCGCTTCATTCGCCGACAGATTGGTGTCCTGAAAAAAGGCACCGTGTCCCGCCAGACCTTGCTGCGTGCTGTTGTCGCTCATATCAATCTCCTTGATCCGTCAGTCTTCCTGGCTTTCAAGCCAGTCTTCGTAGTCTTCCCGCTTTTCATCGATGAAGTCTTCGATCACGTCAAAGAGATTTTCATCCATGGTTTCCAGGGACTTCAACACACCCGTCATTTCCCAAATGGTGTACATCTCGACGGAGGTTTTGAGAGATACTTCCCATGCGGTTTCAACGGTCTGCAAGGTGCGGACCGGAATGGCCTTGCGCAATACCCGCAAATCGCCTTCCACTTTCTGGATATTGGGGCCCCAGTCCGGGAAATGATCGGGTTGAATCATGTCAGGAGAAAGCTGGTTACCGGTGGTAATCAGCTTGAGCATCACGCGACCGAAGGGACGCAACACGTCTTTGGCAGATTGCATACCGTGGCGAATAGAAACTTCGCGCATGATCATAACCAGTCCGCCGGGGGAATTCTTGAAAGGACAACGCGCTGCGCAGGTCATGCACTGAGCACAAGCCCAGATTTTTTCCTGCATGGCGTCATAAATCTGTTCCACGTTTTCCGTCCAGAGCAGCTGGACGATTTCACGGGGACTATAATCATAGAACTGCGCCGACGGGCAGGTAGCCGTACAAATGCCACAATTCAAACAGCCATTGAGTTCGTGGTCATAACGAAAATCCGCACGGATTTCGTCAAACATCTCTTTCATTTCAGCGTAAGTCGCCATCTACTTGCTCCTCGCTCGCAATTAATACGTCATACCTGTTCGACCCGCAGCGCAGATCATTGGTTCAAATAAATAACGTGATATCGGACTCGCCAGCAAACTCAAAAAAGGCAGCCGCGCCACCCAGTTCAATGCCGTCAATGAAATCTGCCGTATCAAACTCGAAAAGATCGACGGTCATCTGACAGGCAATCATTCGTACTTCAGCTTCTACGCACAACTCGCGCAATTCATCCAGACTGGCTACACCCTTGGCCTTCATTTTGCTTTTCATCATGGAGGTGGCCATTCCTTCCATTCCCGGCAACACCATCATCAGTGTAGGCATCGGGACGGGCATCGGCATGGCCGGATTACCCAAGGGGCTGACACGCAGGTGACTCAGATCTTTCTTGAGCAATTGCAGACCGTAAAAGGTGAAAAAGATTTCTACGCTGTAACCCAGGGCAGCAGCGGTAGAAGCCAGAATAAAGGGCGGATAACCCCAATCCAGCGTACCTTTTGTGGCAACAATCGCCAGTTTTTTCTCGTCCATTTTCAACTCCCGGTCAGGCAATCAACCCAACCTCATACAATTAGGCCTTTTGAATAAAAAAGACAAATTCGCCTGCAGCTTCAGCATGCTCCAGAAGCGGATTTTTGGTCTGCTTGGAAAAGGCTTCGAAATCTTTCACAGCACCAGGATCGGTAGCGACGATCTTCAGGACCTGACCGGAGGTCAGCTCGCCAAGGGCCTTTTTGGTGCGCAGAATAGGCAAGGGGCAATTCAGGCCGCGTGCGTCGAGTACTTGATCTTCTTGTACCATGGTTTAACCTCCTAAGGTTGTTGATGTCTGAAAACTACCTGCAAGACTGTATCAGGAAAAGGGGGAACAGCAAGGCAAATATTTTGATTTGATGATTAAGCACCCCTATTTTAGAAAATCCTTATTGACCGGGCAACTGTCCGATGGGCAGACCACGATTCGCCCAAGCCGAAATTCCACCGCGCAAATTCAGCACTTGATCAAAGCCTTGCGCAGCCGCAAAAGCGGCAGCCTGGGCTGAACGTCCACCACTCAGACAATAAAAGACCACCGTCTTGGATTTGTCCAGTTGCTGCAGAGACATGGGCAGAATGTGCAGGGGAATATGCTGCGCCCCTTGAATGATGCCTCTTGCCACTTCAGCGGGTGAGCGTACATCCACTAAAATGAAATCGCCACCCTGATCGCTCAAGTCTTTGAGTTGGTCTGCCGTGATTTCCTGAAAACCGTACATAAGTTATTCACCAATTAATAAATTAACGTCATCTGTTAGCTTACACCATGTACTCGCCAACGTGTAGCACCTTATCCACCAAGACGCATCATGAAAATCCGCGACGAGCGTTCGGGATCGGTCACGAATTCGTGACGCTCGGGTTTATCCTGCCAGATGCGCGCACGGATTTCCTCGGCAATGTCGGCATCCCGATATGCGCTACGTAGCATAGGTAGGAGATCCACCCCGTTTTCCTGGCCCAGACAAAATACGAGACGACCACTGGCGGTCAAGCGGACTCGATTACAACTGGCACAAAAATTGTCGCTGATGGGCGTGATAAAGCCAATCTGCGAGCGCGGTTGCCCTGCAAATTGATAGAGTTGGGCCGGACCGTTATCGGTCGGGCGAAAAGCCGGGTACAGGGTGCCCAGCTCATCTTCAATACGTTCACGGGCTTCACTGGCGCTGAGGAATTCTGACTGTTGCGCTTCGCTACCCGCTTCACCCAGAGGCATGGTTTCAATGAAACGGATATCAATATGTTGTTCCAGGGCGTAGCGCACTAGGTCAGCCAGAGCATGACCATTTTCCCGGCGCATCAACACCACATTGAGCTTGATCCGGGGAATCCCCGCTGCCACCGCCGCCGTGATGCCTTGCAAGACTACTTGCAGTTTGCCGCCCCGGGTGACCCGGGCAAATACTTCGGGTTCGAGACTATCCAAGCTGATATTGAGGTTGTTGACTCCAGACTGACGGAGCAACTCCGCTTTCCGGGGTAATAACAGGCCATTGGTACTGACGCTGATTTTACCGATCCCCTGTCGCTGAGCGGCTGCAATCAGGCTGTGCAAATGGGGATGAATGAGGGGTTCGCCACCTGTGAAACGCATATGCCGCACACCCAGGCCTGCAAATATGGCAATGAGGCGATCATATTCTTCCACCTGAAGGTGATCTTTGCGGGCAAAAAACGGGGTGCCTTCGGCGGGAGAACAATAGGCGCAGCGAAAATTACAATGTTCAGTCACAGAAATGCGCAGGTAGGTAATCTGCCTTCCGAAACGATCCGCCAGGGCGGATTCTCGTAGCGGTGTAGCCAATACCTCCTGCGCCATATTTTTCACCTCGGTCAGACCGGAAAAGAACTTATACTAGACCTCTTTCCAGACCCGGTTCAACACTGTTGACGACCGTGATACAAATTAATGACGTGTTGCGCTTCGACAAAAAACAGCCAGCGCTCTACGCCAATACCGAATACCACGGAAATGACGGCAATCCAGGGGAAAGCCATTTGAGCCGTCAAAATACCGATGACCAAGGCGGCCACTGGAATGATGAAGGCAAAAATATACATCATGAATTTAATATTGCGCGCCTTGGCACTCGGCAGTGTGTGCCCGAACTCTTCGGTCAGGAAGGTACCAAAAGTGTGGCCCTGCTCCAGGATACGTACGGTGAAACGGTTAAAGCCTGTGGCGGTACGAATGGTGGGACCATTGGGGCGACTGATCCAAAAATAGTAAATACCTTTCATGACTGCTGCCGCTACCAGAAGGCCCAGGGCAATGCCAACCAGGGTGGGTGCGGGCGCGCCCATGATCATCCGTTCAGCAGCGAGAATGGTGGCGCCAATGGCCAGCCCCATCACATAAAAATTGGCAGGAACCAGGGCGGTATTCCACTGGCGGATAGTTCTCAGCACGGCATAAATCATGCCCTGACAGAAAATCGTAATCAGGCCGATCAGCCCTGCCAAATTAGCCAGGATTAATCCTACCGTATCCTGGGTGCCGGCGGTAAAAAACACCCAAATCAGGTAGGCGAAGGCGAAAGGATAATATAAAACGGCGAAAACCCCTTCCCGGGCCAACCAGGAGGTACGCCAACGGGTAAATGCCCGCCAGGCGTTTTTAGGATTAGCCAGATGGGCGGTGGATGACAACATACCGATGCTGACAAAAACCAGGGAGAGAATGACCGCGATCATGGTCTGCAGAGGATTCAGGCCGCCGTCAATCTGGAAATCATTGATGATGGCGGTCAATGCCATGATACCGAATCCACCGCCTGAGAATAGCGTCAGAAAAATAACTGCGAGTGCCGGATGCATGGTCTCTCCTTAACGCTCAACAACGCGATTGACCCATTCCTTCACTTTGCGAACCGCTTTTTTCTTCAGCTCTTCAGTGGGAATCGGGGCAAGGACGCGAGGGGGTAAATAATGGTTGGTGGGGTTGTAATTCAGCTCGGGCATCAACTGGTAACCACCCCGGTCGCGAACGGCACGACTGACCGGACTTTCAGGATCATCCAGATCACCATACATGCGGGCGTGGGCCGGGCAGGTCAACACACAAGCGGGCTGTCTTTCCTCTTCCGGAATTTCCATATCATAAATACGGTCAATGCAGAGCGTACATTTTTTCATGGTTCCGGACACCCGATCCAACTCGCGGGCGCCGTAAGGGCAAGCCCAGGAGCAGTAATTGCAGCCCATGCACTTGTTCTGATCGACCAGAACAATACCGTCTTCGGCCCGCTTATAGGAAGCGCCGGTGGGACATACCGTCACACATTCGGCGTTTTCACAATGCATGCAGGACATGGGGAAATTCACGGTTTTGTTATAGGGATAATCGCCTATTTCAAAATGCCGGATACGATTGAACCAGACCCCTGAAGGCTTCGCGCCATAGGGATCGTAGTCGGTCAGCGGTGCTGTCGTACCGCTGGTATTCCATTCTTTGCAAGCCACCGCGCAGGCATGACAGCCGACGCAGGTGTCCAGATCAATGACTAAACCGAGTCTCATCGCAGTCTCCTTAGCGCGTCAGGATTTCAGGTTGACGGGCTTGTGGGTGTGGTAGCGCAACACGTCCGGCGCCGGGGTATCTCCCGGCAGGGGTTTCATGGTCGGGAATACCGGCCAGGTCCCTTCTTCTCCGGGGGCCGCCGGATAAATTTTCACCATCAGGTCGTACCAGGCCGCCTGACCGGTAATGGGGTCGGAGTTGGTCAAACGTCTTTCCCCCTGCTTGGCCGGAAGCAACTCGGAAATGAGATGGTTCATGAGGAATCCCCGAGTGGCTTCAGCCGCTTCCGGTTTCAGGCCCCAGGCCCCGGACTGTTTGCCGATGGCATTCCAGGTCCAAACGGTATCTTCCTGGCAACCTTCGATCAGCTTGACCTGCACCCGGATTTTGCCGTTGTGACTTTCCACCCATACCCAGCTTTTGTCGACGATACCCATCTGCTCGCCGCGCTTGCGGTTCATGTACATATAGTTCTGGGCGAGAATCTGGCGTAACCAGGCATTCTGGCTATCCCAGGAGTGATACATCATCATCGGGCGCTGGTTGACGGCAAAGAACGGATACTCCTTCTTGTCGACACGCTGCTGTTCCAGCGGCTCGTAAAAAGCCGGCAAAGGATCAAAGTAGGTAGCCAGTCGCTCCCGATCCACCGGGTCCTTGGGCTGTGGTCCGTCATAAAGACCCATTCCCGCCAGACGAAAACGCTGGAAGGTTTCGGAGTACAGCTCAATGGTGATGGGGTCTGCAGTCGGATTGAAACCAATCCGCTGGGACAGTTCCAGATATTCCTTGTTGGCAAAGCGATAGAAAGCCATGGACTCGGGCAGGTGATATTTGAAAAAGCCCTGGTTTTCGATGTAACGATCCCACTGTTTGGGATTGGGGGCACCGCGTAGATGGGTTTCTCCGTCTTCACCCCGCCAACCGGCAAGAAAGCCGATCCCCGGCGCACGTTCGTAGTTGGTGATGAAGTCCTTGTAACCGGAGAAACGGGGTTCGCCATTTTCCTTGGTAAAGGCCGGGAATTTCAGACGACCGGCTATATCCACCATGACTTCCTGCCAGGGCCGGACATTACGGTCTGGCTGTAGGATGGGGTGGCGAATGGAATCACAAATGGCGTCGGGTTCCGAAATCGGACGATCGAGCAGGGAAATGGCATCGTAGCGCTCCAGATAGGTGGTATCCGGCAGAATCAAATCGCCAAAATTGACCATTTCCGAATGGAAGGCATCGACCACCACCAGGAAGGGAATGTTGTACTCACCATTCTCGTCCTTGGACTTGAGCATGTCCTGCACATTGGCCGTATTCATGGTGGAATTCCAACTCATGTTGGCCATGAAGAAAATCAGGGTATCAATGGCATAGGGATCTTTATTGACCGCATTGGTGACCACCATGTGCATCAAACCATGATTGGCAATAGGCGCTTCCCAGGAATAGGCCTTGTCAATGCGCTTGGGCTGACCATTTTCGTCAATGACCAGATCTTCGGGAGCTGTCGGAAAGCCCAGTGGTGAAGACTTGAGCGGAGTATTGGGAGCACTGTGCTGGGCGGGCTTGATGGCCGGCGGCACGGGCTTGGGATAGGGAGCCTTAGAGCGGAAGCCGCCGGGGCAATCGATGGTACCCAGCAACACCTGCAGCAGATGAATGGCCCGAGCAGACTGCATACCATTGGAATGGGCAGAAATGCCGCGCATGGCATGCATGGACACCGGCCGACCGATGAACTTGTCCTGCTTGCGTCCGGCCCAGTCGGTCCACTCCACATTGATTTCAATGCTTTCCTTGAAAGCCACATGGGCCATTTCCAGGGCCAGACGCTCAATGGTTTCGGCAGGAATCCCGGTAATTTTACTAGCATTTTTGGGGGAGTATTCATCACTGAGATAGCGGTCTGCCAGTACTGACATGACCGTACGCACCGGTCGGCCATCAGGAGCGGTATACTCTCCAAACAACGCAGCGGTGGAACCCGCCTCCATGCCATTGGCAAAACATTCTTTCTGAATGTCCCAGATCAGAGGATGGCCTTCTGCATCACGGAGAATCAGACCATCTCCCGCCTTGCCGGGGGTATTGACGACCAGAAAAGGGGCGTTTGTATAGCGCAGGAGGAAATCCCAGTCGAACTGTTCGTTCTGCAGGAGCACATGCACCATGGACAGGGCGAGCATGCCATCAGTACCGGGCTTGATGGGCACCCATTCATCGGCAATGGCCTGGTAGCCGGTACGTGCCGGATTGATGCCGACAAATTTCCCGCCACGTCGCTTGAGCTTCTCCAGACCGATTTTCAGAGGATTGGAAGAGTGATCTTCGGCGACCCCCCAGAGCATGAAATATTTGGTGCGATCCCAGTCGGGGTCGCCAAATTCCCAGAAAGCGTGACCGAGCATGTACAATCCGGCCGTCGCCATGTTTACCGAACAGAAACCACCGTGGGCGGACCAGTTCAAGGTGCCAAACTGCTGCGCCCATAGTCCGGTCAGCGCCTGCATCTGGTCGCGACCGGTGAAGTAAGCGAGCTTATTGGGATCCGTCGCACGGATATGGGCCAGCCTTTCGGTCAGGGTATTGATCGCCTCATCCCAGGAAATTTCTTCAAATTCTCCGGCGCCACGCTCGGTACCCGGCTTGCGGCGCAGCGGGTTGCGCAACTTGCCCGGAGAATATTGCTTCATAATTCCGGCGGAACCTTTGGCACAGAGCACACCCTGGTTGATCGGGTGGTTGCGGTTCCCCTGGATAAATCGTACCTTATTGTCTTCTACAGTGACTTTGATGCCACAACGACAAGCACACATGTAGCAAGTGGAATACTTGATTTCCTGCTTGCTGTGGTCTTCAAATTCCATAACCGTAGCCATAATTGTACCTCGCGCCTGGCTGCACCAAATCGGGGACATCCCGTTATCGCCAGAATCTTGGCGGAGCGTACCTGATAAAGCAAGTCAGCGTTTTTGATTTTGTAATAAGTAGTCCTTATTTGCTTTGTGGCAGGGACGATGATTAGTTTAATGGCGCTTAGTCCAAGGAGATGCATTCATGATTCGCAATGATTTCAAAGAACATTCACGCATTACCGTGACCTGGAAAGACAAGGAAGGCAAGTTAAGACCCGGTAATTTCTATGTATATGCCCTGTTGAAGGATGCCATGATCGTACGTGCCACCGACAAGGACGGCCTGCTGCGCAAGCTGCCCTATACTGACGTGCTGCGGGTTGTGAAATTCAAGGATGTGGCTCCCCAGGATCGGTACATGATTCCCGATGAAATCCTGAAGGAATCGAACTGGAAAGATACGGATGTCATGATGCGCTACAGCTCCAGTCCCCATCGCGGCAAATAACCCAGTATCTAGGGGCGGGATTCTCTGGTCCAACAACCTGACTTGCCGCCCTCTTTTTTGATCAGGCGTATGGCGTTTATTTCCATACCTCTGTCCACCGCTTTACACATATCGTAAATTGTCAGCAGACCCACTGAAACCGCCGTCAGTGCTTCCATTTCCACTCCGGTTTGCCCAGCACAATGTACTTCTGCACGGCAAATAATGCGGGCCGGATCCTGGGCAGGCATCAGCTCCACCTCGACTCCCGTCAGGAGCAACGGGTGTGCCAAAGGGATCAGTTCCCAGGTTCTCTTGGTAGCCTGAATGGCCGCTATTCTGGCAATACCCAGCACATCCCCTTTCTGTATTTGTCCCTGGGTAATGCGCGTGAAAGTACTTTCTGCCATCCGGATTTCTCCTTCAGCCACAGCTACCCGGGCACTGACCGCCTTGGTACCGACGTGGACCATATGGGCTTCACCCTGCGCATTAAAATGGTTCAGACTTTCAGGAACGGACATGAAATTGGCACTCCTTTTGCTTGAATATTATGTGATGCTCCAAAGGCTCTGGAATTTCCGATGAAAAACCCCATACGACTCTGGTTGTGGATGATTCTCTGCTGTTTCGCGCTTCCGGCGCAAGCCGGTCTAAACTTTCTGTTGCCGCCGGTCAGCAGTCCCGCCGTCATGTATGCGGCTTTCACCCCTCTAGCCCGGTACCTGAGCCACAGCATCGGACAAAAGGTCACCCTGCATTTCAGCGCCAACCTGCAAAGTTTTTACGATCAAGCCGACAAAAACACACCACAAATGGTGCTTTTTTGTCCTATTGCCTACATCCGTAGCGCCCACCAGCAAGCCTATTATCCTCTCGCAGGGGTCATTCCTACACCCGGCGGAAACCATAGCGTGATTGTCGTGCGCCGCAATAGTCCTATCCACAATGTCCTGCAACTCAAAAATCGCAGCTTTGTCATGGGTGACCCGGCCTGTGCAGCCTCATCCCTGGTGCCTTTATCCATGTTCCGTGAACTGGGGATGACGCCCAAAAGTTTCAGTGCTTTTCGGCAAAGCGGTTCTGATCAGAGCGCCCTCATGGATGTAGCAGCACGTTTTTATGATGCCACCGCCGTAGCCGCCAACGTGGCGGCACCCTACCTGCATTCGGGAACCTTGCGGGTGATTGCCGATGCGGCAGTCGGTCCGGGTGATCTGCTGGCCGCTTCTGACGGGGTGCCCGCCGCCCTGCGCAAACAACTCACAGCGGCTTTGTTGAGCGCCAAAAGCAAGGATCCCGCCAGCATCCGGGCCCTCGGCGGACTGGCAGCAGGATTCAACGCTACCAATGACGGAAATTATAATGCCCTGCGCACCTTGTATCAGGAAATTCACGGCGTCACATTATCACCGAGAGTTCCGCAACAAGCGCTGATTCTGGGGATTCCGCCGACCTTCACGCCTATTGCTGCCTACCATATTTTTGCGCCTTTGCAAAAAGCCCTGAGCGCAGCCACAGGGCGCCCGGTACAACTGGTCATACCGCCTGATGAGCAGGCTTTTGTTCGGGATGGGCAAATGGGTAAATTTGACTTTGCCCTGCTCACGCCCAGAATGATCCCTATGGAAAAAACCCAGATGCTTGCCGTTGCCCAGTCTGTCTCCGGCCTTGACAGACATGGTCTGGCCATTATTCGTCGAGAGCGCGCGGCAAACAATGTGACCATACCTAACGTCCCCTTGCGCATAGCCTTTGCCAGCCCTTACTGCAGTGCCCGTTCGCTGGCGGAACAACAATTGTTGCGTCTGGCGGGAACCAGGCCCGTCATCTGGGTTCCGGAAGGTTCAGAACGCGCGGTGTTTACTGCCCTTGCCGAAAATCATGCAGATCTGGGTATAGTGCGCGCCGCCACCGTCAAAACCCTTGAAAAACAATTGCCGGGAATCTGGTCCGTGGTCCAGAGCGCGGGTCGGGCACCCGTATGGACTCTGGTGGTCAAGCGCACGCTGAACCCTGAACAACGCGCTGCAGTCCGGGAACACGTTGCTCAATTGCCTCTCAACGCCCTGGATAAGGCTGGATTCATGGGTTTCCGCCTGTTAGCGCATGCCTGAGGCATTGCCCCCTCACTCGCAAACCCGCAACTGGCCATCGACGGTCGCGGATCATTTGGGGCTACCGACCCGCTTTTGGCAGAATATGTCCTGGCGCGCCAAAAGCATGACTTTTGTCTTGCTACTGGTAGCCCTGATTTATCTATCTATTTCCATTTTTCTCTATACCTCTGTGCGTAATGACCTGACCAATCAGGTACAAACCGAACTGCTGCGTCTCACGGAAACCCTGGCCAGCTCGGCTGCGGATCCGCTCCTTCTCAAAGATGGCGGGAAACTCGGCAAGTTGGTGGAACTGCACAATCCGTTGGTACAATCCATTATCATCACCAACCGTCAGCATGTGGTGGTCGCCAGCCCGGATATCCGCCAGTTGGGACAAAGCCTATCCCCACCTATCGCCCGCAGCGATGCCCATCAAATAGATCGCTTTGACGCTCCCATTCTCGCTGGTAGCAATCAGCTGGGCTTCGTTTATTTGCAAGGGAATCGTCAACATATCAGCAGCCTGGTCAACCGGCGCCTGGATCGAACCACTAGTCGCCTGATTGTGCTGGGTCTGATAACCGCATTATTGGGACTGCTGGGCGCTTATCTGGTCAGCCTTGCCATGACCCGCCCGGTATTACGGCTGTTGGATGAAATTGAAAGCATGGAAAATCGTCTGGGCCTCGACAAGAAAACCGCCATGATCCGCCCTCCGCAATCCGGCGATGAACTCCATCGTCTGGAGTGGGCCTTTCGCTTGACCGAACAACGCCTTCAGGAACATCTGACCGAACTGCGCCAGCTGCACCAGCGACAGCAGGCCATGCAATGTATGGCTACCATTGGCGAAATGTCGGCACAGGTAGCCCATGAAATTCGTAACGCCTTGTCTTCCCTGCGCGGTGCTGCCCGTTATCTGGTGCGCTATGGTCAGGCAGATCATCAGGGCGATTTTATCCGCATCATTGAGGAAGAAGTGCAGCGCCTCTACGATATGACCCAGGGATTTCTGGACTTTGGTCGTCCCTATGCGGCAGTACCGGTTGACACGCCGATTCGTCCCCTGCTGGAACGTTGTTTGGCGAGGCATAGGGCCGATCTGGAAACCAAAACCATCGTAGCCACCCTGGACTGCCCGGAAATGCTCCATGCCAAACTCGACCCTTCACTGCTGGAACAGGCACTGAGCAACCTGATTCTCAACGCTATTGATGCCCTGCCCATGCAGGGCGGGGTATTGCAACTTTCTGCAGAACAAAAGAATCTTACCCAATTGAACATTACCGTTGCGGATAATGGACCCGGTATTCCTCTGGAAAAACGCGCCACCATTTTCAAACCCTATGTCACCACAAAAACCAAGGGCAGCGGTCTGGGATTGGCGGTGGTGACAAAAATCATGATGGTGCATGATGGCAGCATTGAATTATGTGACACCGCTGCTGGTGCCCGATTCATTCTCCATTTGCCTTGCGGATTGCCTCCGCCAGGTAAAAATGCAAGCCATTGAAACCCTTATACCAAGAGATCTGTTATAGCAAACATGCAAAATCTGATTTTAGTAGTGGAAGATGAAAAAAATCTGCGCTGTGTTCTGGCGGCGGTACTGAATGCCGAAGGCTTTCGCGTGCTTGAAGCCGAAAGCGGCGAGCAGGCGCTGACCATGACCGAAAACAACCCGCCCGCGCTGATCCTCACAGATCAACGTCTGCCCGGTATTTCCGGTACCGAGCTGCTCCGCAATATCAAGACAAAGCACCCGGAAATACCGGTCATTATTACTACCGCCTACGGGGAAATCGAACAGGCAGTGGAAGCCATCAAGGCTGGCGCCGAACATTATCTGACCAAACCAGTGGATGAAGGCGAACTCATCGCCTTGATTCGTCAGACTCTGGGGCGGCACGGTAAGGCACTGCCACCCATGCGCCAGGAACCGCGTCGCCATGGCCTGATCGGCGTCAGCCGCGCCATTGAAACCCTGCTGGAAACTATTGATCTGGTAGCCCCGGCGCCTTCCAACGTCCTGATTACCGGAGAATCCGGGACCGGGAAGGAGCTGGTAGCACGCGCTCTACATCAAGCTTCCAATCGTGCCGATCAGCCTTTTATTGCTTTCAACTGCGGAGCTATCCCGCTGGAACTCGTGGAAAGCGAAATTTTTGGCTACGAGAAAGGTGCCTTTACCGGAGCCACTCGCACCCAGGCTGGCAAACTGGAGATGGCCGGGGCCGGCACCCTGTTTCTCGATGAAGTGGGAGATATGCCTCTGGCGATGCAGGTCAAACTGCTGCGGGCCTTGCAGGAGCGGGAATTTACCCGGCTCGGTACCCATCAACCGGTGCGGATGGCCGCCCGCATTGTCGCGGCCACCCATATGGATCTGGCCAAAGCCGTAGCGGAAAGCCGTTTCCGGGAAGATCTCTACTACCGGCTGAATGTCATCCCGCTGCATATCCCGCCGTTGCGGGAAAGACGAGCAGATATTGCTCCGCTGGTCCATCATTTTCTGGAACAGATCTGCCTGGTCATTGGCCGCAGCCCGACAGTTACCATCAGTAGCGATGCTCTGGCCGCACTGGAGGCCTACGAATGGCCCGGGAATATCCGTCAGCTGGAAAATCTCCTGGAGCGGATGGTGGTACTCAACCGCAACGGGCACATTCAGCGTCAGCACCTGCCTGCCGATATTGGTCAGCAGAACATCGGTCCTGGCAGCACTGGTGCCACAAGTCCCTTTGACTTACCGGCCCTGGAAAGACAAACCGTGCTCAGCGCCCTGGAAAAAACCCGCTTCAATCAAAGCCAGGCAGCCGTACTGTTGGGCATCAGTCGCAAACAATTACGCACCAAGATGAAAAACATCGGCTTGCTGGGCGACCAAGACCCGGAAGACGATAATCTTGATTCCTGATCCAGAGTAGGGACCGGCGCGAAGTATCTGGTCCTTTTGGCACACTGCTTTTTCCCTGGATTGCTCCTTATTTCCTTCCCGTCAAAGCCGAATAACGCGGGCAGTCGATTTCCTGCATAGCTCCGGTTTTATTTCCAAAGCCTTATTCAATCGAACTTGCCCCATAAATGACCGTAAAAATAGACGAATAAAATCCCTGATTAAAACTATACTTTACAGCATGTTTTATTGTTTATTGTTAGGGGTTTCCCATGAAAAGAGATGGCACAAAATCTGCTAACCATTTACTGCCGCGCCAGTGGGACGCGCTGCAATAAAGGAGCATTTTATGAAGCATCGAAATAAACAGCTTGCTCAGATCGCTTTGCTCATAGCAGGTCTTGCCGGGCTAACTCTCAGTATGGAAGCCTCAGCTGCGGATACACCAACAAACGCCGGTAACATTCAGGCGGGCAAAGCCATTGCCTTCAATCGCGCCCAGGGTAACTGTCTGGCCTGTCACGCTCTACCCGGCGGCACTATGGCAGGCAATGTCGGGCCTGCCCTGCCCATGAAAGGCGTGACTTTCCAGCAAATGTTCCAGACCAAGGAAAAACTGGTGGCCTTTCTGGGTGACCCGGAAAAATTATTTCCTTATGCCAACATGCCTGAGTTTGGAAAAAACAAAGTGCTGACACAAACCCAGTTAGAGCAGGTAGCCGACTATTTATGGTCTTTAAAGTAACAATCCACCCGTAATTCTCAAGGAGACAATAATGATGAATAAACCTATTGCGCGACGCCAGTTTTTAGGTGCCAGCCTAGCTACGGGAGCAGTGGCTACGGCTGCCGGCCTGGGCCTGCTCAAACCGCAGATGGCCTTTGCGGATAACGTCGCTGGCTGGCCGGCAAAGGCATTTGATGCCAAGTTGCTGAAAGATGCCATGTCCGATTCCATCGGTAAAACTGATGTGCCCGTATCTTCCAAGGTCAAACTGACGGCCCCCACTATTGCTGAAAATGGCGGCGCGGTTCCCGTTACCATTGAAGTGGATTCTCCGATGACCGCTGATGATTACATTGCGACCGTTTATTTGTTTGTTGACCATAATCCTACGCCCCTGGCCAGCCAGTTCACCTTTACGCCCGCTTCGGGTCAGGCCTACATCCAGCAACGGATCAAAATGGCCAAAACCGACAATGTCCGGGTCGTGGCCAAAACCAATAAAGGGGTATTGATGGCCTCTGCCCCCCGTGAAGTCAAAGTCACCATTGGTGGTTGCGGCGGTTAACCCCCAACTTTCACCTATTGCAAAGAGGAATTATCCATGGCAGGAAATGTAGGTAACCCAATGATTCGCATGGCCAGTAGCGCCAAGAAAGGAGAAGTTGTCGAAGTCCGATCTTTGATCATGAACCCCATGACCACAGGGCTGACCAAGGACAAGGCGGGAAAAGTCATCCCCGCACACTTCATCCAAACCGTCACCATCACTTATAACGACAAGCCCTTGCTCGACATTGACTGGAGTACAGCCGTCAGCGCCAACCCCTATCTGGCATTCAAGTTGCGCGCCGAAAGCAGTGGCACACTGAAAATGGTCTGGAAAGACAATACCGGCGGCAACTGGAGTGCGGACTCCAAACTGACGGTAGCCTGATACCTATATCGGGGCGAAGAAATCGCCCCTGCAACAAAAGGAGGAACCCATGAAGCGGTTGCTGATTGCGCTTTCAATCTTAGGCCTAGCTGGTGTCAGTGACGCCGCGCAGGCAGTCAACTGGTGGGACCTGGGAAATACCAAGGTCGGACCGGCCGAAACACTCAAGCAGTTTCATACCTATTTCAAGGAACAAAACCCTAACATGCCTCTGGAAAAGTACGCTCTGGGCTCTTATGCCTTCAGCCCGGAAATGTACAGTCAATATCAGGAGGCTATTCAATTCAATCCCGGAGATTTGACGTTATCCCAGGGTAAGGCCTTGTGGACAAAAGCTTTTGCCAACGGCAAGACCTATGCGAGTTGTTATCCTGACGGAGGCAAGGGTGTCGCGGCCCACTATCCCATGTATGACCCCAAAACCCATGACATTGTCACCATCGGCACCAGTCTCAATGCCTGCCGAAAAGCCAATGGCGAGGCGCCTCTCAAATACGGCAGCAGCGATATGATCGCCCTGCAAACCTACCTGACGTCCCTGTCCAACGGCATGCCCGTCGATGTTCAGGTACAGGGTCCGGGGGCAACCAAAGCTTTTGAAGAAGGGAAAGCCTACTTTTTCATGAAGCGTGGGCAATTGAATTTCTCCTGTGCAACCTGTCATGTGGCTTATGCTGGAAAATATCTGCGCGCCCAGATTATTTCTCCGGTACAGGGACAAAGTGCCCATTTTCCGACTTACAGGGCAGCCTGGTCGGCCGTCAACACGCTGCAGAAGCGGATGCAGGGTTGCGATAAAAAAGTGGGAGCCATTCCCCAACCGCTGGAAAGTGCCGATTACAAACGTCTGGAATATTTCATGAGTTATCTCAGTAACGGCATAAAAATCAATGTGCCGGGATATCGTCCCTGATTAATTTGGCGAGTGATCAATCCACAATTTTCACTCGCCCTCACCACTACCAGAATCTATGGGGAATACCATGAACGCGAAGAAATCACTGCTGCTGTCGGCAGCCCTCTGTGCAGGATTAGGTCTGGCTGGCCTGGCTCAAGGCGCTGAAATACCCTCGACGGTAGCCGGAATGCCACCCATCAACACCGCCAGCCCACTGTATATTGTCAATGTGCAAAAGGGCGTGACTCCGGCGCAAATCAAAATGGGCATCCAGAGTGGCGCCGAAGCAGAAAACATGAATGTCGTCGGCACACTGGATGTTCAGGAGGGGCTCAAGGAAAGGGGCATCAAAAGCAATCAGCCCTATGTCATCTACGAAGTCTGCAACCTGGTGCTGGGCGCAAAAATCCTTAAAAGCACACCGGAATTCGGGGCTTTTGCACCCTGTAAAATTGTCATGTACGAACAGGGTGGACAACTGAAACTCATGACTTATCTGCCCACTTTTGCCCTGAAATATTTCCCGAAAGATCCGGAATCCGCCAAAGTGGCCCAGGAACTGGATCATCAGATTATTACCGTGATGAAGCAAGCCGCTGCTGGCGGGCTTTAATTCACACCGGAGGATTCCAATGAATTTAAGTAGACGTGATTTCATGCAATTGATGGGTATTGCCGGAGCCGGGAGTTTTTTGACCCGGGGAGCCGTGCAATCCGCCTGGGGAGCCGATGCGGATCCTTATGAAATTCCTGATTACGGCAATGTTACCCTGCTGCATATGACGGATTCCCATGCTCAGCTGCTGCCGGTCTGGTGGCGGGAGCCCGATACCAATATCGGCGTAGGCCCGGTGCTGAATCAGGTTCCCCACCTTTGTGGTCAGTGGATGCTGGATTATTACGGCGTAGCCACTCCGCCCTCCAGCAAATATGCCTATTCCTGCCTGGACTTCGACACCCTAGCCCACAAGTACGGAAAAATTGGCGGCTATGCGCATATTGCCAGCCTGGTCAAACGCTATCGCCAACAACGGGGCGACAAGGTTCTGCTACTGGACGGTGGCGACACCTGGCAAGGTTCAGCGACCAGTCTCTGGACCAAGGGGGCGGATATGGTCGGAGCCCAGAATTTACTGGGTATTGATGATTTCGTGGGCCACTGGGAATTTACCTACGGGCAGGATCAGGTGCAGCATCTGGTCAAAACCCAGCTCAAGGCCAATTTCCTGGCCCAGAACGTATTCAGCAACACCTGGCAGGAACTGGTTTTCAAACCCTACCATATCCATGAGGTCAGCGGTCGCAAAATTGCCGTTATCGGCCAGGCTTTTCCCTTTACGCCCATTGCCAACCCGGGTTACATGATTCCCGACTGGGGCTTTGGCATTCATACCGAGCACATGCAGAAAATGGTAACGGAATGCCGCGAACAGCAGCATGCTGATCTGGTGGTGGTCCTCTCGCATAACGGCGCCGATGTGGATAAGAAAATGGCCGCCATGGTCAAAGGTATCGACATCATCCTGGGCGGGCACACCCACGACATCATGGGTCCCAAGCCTTTCATGGTCGGCAAGACACTGATCATCAACACCAGCACCAACGGCAAAATTCTCGCGCGTTTTGACCTGGACGTGGGCAAGGGCAAGCTCAATGGCTGGCGTTTCCATTATCTGCCGGTATTCTCCAACCTGATCAAGGAAGATGCGGAGATGGCGGACTATATCCATAAGGTTCGCAGTCCGTATCAAGAGAAACTGGCCCAACCCCTGGCCACCACGGAGAGCCTGCTGTACCGGCGCGACAACTTCAACGGCAGCTTCGACCAGCTGCTCTGTGATGCGCTGCGCGATGAGATGGATTGCGAGGCGTCTTTCTCGCCGGGCTTCCGCTGGGGCTATTGCAAACTCCCCGGTGAAACCATCACCATGGAAGACGTGATGGGCCAGACCGCCATCACCTATCCCCAGGTCACGGTCAACACCTACACCGGCGAGCAGATCAAGAACATCATGGAGCAGGTGGCCGATAACATTTTCAATCCGAACCCCTATTACCAACAGGGTGGGGATATGATCCGGGTCGGGAATATTCAGTATGATTTCAATCCCGACGAGAAAATCTACCATCGCTGCAGCAACATGCGGATTGGCGGAAAGCCCATGTCCGCCAGCAAAAAATACAAGGTGGCGGGATGGGCAGCCATGCAGCCGGTGGAAGGTAAACCGGTCTGGGAGGTTTTTTCAAAGTGGCTGCAATCCAAAAAGCATGTCCGCGTCGACAAATTGGATCTGCCGGTGCTCAACAAGGATATGCAAAGCAATAAAGGGATTGCTTTCCCGAAAATGTATCAACTCTAAGCAGCTTCAGGTGACGAGCAGCATTCGCCAGCGGCATCTGCCGCTGGTTTTTTTATGGGGAAAACAAAGTCCTGTAGCCATATCTCCCCACTTCACCGGATTTTGTCTCGACCTGTCCTCATGCTAGACTGCGCACTGATTTTTGCGGCCTGGAAGTGACGATTGGCTTTTTCATGTCCCGGGCGCGTCTCCCTCTGCATATAAAAGGCCTGTAACCAGATGATCATGAAACGCATTCTTGGACTTTTCTCCACGGACCTCGCGGTCGATCTCGGCACCGCGAACACCCTGATTTATGTACGGGGAAAAGGGATTGTCCTGTCGGAGCCCTCGGTGGTGGCCATTCATACCGGTCGTCGCAGCGGCAGCAGTCGCCGTTTGCACGTAGGCGAAGAAGCCAAGCGGATGCTGGGCCGCACCCCCGCCAATATTACCGCCATTAGGCCCCTCAAGGACGGCGTCATCGCCGACTTCGAAATCACCGAAGCGATGCTTAAACACTTCATTCGTCGCGTGCATCATCAGCGTTTTCTCAGCCCCAGTCCCCGTATTATTGTTTGCGTGCCTTATGGCGCCACCCAGGTGGAACGCCGCGCCATCCGCGAGTCGGCCATGAGCGCCGGCGCCCGCGAAGTGCATCTGATTGAAGAACCCATGGCAGCCGCCATTGGTGCCGGGATGCCCGTCGCTGAACCCACAGGTTCCATGGTGGTGGATATTGGGGTTGCAGGGTGTCTATGATTATCAAGCCGGGCGGTGAGAGTAAGACGTCAATTTCGTTTTGCAGGGTGGTCAGGGCGTCGGCGTCGTTGATGGTCACGGCCCCCGCGCTCAGGTAT
>NZ_JABBOU010000059.1 GCF_018853465.1 Acidithiobacillus montserratensis
GGATAGGCATGGTGGTTGGTCAGAGTGACAACAATATGATTGGCCCCACGCACCACATGCCCCGCCGTCACAATGTAGCCATCGGGACTGATGATGAAGCCCGAGCCCAGGGACTGCATTTTTTCGTGTTGTGGATGACCAGGTCCCCCTTGTCCGGGAGGGCCGAAACGCTGAAAGAACTGATAGAAAGGCGAATTGGGTGGAAACGGATTGGCTTGCTGATGGATAACCTTATTGGTGGTGCTGCTGATGTTGACTACCGCCGGACCATAGCGGTCAATAATGGGGGTGAAATCCGGGAGAGCCACCAGGGCCTGCTGCGGCGCCGTATTGGTATTGATGGATAAAGCGGGCGCGGTGGCATCCGCCTGGGCCCATTCCGTGGCACCGAGGCTAAAACCAAAGCAGGCAGCAACGATGGCGGTGATGAGTAGTTTTGGACGCTTCAAGAGGATTCTGGGTCGATTATTCACCATAAGGTTCTCCTTGGAAATTGTGAGGTTCGATGCTGCAAGCATTTTAATATTTATGATGTATCTCTATTCAGGCAGATATCACTTAGTGCAAATCTCAAGTAGGAGTTCAACGATATCATTTACCTCAACGGTGCTCAAATCTTTTTGTGCGGCATGGATATTATCAAAACATCTATCAGAGTTACCGATTATCACGCAGGAGCCATTGAAATCTAAAAAATGAGAAAAAATACGCTTTATTTTTATGAAAACAAAGAGTTGAAAATCACAACATGAAGATGATTAATGTCTGCGTCCTATATGAAGCTATAAAACTTGTCTTATAAGAATCACAAATATGTTGCTTTTCCGTATTTTTCTTCATTAGCATAAAGCATAATCAATAATATTCAGAGCATTACAGTTCACTATTCTAACAGCAAGTTGTGGATATGATGGAACAATCGAATGCGGTTGAAAATTGATGGATTATTGGGGGTTGACACCTCCATTTTTATATTGTTAGCGTGGCTATGTCGTGATGAATTACGACATTTGGTCAATCAGTATTTGACTGCGTAATATGGGTTTACTGAATGGAGGATATGGATGAAATCATCAAATTCTAGCTGGTTGATGGGACTCGGGGTGTTTGTATTGGGTACGGCGATGGCTTTTGCCAGTTCGGCAGGCTACCATCCCCCGCAGCAGCCTGCTTCCCCTGCCACGCAACAGGGTGGGCAAACAGGACCGCAGCCCAGCCCCACCAATCAACCGCCCGGATATGGTCCGCAAGGACAGGCATCTCCGCCAGCCATGCAGCAGCACGGCGCATCCCATGCAAAACATCAGCACAAACAGGTGTATGGTGGGCAAGCGGCAACGCAACCCAATCCCAATCAACCACCGACTAACGCCTCATAACTGCGGGTAGCCGATAGCCTCGCTGATGTGAGGCTATCGGCAATTCCAAGACGCATAACGAAAGGGGGCGAGGTTATTTGTGGCATTAATAGAGGCAGAGTGTGTATCAGGAAGCCCAAATATGGCTGTTGTATATTAGTTTTTGTTAAATAAAAATGATTTTTTTGGTTGACAGTAAAGCACTTTTTAATTTTAAAGCGTTAGATTCATACCACAACAATATAATAAGTTGAAATATTTCGTGATTGTTTGACAAGCTATTGAATTATTTGTTAGCGTGAAAAATATAGAGTGTGATGCTCTATATACCATAGGCCCATTAGGCTCACTACTGTAAAAAGGGGAATAAACATTGAAAAGTATCAAGACATCTGTATTCATCGCATTAAGCACCTTTGTTTTAGGCACATCCGTGGCTTTTGCCAGCATGAACAATCCTATGTCCACCACTCAACCTCAACAATCTTCACCCGCGATGCAGAATGGTTCATCAACACCACCACCCATGTCCTCCAGTTCTCCGCAAGCAGGCGCTCAGCCGATGATGCCCGCTGCCCCGCAAGCCGGACCGGCAGTGAGCCATGGAGAACTCATGAAATTCGTAGCCGCAGTCAAGGAAATAAGCCCGCTGACCAATAAAATGCGTGGCGAGGCAATGGCAAAAGGGGTGAGCAAATCAAGACAGCAACAACTGCAACAGACGTATTCGCGTGATGTGCAGGGGATTCTTGCTAAAAATCATCTGTCAGCAGGCACCTATGAAATGTTAATGCGTAAGGCGCAAAGTGATCCGCAATTTGCCCAAAAAGTAGAGGCGGCCATAAAGTCGGGCGCATAATTCTTTTCCCATGGATTCGCATCCATCAGAGATATCCCATCAGATATTTCTGATGGGATATCTCTGAGTCTTACACCATGAAAAATAGATCACCCAAGTTAACGTTGCTGATGTTTTCTATTATAGCATTAGCGGGTTGCGCCATCGGCCCCACGCATCATGATGTGCGGCAGGCCCTCAGAAATCTCTATATGCGAAATGCTAGTAGTCAAATTGATCATTTAAACATTTCAAAAGAACAGGTACAGCACATTGACCATCAAGTCCGGGAAACAAGGGTGCAAAGCTGTAGAAAATTGCATGGCATGGTATATCGTTGTTCCTTGGTTTTGAATGGTCAAATTCAGATTATAGATTTAGATAAAATAGGCAGCCACTGGGAGGTTGAAACCGACCGGTTAAGTTGATAGTTTGACAGTCACTTCAGTCTCAGAGGCGGATTATATTTCGCAAGCAGAGTACGGATATAAAATTATGCACGATCCATGGCCATGGCTTGCTCAAGTGGATTTTTATGGGGCATATTTAAACCAATTGTGGGAGATTTGATATTACATATTCATTCTCACTAAATGCCATGATCCAAAGTTTTGCAGCCATATTTTATGGGAAAGAATTTGTGTTAGCATTATATATGAAAATTAAATATGAATTTTAAAAAAATAAATGAGGCAGCACATGTAACCATTGACGCTTTTTCGGAGATTCTGATATTAAGTATTCCCGTTCTCATATATTTGTTTTTTATTGTGATAAGAATATATTCTGGAAATTTTACAGAAATAGCGCTTGAGATGTCTTTAATGTCTATTATCTACTATTCTGATTCTGTACTTATTGCTAAGCGTATCCATCATAGTACCTGGAATGTCGCAATAAATGTACTCTTGATCGTTCTGATTATATTTGCTTCATCATTATTTACATTAGAACTGCTTGCCAATGGAACAAAAACTGCGGCACTAGTGTTTCAGAAGAAATCAGGCGCTTATATGGATATGCAAATTGCTAACATTATGCTTATTGTCGGTGGATTTATTGCAAATATTCTGCTGCGTATTGTGGTGAGAACACAAGGAAAAATAGTCGGAGACTAAAAATACTGAGATGTGCTATTCTAAAAATAGAGGATCAAAAATTTGAGTATTCGTTGTAATCAAGTGGCATGAATTTCGAAGGGTGATTCGTTCAATGAAGACCTCGTCGAGGGCGTCAATTGGAACTTTTTGTTAAGCAAGGGTCAAGATATGTTATACCGTTATTTCTTGGGTATCTATAAAAAAATCACCAAGAGATCAGGTTTCGTCACAGCTTCCATTTTTTTATATTTCGCGAGCACGTTTTTATCTTTAGCTATTCCCTCGTCGATATATCAATTTGAAGGTAATAGTCAACATCTAAATATATCGAATCATACACTGGGGAGTTTTACCATCAATTTAAATGAAAGAATTATCGCGCCAATTGCTATACATAAGAACACGCTATTTATAAGCGCGGGAGAATCAAACCCACAACAAGGGAAGGTCGTCAAAGTCGATGGAACGGATGGTCGAATTATATGGTCAACGAAATTACCTAATATAAGCATGACGGAGCCCATAGTGACCAGGCACCTAATAATCGTGGGGATGGGTGGCAAGCGTATGTTTGCCCTGAACAAAGGCGATTCTTGCCGTTCACCTTATATGCACGGCGTTTTAGCGGTCTATAGAAGAACAGGGCATATTGCTTGGGAGCATTCGACACGTTGTGAGGTAATGCCAACACCTGCTTATTTCCATCACGATATCCTCGTGCCTGATGGCGGGGGGCATTTCTTGGCCCTGAAGGCGAAAACTGGCCATCTTTTATGGCAAACCTCCATTGGTGGTTGGTCGGCAATGTCTTCTCCCTTGTTATCACATAATCAGTTTTATTTTGGCACAGACAACTCATTTACAGGAAAAAATTATTTTTATGACATCAATTGGAAAACGCAGCATGTTGAATGGTCAAAAAATTATGCTCATGCTCAAAATCTCGCTGAAGCATCTCCCGTCCTATCCCATGGGATTATTTATACGGCCTATATGCGTACTCCCCCATATAGTTTCTTCCAGATCGTAAACCATCTATGGGATCATGACCGGATGAGATATTTTACTTTTCAGGTTGTTGGCATGAAAGCAAAAAGTGGTGCAACGGTTTTTAACAAAACGATTTACGTGAAGAAACTGCCACCAGGAGCCTGGATTCATCAACGATTACTGGATGAAAAATACTATTGGATTAGTTGGGGTATAGCGGCTATTCGTAAAGCTGCGCATTTTTTAAATGTGCCGATTCATTTCTCTCACATCTCCGATAATGACCCCAAAAAAGCCGGAATCTACGATCCGCCGCTCACGGCTTGGCATCGTATGATATTTGTAGAACCTCGGCTAACCCATAGATTATATGCATTACGAGATAAAACTGGGCGTTTATTGTGGTCTGTAGATACTGGTGAGGATGTCAGCAATCCTAATGTGTATAATGATAAATTATATTTGGTCAACAGTCGCAGTGTGCTGTTTACCATCAATCCTGGCGACGGAACCGTTTTGTCCAAATTACCGCTTTCTACGGGATCGCCAGGGCCTGCAGATGTTTTGATCAGCAAAAAACATTTGGTAGTGGGTGGATCATCTGGTGCGGTTGTATCCATGACACGCAATTAGCTTTTTGTCCTGTCAGGGGCTGTCGATTTGACTTGCAGCGCCTCATTTAAGCCTTTTTTTTAGCGTTCGCGAGCTAAAGCCCCCCGCTTTGCGGGGGAATAGGATAGCTGGTTGTACCGGATGATGGAGAACACGCATCTTGATCTTGCTGCCTGGGAGGGCAAGGAACTGACCCATAGGAGCAAAATACACAACAATCACCGGGTTTCGGTTTTAACAAGGCGCCACACTTCTTGCACGCATAAAACCACTGACAGGCATCCATTGGCATGGTTTCAGTTTCTTGATGTCCGCAAGTGGGGCAGGTTATGGTTGATTGCCGGATTATGGGTTGGCTCATGATAGTGCTCCATTCATAAAATCGAGTCGTAATTGGCGCTAGCCCGGATAAAAGTCCGTCCATAGATAGCATTCACCCGTTCTGGCTTACATCATCCCGCGCATCATTGCCGGCATCCCTTCCTTGACAAAGCGTGTGATTTCGCGGGCGTGGGCATGAATCACCTGGATCATTTCCGGGTCAGAAGACGTTTCTGTTACGGCCACACCGTCTTTCAGATAGTCCAGTTTGCGTTGATATAGGGTGGGATGTGCGAACATGACGGGCACACTGCGGCTGGCCGGGTAAGGAAACGACCGGTCTTCCGCCAAACGCTGATACATTTGGGTCACATGGGCTTGCAGTAAAGCGATGGCATGGGGGTCCGATGAAATCGTGACGGCATGTATGCCATTTGGAAGAAAAGTCACTTTGCGCTGCACTTGGGCATGCACCTGAAAAAGCGCCATCCCGGTCCGCATCGGCCCTCGGTTTTCCGGAGACATCATGGCGCGCATGGCGGAATCGTCGGAGCCGCTGCTCCCCATCATATCTCCCATCCCATTTCCCATCATGCCCGAGGCGCGGGCCCGATCTGCTTGCACATATCCGGCAATAGCCAGCGCGGATAGGATGGATTTCAATACCTGTCTTCTGTTCATGTGCTTTCTCCTTTACGGGGGGTTACTGCAATTTTAATCGCCACCGCTGCCAGAGGGCATAAAGGGCTGGAATGACCAGCAAAGCCAGCAGGGTGGCGCTCAACATACCGCCGATCATCGGAGCGGCAATGCGCTTCATGATGTCGGCACCTGAACCGTCGCTCAGCATGATGGGCAACAACCCCCCGACAACCAGGGTAAATGTCATCACGAGAGGACGCAGACGAAGCATGCTGCCCTCCACGATGGCGAGTTGCAGATCATGCCAGTTTTGCAGGGCATCGCGGGCACGGCGTCGCTGTAGACTTTGATCCAGATATAAGAGCATCACCACACCGAACTCCACCGCCACCCCGGCCAGCGCAATAAATCCCACCACCACCGCCACGGAGATTTTGTAATGCAGTGCATAGACCAGCCAGAGCCCACCGACTAACGCGAAGGGCAGAGTCACCAAGACGATAGCCACCTCAACCACATTACGAAAATTGAGGTAGAGCAGCAAGGCAATCAGCAACAAGACAGCGGGCACGACGACGAGTAAGCGTTGATTGGCTCGTTGCATGCTGCGATAGGCACCCACCCAGGCGATCGTATAGCCAGGTGGTAAATGGACTTGACGGGCAAGCAAGCGCTTCGCTGTGGACACATAAGTACCTATACTGGTTCCCGGCTTCATGTCAATGGTGACCCAACTATTCAGTTGACTGTTGTCACTGGTGAGCATGGCGGGGCCGTTGACCATTTCTACCCGCGCCAATTGCGCCAGGGGGATTTGTGCACCCTCTGGGGTGGCTATCCGGCTTTCCATCAATGCCTGCAGCGACTGCCGGCGATCTCGGGGATAGCGTAAATTCACCGGAAAACGTTGCACCCCCTGGACTGCCGTGGTCAGCACCTTGCCCCCAATAGCGGTTTCCACGAGGCGATTGATGTCTTCCACGGAAATGCCATAGCGTGCGGCAGCGGCTCGATTGCTATGGATGACAATATAACGTCCACCAGTCACTCTCGCCGCATAGGCAGTTTGTGTCCCTGGCACCTGCTGCAACACCGTCTGCACTTTTTGTCCCAAAAGACTGAGGGTGTTTATATCTGGGCCGGTGATCTTGAGGCCAAGGGACGTCTGCAGACCCGTGGTCAGCATATCCACGCGGCCTTTAATCGGTTGCGTCCAGTTGTTACTGAGCCCCGGAATCTGAAGCGCCTGATTCAATTGATTGCGGAGCCTGTCCCAACCCATGTGCGCGGGCCAGTGATCAGGTTGTTTAAGGGTGACCACGGTATCAAACATGGAAATCGGCGACTGATCTGTCGCTGTCTGCGCACGCCCGGCTTCACCAAACACCGTTTTGACTTCTGGAAATGTTTTGATGATGCGGTCAGTCAGTTGCAATAGAGCAGCCGCTTCCCCATAAGAAATAGCGGGGTTCTGCGTCACCGGCATATAAAGCAGGGTGCCCTCATTCAGGGGGGGCATCAGTTGCGTACCCAACCTTTGCCAAGGAAAAATAAGCGTTGCCGCAACGAGTGCTGCCCCGAACAGTACCCACCAGGGCGCACGCAACACCGCATGGATAATGGGCCGATAAAGGGCCGCCAACAACCGGTTCAGTGGATTCTTCTGCTCAGGGAGAATGTTGCCGCGAATCAACCAGGCCATGAGCACCGGCACAAGCGTGATAGCAATCATCGCAGCAGCCGCTATGGCGAAGGTTTTGGTAAAAGCGAGCGGCGCAAAGAGTTTCCCTTCCTGTCCACCCAAAGCAAATATGGGCAAAAAGGAAACCGCGATGATCAACAAGGAGAAAAACAGAGCTGGACCGACTTCCATCGCCGCAATTCCCGCTGTCTGCCAAGGATTGTTGTTGTCGCCTTTTTCCATATGCTTATGCATGTTTTCGATCATGACCACCGGGGCATCGACCATGACCCCAATGGCAATGGCAATACCGCCGAGAGACATGATATTGGCCGGAATATCCAGTCCATACATCACCACAAAAGCCCCAAGAATACCTATAGGTAAGGCAATCAGCACAACCAATGCAGAACGGATACGCAACAAAAACAGCAGAGTCACCAGAATAACGGCGATACATTCTTCGAGCAGCTTGCCGCTCAGTGTCTGGATGCTGCGCTGAATCAATGGCCGCTGACTATAAGTAGTCACCAACTTCACTCCTTGCGGTAGCGATGTCTGCAGCTGCTTGAGTTTCTGCTGTACTTTCTCAATCAGGGCATTCGCATTTCCGCCCTGATTCATCATGACGATACCACCTACTACTTGCCCCTGACCGTTGAGTTCAGCAATGCCACTGGGCAGAACCGGTCCGAATTGCACCCGTGCCACTTGATCCAGGGTTACCGGCACTCCGTCACGGACACCAAGCGAGATCTGTCGCAAATCCTGAAGGGAGTGGAGGTAGCCAGAGGTGCGCACTATATACCGTGATTCTCCCATGTCGACAACGGAACCACTGGTTTCACCATTGGCCGCGCGGATGGCGGCTTCTACCTGAGGCAGCGTAATCTTGTAGGCCAGCAGGCGATTGGGGTGCACGACTACTTGGTATTCCTGCTCCATCCCACCCACGGTTGCTACCTGAGCTACGCCGGGAATCCCCTGCAAGGCAAATTTCAAAAACCAGTTCTGTAAGGTGGTCAGTTGGGCGAGGTTGAGCGTTCCACTGGGGTCAGTGAGCGCATATTCATAAATCCAGTCCACGCCGGAGCTATTGGGTCCCAAGGCGGGCGTGACACCAGCCGGTAGCTGACTTTGGGCCTGATTGAGATATTGCAAGACCAGATTGCGGGCCTGAAAAATCGGGGTACCTGCCTTGAAAAGCACATAGACATAAGAGTCACCGAACATGGAATATCCGCGCACGGCCTGTGCTCCTGGGACTTCCTGCAAAGTCGTCTCCAGAGGGTAAGTGACTTGATCCTGAATGATTTGTGGCGCCTGTCCCGGATAACTGGTTTTCACAATGACCTGGGTCGGGGAAATATCGGGAAGCGCTTCCAGCGGAATCTTCAGGATAGACAGCATTCCCAACACGATCACAATCAGGCTGCCAATGGTGACCAGCAGGGGGTTATCAAGGCAAAAACGCATCATGGCCTTAATCATGAGGGCTACTCCCCATAGACATATGGGCCATTCCCTCATTTGCGGTCTTCGCCGGACTTTCTGGTGCTAGAGCAGATCGGTCTCGCGTCACGGCGGCTTGTCCAGAATTCATGGGAGCGTCATTGGTCCCCAGCATCCGTGCCTTTACAGATTGAAACTGCGATTCAGAATAGAGCAGGAACTGGGCATTTTCGACAACCTGATCCCCCAACTTCAGGCCCTTATTAATGGCTACCCATCCATCGGCCTCTGGCCCTAGAGCAACTTGTACCGGCAGGAAATGTCCATCATTCTCACGCAACATGACATAAGTCCCCTGACTGGTATGCAGTACGGCACTGCTGGGCACCGCCAGAGACTCCCGGGGACTGGCTAAAATGGTGGCATCGGCGTAGGTGCCAGGGCGCAATTTTCCGTCAGCATTCGTAAAGCTCAGCCGTGCTGTAACCGTCCTGGTTTGGGGGTCAATGGTCGGATACAGAAAGTGGAGATGGCCTTTCCAGGATCGGTCAGGATAGGCGGGCAGATGGAGGCGCACGGGGTTACCGATGGCGATCCAGGGTAGTTGGTAGGCATAGACCGCCACATTCACCCAGACCCGATGAAGATTGGCAATTTCATAAGGATTTGTCTGTGGCGAGAGGTAACTGCCGGGATGTATATTCAGCTTTTCAACTACACCCGAAGCCGGTGCGATGAGTGGGATATCCTGCTTGGCTTTGCCGCGTTGAGCCAGGGCGGCTATCTCGTCTTTCGGTATCCCCAACAGTTGCAACTTAGCCTGAGCGGCAGCCACGAGTGCCGGATCTGCCGTCATCCCCTGTGAGCGACGTGCAATGAGATATTCCTGTTCTGCACTATATAACTCGGGAGAATACATCTCGGCCAGTACCTGGCCTTTTTGAACGGAGTCACCCACGGCCCGGACGTACATCTGTTCTACCCAGCCCGAGAAGCGCGGATTGACAGCGTACACCTGATTTTCATCGACAACCACAGTTCCGACCGTGTGTATGGCATGTCCCATCTGCCGGTTCTGGACCTTCACGATGCGCACACCCAGATTTTGCGTCATACGCGGATTAATGCTGAGCCCTGTGACCCGGTGCGCACGGGAGCTTGGGGCATAGACCGGAATATAGGCCATTCCCATGTTATCCTTCATGGGATGGCTGGCATGAATTTTGGGATTCATGGGAGAGGCCCAGTAGAGAATGTGCCGTTTGCTGGATGTGTTAATGGAAGATTGCGGTAGGATTTTGGGGACACTCGGCATGAAGTCGGGACTTCGTAGCCACCAAACTCCGCCAGCGCCAAGGACAACCCCACCCACCAGTAAGCTTATGCGGATAATCCAGTTGCGAGTATTCATGCGTGTGCTCCCTCTTCGGTGGTGAGGAAATCCAGTTCGGCGACGCTGAGGGCCATGTCACGTTGATACTGCAGGCCAGCTAGGGCGCTATCCAGCACATCCCTCTGAGCGTGGAGGACAGCATCAAGACGGGCTCGGCCCGTCGCATACGCCGCCAATGTGGCAAAAAATGCCTTCTTTGCTATAGGCAACAGACGCTGATGGGTGCGTGCCCACTCATTTTTTAAGGCCGTGTATTGAGCAAATGTGCTACGCAGTTGTGCTATCAGTGCCAAATGCTGATCGTCATAGTGGTATTGTGCCTGCAGCGCTTTGGTACGAGCCGCGTCAACGTCTTGATCCTGGCGATCTTCCGGGAAGATGGGCAGGCTCAAGTTCACGCCCACGGATAGCCAGTTTGGACTACCCGGATGAAAGTCCTGGCCATACCCGACGCTGACCGTGACATTCGGCCAATAACTGCTTTTGGCGACCTGTATTCCCATTTGTGCCGCACGGGTTTCTGCCTGTGCAGAGCGCAGGAGCGGTTGTCCCAAAAGATCCGCTTCCGCAGTGTTGAGCGTTTTGGGCGCAGGTAGAATAGGCCATTGATTTTGTATGGAGGGCAGCTTCGGCAGATTCAGAATCTGGGCAATTTGTGCCAGAAAGCGCTCCCGCTCTGCTTGGAGTTTGCTTATTTTGTTGGCGAGATTATCGCGGGCCAATTGCGCGCGCAGTACATCGGCCTCGGATCCTTGGGCGGATCGATAAAGCGTCAGTGCCGCTTGTACGCTCTCTGACTGCAATTGTTCCTGATGCTGAACGGTGACGATGGCATTTTCGACATAGAGGGTTTGCAGCCAGGCCCGGCGCAATAATAACACTAACTCGGCGGATTGCCCTTGCAGCGTATCTTTGGCGGCCAGCACTTGTTCTCTCGTTTGTTGCCCTTCCAGCCCCAGTTTCCCGAAAGAAGGGAAAGTCTGGCTGAGCCCAACGGTCAACATGCTCATCTGTTGCTGGTTCATGGAAAAACTGTTGAGGGGTAGATTGGCGGCGCCCAGTTCAAGGTGTGGATCAGGTAGTTGAGCTACTGCCACGGCTTTGTGCTGGAGTTCAGCAATTTTTTGCGCCAAGGCGCCGAGGCCAGGGTTTTGACGTAAGGCTATGTTTTCCGCTTCTGGTAAAGTGAGCGGAGCGCCACAAGCTGTGGCGGTGACAAAAAGTATCAACATCCCTGCCAAGATCTGAATTCTGTTCCTGGCCAGGATGACAAATGGTCCCAATAGATGAATGTCCACAATCAATCTCTCCATAGCAAACCGATGACAAAGCGCCTTTGGGAAAAGGCGTGCCTACGTGCTCAGGAGAACTTAAATGGTTAAACGGACACTCAGGAGTGGTGGTGGGTGATCAGTGGGCGGTAGGAGATATAGACCCGGTTGAGCCTTTGCCACATATTGAGGGTTAAACCTTATCGCTACACCTATCCAAACTGGTTCTGGGAAGGATATTTCCGGGAAGCCTAAGCCCCCCGGTGCATGCGATTCGGCGCAGATGGCCATGCATTGATGATGCATCATTCCGCAATGAGAACGCATGCCCATGCCCGGATTGTCCGGACAACAAGGCATGTCTGCCATGGGCATCCCTACGCAGGCAACGCCGAGCGGCATGGCCACTGCAGTATTGCTTATCCAGGTTCCCAAGAGGAATAAGGACAACAATGCCAGCCAGCGGAAGTATGAGCGAAATCGTTGCATCATGTAACAAGTATGTGCCAATTAAGGAGATGCTGACAACTTTTTATTGAGCACATTCTTTTCAGAAAAATTCCCGCGCCAAATAATCCAGCAGGTTGCCGTAGGAGCACAAGCCTGCCATAGTATGCACTATCGGGGTGGAGTGCTTCAGATGACCGTAACCCTGTTACCCGAGAAAGCCCCAGGCTTAGCGCCTGTCACCCCGACCATTCCGCGATTGCATGGCGGCTTGCCGTAACTCGGCACCGGGCTTGAAGTGTACGGTGTTTTTTTCCGGTACCGGCACTGCTTGCCCTGTTTTGGGATTGCGTCCCATCCGCGCTGCAATGGCATGTAAACGGAAAACACCAAAGCCACGAATTTCAATGCGTCGGTGCTCCTGAAGGGCATCAGCCAGATAATCCAGCACCAGATTCACGGCCTCTTCTGTGTCACGGGGCCGTAGGCCAATAGTGCCTTGTTGCTGCATGCGAGTATAAATTTTCAGCATTAATTCCGATTTGGTCATGTGCGTGCTCAAATAAGTGGGCCGATAGCTCTTTTTAGAAGAATTGACCCCAAAAAGAAAGTCCCGTGCTTCGGTCCGTGCTGCATATATCACTGGATACCCAAGCTGCCCCATTGCTCTTCCTGGATGGTCCCCGCCAGGCTCAACAGCACATCCCGTTCAAAATCCATGTGCACGCCTTTCTCGGGCGTGCCGTACAAGGTAATACGAATGTAGGCCTGTTCCGGGTTTTGACGTAATGCATCCACCGCTTTCACCAGGGCCTGCTGCACCGGCGGATAGAGGCGCAACTGTAAGGCGGGAATGGGTTCTCCCATCTCCGTTTCCAGGGATAAACTGATCTCCAGTACCGATTGCTCCTTTTCCTCATTCATCTGTGCTGTCCATCCTGCGAGGGTATCATGGCCAAGCGCGACCCATTCCCCTATCCGGTTGGTGGGTCTCCGGTTCACTCCCGTGTCATCATCGGGCGAACCGTACAGGGATGCAACTGGCATCAGTAAGGATAACGGAGATCAAGTCTGCTATTGTTGAGAATGAGATAGCAAGCTGTTTATGCCCAAGAAAAAGGATAGTTGGCTTCCTTTGGGTTGTAAAAACTGCCGTGGGATGTTAAGCCTCTACGCGTGGCATTTTCTGAGGGTTGTACTATTTATAGAGCAGTATGTATCATTTATGAAACAATTTGATTCAGCATAAATACAAAGTGAGAAACGGCCATCGTGATGAATGCAGTCTGTCTATGGTGTATGTAACGGATGTTACACTGGTTATTCCGTGCCTGGTTGGTATTTGTGGTCCTGGTGCTGTTGGCCGGGGGTTGGCTGGCTGATGGCACCTGGCAGGAAGTGCGTCACGAATACGGTGCTAATTTGCAGGTCCTCGCCGCTGCTGTGGCCGATGGCACCCATTTGTTTCTCAATGGCAGCCGGTTATCCCTGACCCTTCTGGGTCAGGAAACCGCCGCCGCAACTCCCCTGATCATCCATGAAACGCTGCAGAACTTTCTGGTTCAAGAAAAGGATTTCAACGCCGTAGGGGTCCGCACGACGCACGGAATGGTTGTTGCGTCCGGGGATGACAAGGACTTGGTGCGTAGCTTGCTCTCCCCCGCATCTTCATCCGCCCCCGTAGGCTATACCCATATTTCGGCCCAACAACGTCAACTGATCCGGCACTGCGTGCAGAAATCTGGGCTCTGTGTGGGTCCTCCGCTATCCGCACCGAATCCGACGGATATTCAGAAGCGACGCTGGGTGGTCCCGCTGTTTCTCCGGATACGCGCTTTGTCGGCAGCGCCTTCCACGGGTAGCTGCATCGTCGCACTGCTTCCCTTGCTGCACGGTCAATTTCCGTTTTGGCAGAATCTGCCGCTTCCGGCGGCCAGTTCCGTTTTTCTGCTGCGACAGGATGGATTTCTGGAAAGCCGTTATCCAGAGCCGACTCGCACGACTTTTGGAGAAGTACAACAGGGCATTGCGGCGCAATCTATTCGGAGGCATCCCGAGGCCCGCTTTGACACGTTTTATGGTGTGGCTACGGCCGTCAATCAGTGGCGCCTCGGCGCCTGGTACAAGGTGTGGGGGTATCCGCTGGTCGCCGGAGTGGGGCTCCCGCGTGCCTTCCTGGTCAGCGCCTGGTGGAATCGTATGATGGGCCCCCTGGCCGCCATGCTGGCTTTACTACTGCTATCGACTCTCGGCTATTGGACTTTCCGGCGCATAGGCGAGGAACGGCAGCGGGAAAGAACGGCCAACGCCCTGACACTTTGGGAGGCGAAGGAGCGGGCGGAAGTTACCCTGCATTCCATAGGAGACGGCGTCATTACGACCGATATCCAAGGCCGTGTCACCGATGCCAATCCGGTGGCCGAGACCATGCTGGGATATACGCGTTCGGAAATGCAGGGCAAACCCCTTGAAAGCGTATTCCACATTGTCCATGAAGGCGATCATCATCCGGTGGACAATCCCATCCGCCGGGTGTTACAGGAGGGGCGGATTGTAGGGCTTGCCAACCATACGGTGCTGCTGCATAAAGACGGACAGGAAACTGCCATCGAAGATTCGGCAGCCCCCATCCATGGACGGGATGGTCAGATCCTGGGTGCCGTGCTGGTTTTTCATGACGTGACGGAAAAACGGCGCTTGACGGACCACCTGGCATATCAGGCGAGCCATGATGATCTGACCGGGTTGCCCAATCGCCCTTATTTTTTGGAAAAACTACAACAGGCAACACAGGCAGCGCCGGATGCCGAACGACTGGTACTGGTCGGCATCCTCGATCTGGATGGATTCAAACAGATAAATGACCGCTGGGGCCATGACCAGGGGGATGTCTTACTGCGGGGGATAGCGCAACGCGCCCGTGACGCGCTCCATCCGGAAGACGTCATTGCCCGTATGGGCGGGGACGAATTTGGCTTGCTGATGCCGAATATACGCAGTATTCAAGATGCACAGCAAGCTATAGAGCATCTGATGCAGGCCGTCAGACAGCCCATTCCGCTGGAGGCCCAGGCCGCCAGTATCTCAGTCAGCATCGGCTTGACGGTCCTCCCCTGGGATAGCGGCGATGCCCGCCAGATATTGCGCCATGCCGATCTCGCCCTCTATGCGGCGAAATCCCGTGGGCGTAACCAGTGCTGTTTTTATGAAGCCGCCATGGACCTGGAACAAGAGCGATTGATGGAGATGTTGGCGATGACGCAGCAAGCGCTGGAGCAACACAGTTTGGTCATGTACTACCAGCCGGTGGTTTCCCGGCCTGCCGATGGGGCGGCACCCGAGACAGGAGTCATGGGTTTTGAGGCCCTGATTCGTCTGCAGCATCCGCAACAAGGGCTGCTGACGCCTGCCTCTTTTGCCGAGGCGCTGGACCACCCCCGGCTGGCCCGTCGCATTGGCTGCTTTGTGCTGGAGGCTGTTTTGACCCAAGGTGAACAATGGCATCAGAGGGGACTTCCTTTACGTCTGTCCCTGAACATCAGTGCCCGGCATCTGCTGGACCCGGAATTTTTGAATGACCTCCGCCAGGCCTTGGCGGCCCATCCCGGGATCGCCCCGGCATACTGTGAAATTGAAGTCACCGAGAGCGCGCCGATGATGGATTTCGAAAAGGCCCGGGAAGTCCTCCAGCACTGTAATGCCCTGGGGCTGCGTATTGCCCTGGACGACTTTGGTACCGGCAATGCGTCCTTGAGCTATCTGCAGAAGTTGCCCGCGCAAACCATCAAAATTGATCAGAGTTTTGTGCGGGATATTCTGAATGATCCTCGCGATTTTGCGATTGTTGCTGGAGTGGCGAAAACCGCCCAGATGCTGGGATTGGAAGTCATCGCGGAAGGGGTCGAAACGGTGGCCCATTTGCAGGTACTGGAAACCCTGGGCTGTCCGGTGATGCAAGGGTATCTTTTCTCCAAGCCGATGCCTGCGGAGTCCGTGCCGGCATGGATAAGGTCGTTCAACTTTAAGAATTATATAGATAACTCTATTTCCCCCACGAAATTGCCTTGTGAATATAACCGATAGGGGCTTGTTGGTCGCACATCACTTCCGGGGGCCGGATACAACATGCCGCGCAATATCTGCAGGGGCAGGGGCCATTACCCGAGCGGATTCTAGGTACGGAGGATGCGGCTCATAGTCATTCCTGGTGTGGGCTTAAATAACTGTTCAGGAATTTGGACCCGATATCATTTTTGCTTTTTTCTTCCAATAGACATCCATAAGCGCTTGCACGAAAGCGTCTGCTGATTGATCTACGGTACTCCAGTCAGCTTCAGTCGACGAAGTTTTCAGTATGGCATCCATCAGGGCAATAGTGCGATGGTAATCGCCATGCAAATGATCTAGCCGGTTTGTTTCATCCCCTCCCAAGCGGTGAATATCCAAATGGAGAGGACAGGCCGTGGCATCCGCCAGCATCAGGTAATCAACGGAGTGAGGAGCTCGAATAATAGTTTTTTTCAGTGCTCCGTGTTGAGCGAGTCGTGCAGCATAAAGTGAACCGCCCCGGGTTTTGTGGAGGCTTTTCAACGTGACAGAATGGAGCCGATACGATGACGACGAAGACAAACAAGATGAACCAATTTTCTGTAGAAGTGCGTGAACGGGCAGTA
>NZ_JABBOU010000006.1 GCF_018853465.1 Acidithiobacillus montserratensis
GCGTGTTTTTCCTGCCGACTCTGCAGGCGGAATTGGGTAATGGCGGTTTGCTGCTGGTGCTGGCGGGGGCGGGGCTGATCGGTGTACTGACCACCTGGTGGCTGGGCTCGGAAATGGCTGGTCAGGCTTTGCCGGAACTGCTGGATGCCGGGAGCAGCCAACGCGGTCGGCGCGCTGCCTGATAATCCGCTGGATATTTTTCTCAGGGGATCAGCGAGGCACCGGCGCCAACGACATCCCCTGCGGCAGAGGCGGTATCAGAAACGGTGGCGCACCCAGCCAGGGAAGTAATGACGCAGAACAGGCCCAGAAAACGGATTAAAAAAGTCATGGTTGCTGGTGCTCCTTCAGAAAATTAAATGATGTTGTAAGAATACATGACTGCCTCTCCATGATGGTAGCGCATCAGAACTTGCAGAGTCTTATCTTTCAGGAAAAATCTCTCAGGCTCGCGTTCCGCAGGCTGCACGAATATGACTATATCCGTCTTGTTGGCAGAGTTCCGGTAATTTCAACAGAATATCGCGGACCAGTTCAGGCCCCTGAAATATCATCCCTGTATAAATTTGCAGCAAGCTGGCTCCGGCGCGAATTTTTTCATAGGCATCGGCTGCACTGGCTATTCCTCCCACACCGATAATCGGCACACTCCCAGCGCATTCCCGATACAATTGGGCAATCACGGTGTTGGCCTGCTGGCGCAGGGGGGCACCACTCAAACCTCCAGTTTCCGTATATTCCGGATGTTCCGGGGGGCGGGCGAGGGTGGTGTTGGTGGCAATAAATCCATCCACCAGCGGCGCATCTCCCAAGGCCAGCCTGGCAATGAGGGTAATATCCTCAGGACTCAGATCAGGGGCGATTTTCAGCAGCACTGGCAGTGGCGGGCGCTGATGCACAGCGGCCAGACGCCGATTGGCTGCAGCTACCGTCGTCAGCAATTCCGGAAGGGCGTCGGCAGCTTGCAGCAGGCGTAAACCGGGCGTATTGGGAGAGCTGACGTTGACGGTCAGATAATCTCCATAGGGAAAAAGGCTTTCCAGAGCGCTGATATAGTCCTCGGCTGCCCGCTCCAGCGGTGTGTCCTTGTTTTTGCCGAGATTGATGCCGATGGGCACGGGATGGGGCTGGGGAAGGGCCGCCAGCCGCCGGACCACAGCAGCAGCCCCCTCGCCGGGGAAGCCCATACGATTGATGACCGCCTGGGAGTCGGGATAACGGAATACCCGGGGCCGGGGATTGCCGGGTTGCGGGAGGGGGGTGACCGTACCGATTTCAAGGAAACCGAAACCTAAAGCGGGCAGGGCGGCGGCGGCACGCCCATCCTTATCATAACCCGCAGCCAGACCAACGGGATTGGCAAATTCCAGGCCCCACAGGCCTTGCTTCAGGGCGGGATGGCTGACGGAAAAATGCCCGGCCACGGCATTCAGGCTGCGCGGCATACGGCCCAGGGTTTCCAGAGCGAGAATGCTGAGCTGGTGGGCCTGTTCCGCCTCCAGACTGAAGAGCAGAGGGCGCAGCAGGGGATAGATCATACCCAGTGGATAGATCATGCCCAGTCTTGGGGGGTCAGAAAATCTGTTTTCAAACGCGCCTCGGGGCCATCTTCTGGCGCTTGCCAGTCATATTCCCAGGCGGCGAGGGGGGGCAGAGACATGAGAATGCTTTCGGTGCGCCCCCCGGACTGCAAACCAAAGAGGGTGCCCCGATCGTACACCAGATTGAACTCCACATAGCGACCCCGGCGCAAGAGCTGGAATTGTCTTTCCCGCTCGCCAAAAGGCGTGTGGCGGCGGCGTTCGGCAATGGGAAGGTAGCTTTCCAGAAAACTGCTGGCCAGGTCTTCCCAGAATGCCTGCAAGCTCTGCGCATCACCACTGAGATCATCAAAGAAAATGCCACCGACGCCGCGCATTTCCTGGCGATGTTTGATGGTAAAATAATCATCACACCAGGCCTTGAAACGCGGATAAAAATCCGGTCCGTGACGATCGCAGGCATTTTTGAGCGTGCGATGAAAATGCCGGGCATCTTCAGCAAAGCCATAACTGGGGGTGAGATCGGCACCACCGCCAAACCACCACACCGGCCCGGCACTGAAAAACCGGTAATTCATATGGACAATGGGCACATAGGGATTATGGGGATGCAGTACCAGCGACACACCCACGGCGGTGAAGGGCTGCCCCGCGAGTTCAGGACGATGCGCGGTGGCGGAGGGCGGCAGTTTGTCGCCGTGGACTTTGGAAAAATTGACCCCGCCTTTTTCCAGCAGGGCTCCGTCACTGATAACACGAGTACGCCCCCCGCCGCCCCCCGGCCTGTCCCAGAGGTCTTCCCGGAATCGCGCCTGCCCATCAGCATTTTCCAGCGCCGCGCAAATACGGTCCTGCAGGTCCAGGAGAAAAGCTTCGATCACTTCCGTGGCGGGCTGCTGCATAGGATTCATCTCCTTAAAATCTGACCGGTACGGGCATCCACAATCCGGCTGGGGCGGCGCTGCCCGCCCAGACGGGCATGGAGGACCGGGATACGGGTTCCAAAATAGCGCCGGACAGTTCGCAAGTCACGGGCAGGTTGCTGACCGGCGCGATTCGCACTGGTGGAGACAATGGCGCCGCCAAAAGCCCGGGTCAGGGCGCAGACGCCGGGGTGACGGCTGACCCGCACGGCGACGCTGGGATGTCTGCCACGAATCCAGACCGGCACCTGCGGGCGGGCTGGGAGCACCAAGGTTGTTCCCGGCCAGCACTCGGCCAGCCGTCCTGCCGGAACCCCGGCGTCCGACCAGTAGCGGCTGGTTTCGCAGGAACGTCCCGCAATCAGCAGCACCCCTTTATCTTGCGGTCGTTTTTTGAGTTGCAGAATGCGGCGCAGGGCCTGACGTTGACGCGGATCGCACCCTAATCCCCAAACACCTTCGGTGGGGTAGGCGATTACTCCACCGCGACGCAAATGGGCCACCAGTTGACGCAGTTCCTGACGGTGGGGGTAACGTCCAAGCATCAGTTCATCCCATCTTCAGGGGCGCTGCAGTCCAAGATGGCCGATATCCCGGCGGTATTGCACGCCTGACCAGTGAATTTTTTCTACTGCTGCATAAGCCCGCTGCTGGGCAATGGACAGACTCTCGCCGAGGGCCGTCACGCCCAGCACCCGTCCCCCGGCACTGACGATATGACCATCCCGGCTTCGGGTTCCGGCATGAAACACCTTGACCGTATCCGGGAAGGACTGTTCCAGGCCGCTGATGCGTTCACCCGTCTGGGGGCAGTCAGGATAACCCGCTGCAGCCATCACCACGCAGAGCGCCGTGCGGTTGTCCCAGTCAAGGGTCGCCGGTAAGGGCTCACCCCGGGCGGCATCCAGCAGTACCGTGTAGAGGTCCGAGCGCAAGCGCATCATCAACGGCTGGGTTTCCGGATCACCCAGACGGCAGTTGAACTCCAGCAACTTGGGGCCATCCCTGCCAATCATCAGCCCGGCATAGAGGAACCCGCAGTAGGGCGTGGCATCACGCAGCAGCCCTTGCGCTGCCGGCTGCATGATTTCCCGCAGCACCCTTTCGCTCATGGCCATGTCCAGCACGGGGGCGGGGGAGTAAGCGCCCATGCCGCCCGTGTTCGGGCCTTGATCCTGATCCAGCAGCCGTTTGTGATCCTGGGAACCCGCCAGAGGCAGAACCTGACCATCGACAATAATGGCGATAAAGCTGGCTTCTTCCCCTTCCAGAAACTCTTCTATGATGATGGGGCCCCATTGCAGAAACTGTTGTGCGGCCGCTTCTGCTTCCGCAAGACTGCTGGCGACGACAACGCCTTTACCCGCCGCCAAACCATCCGCCTTGACCACTACCGGCAGCGGATGCGCATGCAGATACGCCAGGGCTTCAGGCGTATCGGTGAAACGCTCGTAGCGTGCAGTAGGTAAACCATGACGCAGCATAAAGGCCTTGGCGTGGGCCTTGCTGCCTTCCAGCATGGCTCCCGCCTGATTGGGACCAAAAACCGGAATGCCCGCGCGCCTTAACGCGTCCGCTACACCCGCCACCAGCGGCGCTTCCGGACCGATCACCACCAACTGCACATCAAGGGCATGGGCCGCAGCGACTACTGTCTCAGGATGGTTGGGGTTGAGGGGCAGATTGATCAGTTTTTCTTCGGCAGTCGTACCGGGATTGCCGGGCGCGCAATAGACGGTTTCGACCTCTGCCGATTGTGCCAGCTTCCAGGCAATGGCGTGCTCCCGACCACCGCCGCCCAACACCAAAACCTGTGCCATCCTGTTGTCTCCTTTTAACCGTGCCGGAAATGGCGTACGCCGGTAAATACCATGGCGATACCGTGGGCATTGGCGCTGGCAATCACTTCTTCATCGCGAATGGAACCGCCGGGCTGGATGATAGCTTTCACTCCCGCCGCTGCTGCCGCATCGACGCCATCCCGGAAGGGGAAAAACGCGTCAGAAGCGAGTGCCGCGCCGTGCAGATCAAAGCCCAGATCCAGAGCCTTGGCAGCCCCGCAGCGGGCCGCATCCACCCGACTCATCTGCCCGGCGCCGATACCGACGGTCTGCCCTTCACGACCATAGACGATGGCATTAGAGCGCACATACTTGCCGACCCGCCAGACAAAGGCGAGATCACGATTTTCCTGGGCGCTGGGCGCCCGTTCGCTGACCACAGTCCAGTCATTTTCCATTTCCATGGCCTGATCAAATTCCTGAACCAGCAAGCCGCCCCGTACCCGCTTGTATTCCCAGCCCCGACGTTGCCAGGCCCGGCCATCTTCAAAAGCCAGCACCCGCAGATTTTTCTTTTTGGCCAGAATCGGGCGGGCATCGGGCAGAATGGTGGGGGCCAGCACCATTTCCACAAACTGGGCGCTGATCAGTTCAGCGGTCTGGGCATCCAATGGCATATTGAAAGCGATGATGCTGCCAAAGGCCGACACCGGATCACCCGCCCAGGCCCGTTGAAAGGCACTGAGCAGATCCTGTCCCAGCGCCACGCCGCAGGGATTGCCGTGTTTGACCACGCAGCAGGCGGGTTCCTGAAACTCCATAACCAGCGCAACCGCCGCATCACCATCACCAATATTGTTGTAAGACAGTTCCTTGCCCTGCAACTGGTGGGCATCAGCCAGCCCACCACCCAGACCATCGCGATAAAAAGCGGCGGCCTGATGCGGATTCTCTCCATAACGCAATTCCTGCACCTTCTCGAACTGCAGAGAAAGCGTCTGGGGAAATGCGCTCTGACTGCCTTCCAGACTCCGGCTGGAGAGATAATTGGCAATGGCACCATCATATTGCGCGGTGTGGGCGAATACTTTGGTGGACAGATGAAAGCGGGTAGCCGCTCCCACGCCGCCATGACTTTGCTCCATTTCCTGGAGGACTCGGGCGTAGTCATCGGGGTCCACCAGAACGGTGACGCTCTCCCAGTTTTTAGCCCCGGCCCGGAGCATGGTGGGACCACCGATGTCAATGTTTTCAATGGCATCTTCCAGCATGCAATCGGGGCGTGCCACGGTTTCGGCAAAGGGGTATAAATTGACGCAGAGCAGATCAATGGGAAGAATTTTGTGTTCAGCCATCTGCCGGTCATGGTCGACGTTGCCGCGCCGGGCCAGCAGGCCCCCATGAATTTTGGGATGCAGGGTTTTCAGGCGTCCCTCCAGCATTTCCGGGAAGCCGGTGTAATCGCCTACTTCCTGGACGGCAATTCCGTCAGCCATCAGCACCTTGGCGGTGCCACCCGTGGACAGGATTTCCACCCCGAAGTCCCGCAACCGTCGTGCAAATTCCACGACCCCGCGCTTGTCAGAAACACTGATGAGCGCCCTTGTGATTTCACCCATAAAGCCATGCCACCTTTGCCAGCCTAAAATTAAAAAAGGTACGATCAGGAGACCTGTCGTACCCAAACCTCCTGATGGAGGGAGCGTTCTTACTCGCTTAACGCCAAGAGCGTTAACGGAATGACTCCATTGTAGAAGAGCCGGGGCTGGGATGCAAGGGCGGATAGGCTGGCTTCAATAGGCGCCATCCCGCGCCAGGACCACCTTGATGGTGCGCAACAAGATGACGATGTCATACCAAAGCGTCCAGTTTTTGACGTACCAGGCATCCAGATCAGCGCGGTCGGTAAAAGTGGTTTCCGAGCGACCGCTGACTTGCCAGAGGCCGGTAATACCCGGCTTTACCTGAGCATACAAATTGATGCCCTCGCCATAACGATCTATCTCCCGTGACAAAAGAGGACGCGGTCCGACCAGACTCATCTGTCCGAGCAGCACGTTAAACAGTTGCGGCAGCTCATCGAGGCTGGTGCGACGCAGGAAAGCGCCGATGCGAGTGACTCTGGGGTCATTACGCAGTTTGAAGTTGCGGGCATATTCAGCGGCAATAGTAGGATTGTTATGGAGATATTCCTTGAGTCGATCTTCAGCGTCATGCACCATGCTTCTGAACTTGAAACAGCGGAAGGTTTTGCCATTACGACCGACCCGATCCTGAATGAAAAAAACTTTTCCACCATCTTCGGATTTTATTTTCCAGGCCAGGATCAGTAACAGCGGTGAAATGAGCAAAGTGATGAGGGTGGCCGCAATCAGATCAAAAATGCGTTTGAGAATACGTGGACCCGGGCGGGCCAGATTGTCGCGCACCCGCAGCATGAAAATTTCCTGGCTGAAAAAGTGCATGACCTCCAGGCCAAAAAGGGGCAAGCCCCGCAATGGTGGCGCAATGGTCAGGCGGGGGTATCCAAAACCCAGGGTGCGCACCAGTTTTTCCTGGGCTTCCCACTGGTCCATATCCAGGGCAAGAACCACATGGGGGCTACCCAGGTCTTCAAGCTGACCTATGGGATCATCGCTTAAAGGTTCCATCCGAACATGGGGATAATGGCTTTTATCTTCGAGCAAAGTGGAGTTGTAGGGAATGAGGATCCGGTCGATGGAGTATCCCAACAGTTCTTCACTTTTCAGGGCACGCATGGCTTCTACGGCGTTCCTGCCGCAGCCGATGACAATGACGGGTTTAACCCAGGCGCCCAGTCGGGCAAGTCCCCAGCGTATGCTATGACGGGCCACTGGTAAAAAAACAAACACGAGCCCCCAGGTGGAAAACAGCCACAAGCGGGAAAGGGGCCACTTACCGATAAAGGCCACCGCCGCATTCAGAGCAATGAAAATGGTGAGAACTGAAATGATGTCGCCTGCCTCATCCCAGAAAGCCTTCCTTTGATGATAATGGCCTTTGATGGCGAAGCTGATGATGACCGACACGGTCAGCAATAAAAAAAGCAACAAGTTGATTTGCGCTAGACTTCCCCACCAGTGCTTCAAGACCCAAAGCGGATTGAGGTGATAATAAATGGCGTGGGACAGCCGCGCAAAATAAAACGCAGCAAGAAAGGCCAGAATATCACCCAGGGCCATGATGGATGGGGTCCAGCTGGACCATTGAAATGTTGAACTTTTCCTCATGGTATATCTGATAGTCGCCATTATCTATTTCCTGAGAAGACACTTGAGGAAGATGCTGGTCCTGATGGTGCGCTGCAGGACAGCATGATTTCTTCGTGAATCGGTCACAGGAAAACACTATTACAGCCAGCTTATCCTGTGCATGAAGGTAAGAGCAATGCTTTTCTAACCTATCGGACTTTCAAGCCGAGGCTCTCAGAAATCCTTGGGTTGGTGACAGAAAAGACACAGACATAATCTCGTCCAATTTTTTGTACATTACATCCAAGGAAAAGCGTTCAAGTGCTGATTCCTGACCCCTTCGGGCCATGAGCGAAGATTGATCAGGTGCGTTCAAGATCACGCTCAAGGTATTATGCAGCGCTTGTGAGTCTCCGGGGGGATACAACATTCCGGTTACCCCGTTTTCGATGATTTCATCTGGTCCTCCTGTGGCTGTGGCCACAACAGGCTTACCAGCAAGCATCCCTTCCACAATGACACGCCCGAAAGGTTCTGGGGCAACAGAAGTATGCGCAATTATATCGCAAAGTTGCATGAGCTCGGGGATGTCCTTTCTAAAGCCGATCATTTTTACCCGATCTTGTAGTCCAAGTTGCTGAATATCCTGTTCAAGCCGTTGGGCATAGGTTTCTTCTCCGAACATTGAACTACCTACAATAACACCTTGCACGTCTGGCATCAGAGCGAGCGCTTTCAAAAAAACATCCTGACCTTTCCAGGGAGCCAGTCTGCCAAATACACCGATAAGGGGACGGCTATCCAACCCCAGATGTTTTCTCAGAGCCTGACGAGAATCGGTAGTTGAATGATCTGTATAATGTTTTTTACAAAAAGCGTTATAAACCAGATGCACATTTATAGTGCGACCAGTCAATTTTTGTAACGCCTTTTTTGTGGCTTCCGAGTTGACCAATATTTGCGAAGAGTTTCGAGTAATGTATTTTGCAGCCATAAGCTGCGCTTTACCAAAGTGTTCTGAAGTCAGAATATCATGTAGGTACCAGACAACGGGTTTGCGTGCGAGCTTGCCAGCCAGCACAGAAACCAGTGCTGCTTTTTGTGAGTTGGCAAAAATAAAATCATATTGTGTGGCCTCACTGGCAATAGTCCGGGATAATTTGATCAGTGAAGCGGCGCTGGACAACGGGATGCGCGATGATCTGCGGACATTCTTTATGCTGCTCGACATATTGACTATCTGGGTATCAATATGTCGTGACCGAAGTTCAAGGTGAAGTGGCCCATCTTCAAAAAGAATAACCTTACCTTCCTCACGATAGGGATATATAATATCTAGAAGGGCAAGTTCACCGCCACTGAGTTTTGCCGTCTGATCCACAAATAGAATCTTCATGATATTGTCTCCCGATAAATATCAGCAATCTTTGGAGCTATAACTTTCCAGTCAAAATTTTTTGCATATGTTTGGCATTGTTCGAAGGATGGAGTTGGTATTCTTCCTAAAAAAATGTCAGTGATTGCTTCAGTAATGGATTCTGGTTTAGAATTTTTGGTAACCCAGTCAGAATGGAAAGGTCTAATGGTCTCAGGCAGGCCTCCAACTGGTGTGACCAAAACGGGTGTTCCAGTTGCCAATGATTCCAGAGTGATTAGTCCAAATCCTTCGAGTGCAATACTAGGAACAATAGAAAAATCGGCAGCACGATATGCGGTTACAAGATCATTTTCGGAAACAAAACCCATGAACTGGATATTGTGTTCCACACCAAGATCTTTCGCCATTTGCTTCAGTTCGCTCATGATCTGGCCTTTCCCGGCAACCATGATCAGGATATCCGGGAATCTTTTTCGCAGTAGCGCCAGTGTCATTATCACATTATCCAGACCCATTCTTCGTGAGAGTCTGCGGACAGCAAAAATGATGGGTCGGTCCAGAGGCCATCCCAGCTTTTCGCGGGCAGTTTTTTGGTTGTATGAAAGAATGAATTTATCTGTATGAATAGCACCGGGAATGATTGATATTTTATGTTCATCAATGCCATATTTTCGGCATAAAACTTCTTTGAAAGCAGAGGAAAGAACTATGATACGATCCGCTTTTTGATATATTTTTTTTTCCAAAATGAATTTCAGGTCAGATTCTCGTTGGTTTTTTTCAACGGCAGATTCCTGAGCCCAAGGGCCATGAAAATGAACGACCAGTGCTTGCCGGGACAGTATGTCTGCCGCTGAAATTCCGTACAGGGCAAAATGGATACTTACGAGCTCGGGTTTAAATTCCTTGATGGATTTTTTTATAGCAACTCTGGCTTTGTACCAGCGCTGGAGCAAAGAACTGTCTGGTTGAGAAAAAGCGCGAATCTGACCATGTGTGCTTTTTTCTATTTCACGGCTTCCAACCACCAGCCCTCGGCAGGACACATTTGTGGCAGGCAGGCTCATCATCAAATCATGATAATATCTTTCCAATCCACCTGAATGTTCCGGCAACCAGGAAGAACCCAGTTGTAAGGCACGTAAGGCCCTGGGAGTATTGGTTTCCTGGATCATAATTCGTCCCAATGTGCTCGATACCAGGCGATGGTTTTTTGCAGCCCTTCCGGTAAAGACGTAGTCGGTTGCCAGCCGAGTTGCTGTCGTGATTTGGTGATATCCAGGTATTTGATGGACGGCACGGCCCTTTTTTCGCCTGAAAAAATGGGGGTGCGTTCGGTGTCATCAAATACTCGGCTGGTCAAGCTGGTTACCTCTTTGGTAGAAACGGGAACGCCTGTCCCAAAGTTGAAGGCCTCGCCTGCCACTTCATCCAGTTTTTCAGCCAGGTGAGTATAGGCCTTGGCCATGTCACTGATATAAAGACAATCAATTTGTGAGCTGCCATCATCCCGTGAACCAAAATCATAGGTGTCATTGGTGATGAGATTTTTGATGGCCCGAGGCACGATGCGACTGAAATTGGTATCCCCGGGGCCGAAAGTATTCATGAAGCGACAAACGGCAGCTTTCATACCATATATATGCGCATAAGCTCTGACAGCTACATCTCCGGCCACTTTTGATGGCGCATAAATGTTAGCCGCAGGTAAAGGCGGATGGGTTTCTGGAATAGCCTGATTGGTGGTTGTGGCTCCGTAATAAGCCCCGCTGGAAGCGAAAACCAGACGCTCTACACATTGTGCGGTCCTGACGGACTCAAGCACATTGTATGTCCCTTGGGCGTTGACGCTCAGTGTTTCCAGAGGGAGTACATTGCTGATGGGCACAATAGGCTGCGCCGCTAAATGAAATACCGTATTGATCTCAAAGCGTTGCAAGGTTAAGCGGAGTAAGTCCATATCCCTTATATCGCCTTGTATAAAGGTGGTTCTAGCCTTCATCCCCGAGAGCACAAGATAGGAATTGGCAGGTAACCAGCGATCCAGAATATAAACTCTGGCCCCCAAGCCGAGGAGTAACTCACAGAGATGAGCCCCTCCAAATCCAGCCCCACCCGTAATCAGGCAGTTTCTTCCGCTCCAGAATGACTGCATCTCAACATCCTTCTGCCCGGGTTTGCATGTAACTGCGATAAAACTGGATGGTTTCGCGCAAGGTGTCCATGAAATCGGACTGGACGGTAAAGCCGGTAGCCTCTTCAATTTTCTTGCCATTCAAATGTTGTTTGGTGATGGCATGCACAGTGGATCCACTCTGGCGCACGCGAATGGATATGCCGTTGTTCATAATTGTTTCGGCGCGTTCCGCATCAAAAGTTTTCTCTACTTCAGCCGCTTGTTCCACGATGGTTTTCAGCATTTGCGGGGTCGGCATATAGGTTCCGGCGGCCAGATTGTAGACATCCCCACGACATTTTTGTTGCTGGGTAAGCAGGAGAATGGCTGTTACCAGATCCTGGACATAAAGGTAGTCGCGATGATGCTCGATGGCGTCAAAATAGAGTTCCGGCGCCTCTGGCTCTGCAGATCCGAATATGCTGGCCATGGCCTTGGGCAGGAGACGGTAACCCATGTTGAAGTCGTATGGGCCATAAATGTTACACATGCGCAAGGTGACGGTTGGCAAACCGAAGGCCTCGTGATAGGTCCTGGAAAACACGTCAGCAGCCAGCTTTGCTGAATCATACACACCTATTCCGCGTAACGGAGTCGAATGTTCGCTGTAGGAATCTTCTTCCATTTCTCCGTAGACTTTATCGGTGGATGATAGAAAAATCATATTGGGTTTGTAGGGTGCAAGTCGACACGCTTCCAGGACATTGACCCACCCCATGGTATTGGCCATGATCGTGTCGTAAGGAGCGGATATGGCTTTTTCAATGACCGAAGCATAAGCCGCAAAATGGTAAATAAAATGAAAGCGGCCTTCATGGATGATTTCTTTCATGGCATTGGCGTCTACCACATCTGCTTCTTGGACAAGAATCTTCGAGCGGAGATCCATGGATGCACAATTCAGGATCGAATCGCGGTTCACATCCGTATTGATATCGATGACTGTTACATTGGCACCAAGCTCGACGAGCCGTTTTGTTACATGGCCTCCTACAAAGCCGAAGCCTCCGGTGACCAAGACATTCTTGGAATCAAAAAATTCGGTCAGGTGATCATAGCGGTTGAGGTGCTGGTTGCTGTTCATGTTTTATGTACTCCGGTGAATGGTTCGTTTTGCCTTGCTGGTCAATAAGCATATTATGTGCCATTCACATAAAAACAGTGAAAACAAAAGGTTGTGTTTTTATTGTAGGATCTTGCTGCTGGGAAGAGTGTTAGAATTTTGTTACATAAAAAGAGAAGAAAGCCTATAAATTTTACAACTTGATGATGGTAAAAGAAAAAAATAATAGAGGGTGGATTGCGGAACTGTGCCACACTCTCAATATTACATTTGGTTGCTTGAGCACCTGAATAGCTTCTCTGTGGTTCTCGAATGGTGCGTAGTTAGTCAGTAAGGCAATTGAATGATATGGAATATTATAGAATTTATTGTTAGCGTACATAATTTTTAAGAACTTTACGGATGGCTGTTGCATCTCTTAGGATGGGACCATTTACGTGTGTAACTTATTTGTAACAAAAGTCCAAAACTTAGAGTTTGCTGATAGCAAAATCAGAGGTTGTGCGCGTGGGGCAAGAATCTTTGGGAAGGCCTGACTAATACTGCTTCAAAAAAATTATTTTAGAATCATATGATAAAAATATTTATGGAAATATCCGCATCGGGCATGAAATGTGCTTATTAACTGTATTCTTTGATGTTGCGGCAGTGGCGTGGGGATTATTTGCAAGAATATCTGAACGAATGCACTAGTATTGTTTATCTGTGACACGTAGTGAAAGATGTAAAGGGAACTGGCTAGTGGGGATAGTATTTTATGTATAAGAAGCTTTACAGATTGATGGTTTGGGTATTGCTGCCAATGTTACTGGCGGGTTGTGCTGCCGATGGGCTCAGCCAGCAAAAGGTCGCTTATCGTAAAATGCCGAGCCCGGTGCTTACCAGTCAACCTGTCGCGTTGTCGCCAAAAACGGTAGATCAACTTTTGCACCGACCATTGGCCTATCATCTGGGACCCGGTGATGTAGTCTCGGTATCTGTGTATTTGCACCCGGCTCTTTCCGCTACTGCAGGATCTGGTTCGGTGGGTATACCTGGAGCCTTGGTGACTAACGGTGGCAATATTCAGTTACCCATGGTGGGGCTTGTGCATGTGGCCGGACTGACAATGGCAGAATTGCGTATAAAACTGGAAAAGCTTTATAGCCAGTACATTATTCATCCTGATGTTTCCGTACAGCTTCAGGTGGCGCATAGCATTCGCTATTACCTCCTCGGTGAATTCACGGCTCCTGGACTGAAGTTTTCTGATCGTGCCTTGACTTTGCTGGATGCCATGGCCCTTGGAGGGTCGGTTAATTTTGCGGAAGCCAATCTGCGCAGTGCCTATGTCGTTCAGGATGGCAAGAAGCTGCCCATCAATTTTCATCAATTACTGAATGAGGGTAATCTGGGCGAGAATATTGAGTTGCAAAGTGGTGATACGGTTGTAGTGCCGAGCATAGCCAGCATGCGGGCTTTTGTGTTTGGCGCAGTGGATAAACCCGGTCCGGTGCCCTTCGTTGACGGGAGACTGAGCCTGCTCCAGGCCTTGTCATCTGCAGGTATGAATACCACGGCATTGACCAACGCGCAGTTGCGGGATATTCGAGTCATTCGTTCAGAAGGGACCAGCGGACAACTGATCACGGTCAACGCGAATGCCATACTGCATGGAAAAGCTGCGCCATTTTATCTTAAGTCGGGTGATGTGGTTTTTGTACCGCAGACTGTAGTGAGTAGCTGGAATCAGGTCATACAGCAGATTTTACCCTCTTTGCAGGCGATTTCAGGTTTACTGAATCCCTTTGTATCCATCAAGTACTTATCGCAACCGAATAATTAGGAATAAATACCGTGGCTGATCAAAATGATAGAATGCTTTCACCGGATAATGTGGACACCCTATGGCGGCCATCAATTTCCAGTCATTTCGATAGTGGAGATGAAGGAGAAAAAATTGATCTGTCTGCGCTGCTTCGTTTTCTAAAAAAACACTGGAAATGGCCAGTGGGGCTGGCGCTTGCCGGAATTATTCTGGCAGTTTTGCACACCCTCTTTTCAGTGCCAGTATTTGAATCTTCCGGTTCAATCTATCTGGGAAATGCCGAAAAAGATCAGGCAGCAGTTTCATCTGCCACTGAAGGTTTGTCGCTCGTTCCCGGTTTGGTGCAGGCACCCAATCTGGAAACGCAAGTACAGATTATGCAAAGCCGCCAGGTAGTGGAAAAGGCCATAATGCAATCCGGGGTAAATGTATCCATCATGAATCCAGACCAAAGTGCTGTGATCCATTTCTGGTACTGGCTAATCAATGGTCATTCCTTTGGTGTTTATGAAAATCAAAAAACCGGATTGCATGCTACTATGGCTGAAGCAGTAAATCCTGACCTCTATGGCCAACACCTTGAGCTGAAATTTGCCGATGCGGGCCGTTATCGGATTTTTGCAGGAAAAAAATGGATACTGAGTGGTCAGCTGGATGAGACGGCCGTTAGTCCCTATCTGCGGATCCTTATTAAAGCTAATGCTCCGGGATTCATCCCCAAAGCCAATCGTTCCTATCGCTTGACGATCCGTTCTCCTTTGTCGCTATATAAGGCCTTTGCAGGAAACATTGCGGTCAGCCAGTCTAGCAAGGATAGTGGCGGCACTGCTACTCTGAGCTATCTGATCTACCTGAGCTTCCAGAATCCCAATCCCTTCGTATCGCAAAGATTTCTGAATGGTCTGATGTTGAGCTATCTGGAACAAACCCATGCCTGGGCTACGGGCCAGTCTTCATCGACCTATGATTATTTGAATGGGCAACTGGAAAAAGTGCGTTCTGCACTGGAAACGGCCGATAGTAATCTGGCCAAATATCAAAGCCATAGCGGTCTTTTGTCGGTGACTTCCAACGCCCAGGCGATGATTACCCAGATGGCCAATTATGAAAGTCAGCGCAGTGCACTGGAACTTAAGTTGAAAAATCTGCAGCAAGTAAGCTCAGAGCTCCGTGCGCAGGGCGAAAAAAAGGTAGACCCCTATTTGATGAGTTCGCTCAACGACTCAGTGCTTAATGGTCTATCCGACAAGTTGGTGACAGCTCAGAATCGTAAAGCTTCCCTGGAGACCATGTACACGCCCAAAGCCCCGGAAATGCAGCAAGTAGATAAGGAAATATCTGCCATACGTTCGGCCATTGCCAGTGTAATATCTAATCAGGAGACGCAAGCGCATCAGCAGCTCGACTCTCTGGATACGGTGATTGAACAGTATAAAGGCAAGATGGGGCAATATCCCAAAGAAGCTTTGCAGGTACTCTCGTTAACACGTTCTACAGAAGTTCTGGGCAAGTTATATATGTTTTTGTTGGAGAAGCAAAAAGAGGCGGCGATCAGCAAAGCTAGTACCATCACCAAAAACCGTATCCTCGACACTGCAATGGTGCGTCATGTGCCGGTTTCTCCAATGGCGTCTAAAAACATTCTTATTGGCGGTTTTCTTGGGTTATTGTTTGGGCTAGCAGTGGTTTTTGCACGTTTTCTGATGCATAAGGGCTTCCACTCAGAGGAGGAGATCCTGCGACGCTACGTTGCCACGCCAATGTTAGGCACCCTGCCTGAATACAATGGATTTCCTGATGCTGATATCAGGGCAAAATTCCCGGCAATTTCAATTTCTGACCCTCGTTCTGGATATGGGGAAGCCATGCGTTTGTTGCGCAGTAAACTATATCTGTTCGCAAGAACGAATGACGCAGGAAAAATCCTGATGTTTTCTTCTGCTGATCGAAGTGCAGGAAAAACAACAATAGCCAGTCAGTTGGCCATGACTTTGGCGGAAGATGGAAAGAAAGTACTACTCATTGATGCTGACCTGAGAAATCCGCAGTTACATCAGATATTTGATTGTAAACAAACTCCAGGATTGTCTGAGTATTTGATGGGTAAATCCGATCTGGAATCATGTACCCGAGTTATGACGCGATTCAATGTTCCATTGAACCTTATGACTGCGGGTCAAATCCCAGGGGCTCCGGTAGAGTTGGTTGGTAACAGCCGTTTTACAGATCTGATGCAGGATGCTCGATCGCAGTTTGATTTTGTGCTCCTGGATACGCCATCCTATCCGTTGGTGGCGGATGGGCTGATGATTTCCCAATGGGTTGATCGTCTGATTTCAGTGGTTCGAGTGGGTACAACACCACGAAAGGCTTTTCAGGATCATATGCAAGGTGTGGCGCAAATTGGTTGCCCACTAGCTTTGGTGATAAACGGAACACCCTCAACTCAGGGCCTGACAGATCGTTACCAGTCTCGGACTTCTGGTTTTTCAAACCTGGAAGAGCAATTACATAAACTCGTGCACTTCATTCAGAAAAAACAGGGATAAATATATATGTCATTATCTGATAACTACTCTTCAGCTGATTATCAAGGGTTACGGACATGGTCGCCAGTCTAAAGCGTAACTCCTTGTATAATCTAATGGGTAATCTGGCGCCCGTGGTTATTTCGTTTGTAACTGTTCCTCTGTTCCTACACAAAATTGGTGTGGATGAGTACGGCGTTCTAGCGATTGTTTGGTTGTTTTTAGGATATTTCGGGGTTTTCGATTTTGGCATAGGAATGGCATCGGCCAATCAGTTTGCTAAGTTGGAAGACCATGGGCAAATGGTCAGTGTATTTTGGAGCGGAATATGGACTAACCTGATATTGGGAATAGTAGGTGCAGCAGTACTTTTGCTTCTAGGCGATTTTTTATTTGAATATCTATTCAAAATGTCCTCAGTGATGCATGCATCAGTGGTGAGCGCCTTGCCTTGGTTGGCGTTAGCGGTCCCCGTAATTACTGTAAACGGAATATGTGTAGGCGTACTGGATGGGCGTCAACTGTTTCTGAAGATGAATGCATTAGCTTTTACAGGATCCTTTTTTTTGCAGTTGTTACCTTTGCTGACCGCGTACCTTCATGGACCTGACCTTACATGGATTATTGCGATAACGGTTCTTTCTCGATTATTTTTTGGAGCAATTCCAATGGGAATTGCGGCTTTTTATACATTGGGAAAGCCGAGACCAGAATGGCCGCAGTGGTACTGGATAAAAAAAATGTTAGGTTATGGAGGGTGGACAACGCTTTCAAATATGGTAGTACCACTTACCGGAGCAATGGATAAATTCTTGCTGGGCAGTTTAGTTGGGCCTGCGGCCGTGACATTCTTTGCTATACCTGAGCGACTAGCTAGGCAAGGTGCGGTCGTTCCTGGCGCAGTTACACGTGCCTTGTTTCCCATGCTGGCAGCAGGCAATGAAAAGGATGCTAGAGATGCGTCATCCCAGTCCCTGGATTTGCTGCTTCTGATCCAGACGCCAATGATATGTGGACTTATTCTTGTGCTGCAGCCATTTCTGGGAATTTGGGTGGGGTGGTCAGTGGCTGATAAGGCAGGTTCAGTAGGATTGATCATTGCTGCAACAATATGGTTAGTAGGTTTGAATTATATTCCATCAATGTTGTTACAGGCTCGTGGACGCCCGGATATAGCTGCAAAATTGCGCGTTCTCGAGTTGCTTCCATATCTTCTGGTGCTTTGGCTATCCATTCATTATCTGGGGTTAATTGGCGGTGGTATTGGTTTGTTGTTTGTAACAATCCTGGATATGCTGTTGTTATTTTGGGGGGCCAAATTAGTTCTATTTAAAAATTGGACATTTTGGCAATCATTGGCCTGGATTATGTCAGCCGAGATTCTGGCTTGGAGTTTTGACAGAACATCTGTGTTGTGGTACGTATTTGCTATTGTTTTTGTTGGAATTTCAGTCGTATGGGCAGGATATCGTTCACCACTTATTAGGGCATGCGTCGCCCCATTGCTGGGTAGAATGTATGGAAATAGATTGAGAGCGGTCGGGAAATGATGCCAAATTATTATTATAAATACTTCGTATGGAGTCATTTCTTGAAAATGATGGTACTACAAAAAAAATATTAAAAATATATTATAAAGAATTTGCGCAGTTGTCGCGTATTTTTGATGAGACTATTACTATGATTCGCAATATAAAGTGTAAAATTTGTTTAAAAAGTTTAAGTTGGCACCAATTAAGATCGAAGAGGAAATGTTAATATGGCAATTGCTTTTGCTGCTTTGATACCTACAAGGCATCGTCCGGATTTACTTAAGTCATGCCTGGAAAGGGTTTACAGTAACAGCGTTGTCCCGACGTTAACAATTGTAGGTGATGATTCTACTGATGTTGAATGTATAAAAAAGAACAAGAAAATTGTTTCTTCATTTTATAATTGTTTTTATTTGCCGGGGAAGTGTGCTGGCCCATCGCAAAATAGAAGAGATTTAGCGGAATATTTGTTGTTCCAGATTTTGCAGAAAAATTTTGACATTTCTCATGCCGCTTATATTGACGATGATATAATTATTTCTAAAAGCTGGTTTGAATATGCAGCTATGTACTTGGAAGGATGTGGTTCTGAACCTCATTTGATGAAGCGTATAATCTATGGGCCAGTAGTTAGTGGTTTTGGTGATGCTAATAATATCCATCAGTTATACCGCTTAACATTTCTTGGGTATTTTGATGCATCGCGTGATGATTCAACTTCTTGTGTTAATATTCAAGCAGCTGTATTTCCTGTATGTCTTTTTTCAAAAATTAATTTTGATGAAAATATTTATTTTGGTTATGAGGATGCTGACTTCTGTAATAGAGCTATTTCTTTGGGGTATGAGTTGAGTTGTGTGTCATCTATGTTGGCTATTAATAAGTTGCCTGGTCAGAGTAGTCTTGCTGAAGATGATGAAAAACATCGTTCCCTTGATCTACAGATAGAAGCAGCAAGATTGTATGTTACCTTTAAAAAATATTTCTGTATTGAAAGAAGGTCATTAAAATCAGTTTTTTTTCTGATTATTTTTTCTTTTCACTTGATGGCTCATATGGTTAAAATTAGGAAATCTCCCGTTAGGATTCTTCTTGTGTTCCAAAAGTCAAAAATTTGGCGTGTATTGAAATGCTCATCAAGTTTCACTGAAATAAATATAGAAAAATGAGGTATCATTCTTGAAAATCTTGCTCTCTATTCATCATCCAATCTCCATTGAAGGTGGTGCGCCTGGAGTGACTCGTAAGCTTGCTCAGGAGTTTTCTTTGCAAGGTCATGACGTTAGGGTGTTGTCCTTTGACGATATGCCCAGACGCTTTCATGGTAAACTTGCTCAGGTTGTCTTCCCTTGGTTTGTTGCCGATCACGTCCGTCGAACGCATTATGATGTAATGGATCTTTCTAGCGGCGATGGATGGCGCTTGAAGCCCGGAAATTTCAGTCAATCATTGATCGTATTTCGTAGCCATGGGCTTGAGCATGTTTCTGCAGAGCAACGTCGTGAGGCAGCCCTACAGAATGAGATCCAACTCTCTTGGAAATATCCACTTTATCATGGTGGATGGCGGTTACGGGAAGTTGCGCAATCAATGCGTAATGCCGAGCTTAGCTTGTTTCTTAATAAAAAAGATCATGATTTTGCAATTGCTCGTTTAAGTGCGGTACCTTCACGTTGTGAAATTGTACCAAATGGGTTGCCTTCATCATTTTTACATCTACCATTATCTGATGAGCCAGTTGCCGGTACCCCATTACGTATAGCTATGGTTGGCGGATATCTACAGAGAAAAGGTTTTTCGTATGCTCTCGAAGCGTTTCGCCGACTCTTAGCACGACATTCTTTACTGGAAGTTGGTTTTTTTGGTATAGGTCAGGGGAATGCAGCATTAATTGAGAAGGAGTTGGGTAACGCTGGGCTTGGGCGTGTAAATTATGTCGAGAATTATAATCATGAAGATCTACCAAAATTGCTTGGAGGATACCATGTGCTCCTTTTCCCAAGCTTGTCAGAGGGCTTTGCAATGGCCCCTCTTGAATCTATGGCTTGCGGACTGGCACTTATTACGACCTCAGTAGGTGGACTGCCTGAACAGCTCAGAAGTGGTCATGAAGCCATTATCATTCCGCCGGCGAATACAGTCGCGATTGAGCATTCATTAGAGACTTTGTTTAATGATCGTTCACTTTTGCAGCGCCTACGCAAGGCGGGACAAGTTAGTGCACAAAAATTTTCTTGGGAAAGTATTGCGAGTGACCAGTTAGCCCTATATGCCGAACATTTAGAAAAAAAGTGTTTATTTACTGCAGGTTGTAATTAGTGCTGCTGCCAGCTGATGTTGTCGAAATTATAAGTAATTTTAGATCGTTATGTTTATAGTTTAGGATTATTATATGGTTAATATGTGGTCATTAACAAATGTATAAGCATTTATACTATTGGCTTGCTGAGAGGCTAAAATGAAGATCAATGTTCTGATTAATGGTGGAAACAGACCGAAAGACCTGGAGCGTCTTCTGCAATCATTGATGGCCCAGATTCGCAGACCGGACAGTCTGTGTATTTTGATTCACCCCCGCGATACCGAATCCGGTAAACTCATAGAAACCCTGGTTGGTTCGGCTATTTCCTGGACCCTAGTTTATAAAGATCACTCTGGGCCTATGGCCGCCATGCAAAAAGCACTGCAGATGATGACTTGTGATGTGGTGGCCTTTACCCACGACGATGCTGCGCCTCGAGTAGATTGGCTGGAGAAGGTTGCAAGTACATTGATAAGCAAGCCTGAATGTGCAGGAGTGGGGGGTAGAGACCTGCCAGTATCTGCATTCTCGCAAAATCTTCCGCCTGTCCAAATAGTAGGAAAGGTAACCTGGTATGGCAAGATCATCACGCAATACCATCTGCCTTGTATCGGTGGCCGAAATGTGGATTTTCTTTCCGGCGTTAATATGGCCTATCGGCATGATATTTTGAGGACTACAGGGCTAAACCAATGCTTGCAGTGGCAACAGGATACCTGTTGGCATTGGGAGCTGGCACTGGGGATGGCGCTTAAGGAGCAAGGTTGGAAACAATGGTATGATCCTGAGATGGTTGTGGAACATTATCCAGGCAAGCTGTTTTCAGAACAAAAGGATAGTTACTGGTCTGCTGCTGCAAGAAAACGTGCCTTCAACGAAACTTACATTCTTATGAAATATCTTTCTATTTTTGGACGTTTCTTCTGCATGTTTTACGCTTTACTGATCGGTAGTCGTGACAGTTATGGTTTTGTGCAGTGTTTCCGCCATTGGCCGCAAGAAGGGAATTTGGCACTTCGTAAGTGGATGGATACCATGCGCGGGCGCTATGCAGGTATGGCGACATGGTTGTATCCCGGTTCATGCCAAGGCCTGCAGGAGTGAGCATGCAATTATCGGTCATGATCCCCACATACCGCCGGCCGAAGGATTTGGCGCGATGCTTGCAAGCGCTGAGTGAACAACTGCGACCTGCCGATGAAGTCATCGTTGTGGCGCGGAGGGAGGATCAGGACACGCTTGATGTGCTGAATGGTCGTGTGGCTGCTAGCTTACCTTTACGAATTGTTATTGTGGATCTGCCCGGCCTGGTTACGGCGATGAATCTGGGTCTGGAGGCGGCACGCGGGGATGTCTTGGCCATTACGGATGATGACTCGGCACCTTTTCCAGATTGGTTGCAACGTATAGAGCTGGCTTTTGAACGGGATGAGACGCTGGCAGGAGTCGGGGGCAGAGATTTGATTAGCCCTAATGGGGTACTGATTGATCATTCGGTTCGCAGTGTGGGAAAAGTACTATGGTATGGGAAGGTGATCGCGAATCATCACTTACGCCTTGACCATGCGCAATATGTGGACTTGCTCAAAGGTGTCAATGGAGCCTACCGTCTTTCCTTGCTCAAGGAAATCGGCTTTGATCGACGTTTGTATGGACGTGGGGCTCAGTGGCACTGGGAACTTTCACTGGGGTTGACTTTGCGTCAAAGTGGTTGGCGTTTGTTATACGATCCAGAAATACGTGTCAATCATTATCCGGGTCAGCTTTTTGGGGATCGTTCCCGCGATGCATATAATGTCGAGGAAACACGAAATCGCTGTCATAATGAAACCTTGGTACTGCTGGGCTATTATCGGAATATTAACCGGTTGATATTTATTTTCTGGGCTACATTGGTGGGAACCAGTGAAAGTTATGGTTTCGTGCAGTTGCTGCGTTATGCGCCAAAAGAAAAAATGCAGGCCTTGGCCAAGTGTAGGGATAATTGGTATGGTCGCTATATGGGAATACGCTCATGGCTGCGACATTGAAAAATTTTGGTCCCGGTGTTGATACGAGCCAGTCAGGGCATGAAGTCTGGATTTATATTCTCCTGTTCTGGACTTTTCCATTTGCATTTTATTTTGCCCATTTAAGCTCCTTAACCAATTATTTGTTCCCGGTTTTAGGTTTTCTACTGGGCATGAAGTTATACCGCGATTTCCCTAATCTGTATGTGAGTCATATGTGGTGGCTTTGGTTTGTGACACCGGAAATCAGACGGCTGGTGGATTACCAGATTGGTTTTCAACCGGTGGATCCCATTATGCTCACCCCTTACTTGGTAACGGGCTTGGCTTTTTTTACCGTGTTAAAGTCTTTGCCGGCATTACGTCGAAAAACCCTGTTTCCTATGGCTCTGGTAGTTTTGGGCGTGCTCTACGCCTACATTGTCGGGTTGGTTACGGCAGGTTTCATGCCTGCTACCTATGGCTTGCTGAACTGGTTATTGCCTGTTTTATTCGGTTTGCATATGGCGATTCGTTGGCAGGATTATCTGCGTGTGCGTCGTACTCTATTCCATACTTTTGTATGGGGAACTTTGGTCATGGGTGGCTACGGACTGATTCAGTATGTTCATCCTCTGCCATGGGATACCTACTGGATGACGGCTTCAAAATTGTTGAGTATTGGTCGTCCTGAACCATTCCATGTACGTATTTTCAGTACGATGAATTCGCCTGGACCTTTTGCCTTTGAACTGATGGGGACCTTGTTGATGCTCTTCGCCGGCGGTGGTTTCTGGCGAATTCCTGCGGCTGTTTTTGGTTATCTGGCTTTTTTGCTGTCTATTGTGCGTGCTGCCTGGGGAGGGTGGTTTATAGGATTAGTCTATATTCTGTCCAGATTGAAGCCGGCTCATCTGCTGCGATATCTCATGGGCATCCTGGTCATTATTATCTTGGCAATGCCCATGTTGCTTTACAAGCCCGTTTATGAGCGTTTGGAGGCACGCTTCAATTCCATTGAGAATGTCAAACAAAATGCCAGCTATCAAGCCAGGGTAAAGTTTTATGGCGAATTTTTTCTGGAGGCATTTGAAACGCCTTTGGGAAGTGGAATAGGCAGCACCGGTACGGCCGCACGCCTCAGTCAAAAAGGACATGTGGTGAATTTTGATAGTGGAGTCATGGAAATTCCTTATGTGCTGGGCTGGGCTGGTGGAACCCTCTTTTTCCTTGGAACCATCTGGACACTGATTTATATATTAAGTAGTGAGTGGGCCAAGAAGGATCCCTTTATAGCGATCTCATCTGGGATAAGTCTCGCGGTATTCTCGACCTTGATATTTGTGGATACATTGATTGGCAGTACCGGCATGTTGTTCTGGGCATTTGCCGGAACGGCCATTGCCGGCATTCATTACCGCCAGGTGAGAGGAATGGAAAATGCCTGAAGATAACTTTCACGCTTGTGCAGGGAAGTGGTAAGGGCATGCGCATCCTGCATATCACCAATCACGTTCTTGAGATCGGCAATGGGATTGTTAATGTCGCGGTGGACTTGGCCTGTACCCAAAGCGAGATGGGGCATGAAGTATTTTTTGCTTCCGGGGGTGGAGAGTATGAAAACCTTTTGAATCAACATGGGGTCAAACATCACGCCATGGGTTTCAGCAAATCTTTGTTGCGAACTCCGAAAATGCTAATCAATCTACGTAGAATCATGGCAGAAGCCCGACCGGATGTGGTGCACGCCCACATGATGACAGGCGCCCTGCTCAGCAAACTGTTGCGTGTAGGGCGACGCTACAGGCTGGTAACGCATGTCCATAACGAGTTTCAAAAAAGCGCTAGGGTCATGTCCGTAGGTGATGCAGTGATTGCGGTCAGTGCTGCTGTCAGCCGATCGATGGCAGAACGGGGTATTCCGGTCAAAAAATTGCATGTCATCCGCAATGGAACCATCCACAGTCCGCGCGTGTGCTCGGTGGAGGCCAAAACATTGCAGCATCCAGCCATTGTTTCGGTTGCGGGAATGTATGAAAGAAAAGGAATTCGTGACCTGATTGAAGCATTTACCAATCTGCCGAGTGAAATTCCTGGCCATCTATATCTGGTTGGTGAGGGTCCAGATCGGAAGGTTTTTGAGGATCTGGCAAAAAAAAGCTCCCGCAGAGATCAAATTCATTTTGAAGGTTTTCAGCCGCAGCCACAGTCCTACCTGAAAAGTGCGGATATATTTGTGTTGGCCTCCCGCAAGGATCCGTTTCCTCTGGTGATTCCTGAAGCACGAGAAAACGCATGTGCCATTATTGCATCAAAAGTAGATGGCATACCAGAAGCGTTGGAAGATGGGCGGGCAGGACAATTATTTGATCCTGGAGATGTCAATGCGCTGACTAGCTATCTTTACCAGTTTCTGTGTGACCAGGACTTGCGAGCACAATTTGCCGAAAGATCCCATACCCATATTGACTGGCTTACGGTTCAACGTATGACTGATGAAACTTTGAACTTGTATGAGAAGGTCATGCTGTTATGAAAACATTATGCATGATAACCCATAAGTTAAAAAAAGGAGATGGTCAAGGCCGGGTTAACTACGAGATACTGTTGGCTGCCTATGCTGCAGGTTATACCATCACGCTTCTCGCCAGTGAGTGTACTCCAGAAGTGCAGGGGTTGAATGGAGTCACCTGGGTGTTCATATCTGTAAGGGGTTGGCCAAGTCAGTTATTGCGTAATCAGATATTCGCTCTGAGAACTTGGTGGTGGTTAAAACGCCATGCTCATAAATACAATTTGATACATGCTAACGGATTTATCACCTGGTACCCGGCAGATGTGAACTCTGCACATTTTGTTCATGGGGCATGGCGTCATTCTCCATACAATGAAACTAATACGGAAAAGGGTTTCAAAGGACTTTATCATCGCCTATTTACTTGGCTTAACGCCAAGTTAGAACGTCGCTCCTATCGACAGGCGCGTTGGGTTACTGCAGTTTCGCCGAAAGTTGCCGAAGAATTGATGGCGATCGGCGTTGATTCAGAGAGAATTATGGTCATACCCAACGGGGTTGATATTCAGGAGTATTGTCCTGGAACGAGTTCACGGCAGGTCCTTGGTTTAAAAGATAAAGTACCAGTAGCTTTGTTTGCGGGGGATTTACGTTCTTCGCGGAAAAATCTCGATACCGTTTTCCATGCATTGGTCATGGCAAAATCTTGGCATCTGGTTGTGCTGGGTTATCTCGAACAAAGCCCTTATCCCGAATTGGCAAAGGAGATGGGGATTGCTGATAGGGTGCATTTTATGGGTTATCGCGAAGATGTGCCACAATTTCTGCGATCTGTGGATTTGCTGGTCTTCCCATCTCGTTATGATCCTTGGGCCATGATTGTTTCTGAAGCTTTAGCTTGCGCTGTACCCGTAATTACCGCCAAAACAGTGGGTGCAGCTTTTCAGGTCCCGGTAAATGGCGGATGGATATTGGATAATCCGGATGATTTTAAGTCTATCGCCTCCATTCTTGAAAAGTATGCACAGTTGAATGCGGATATTAAGGCTGAAATGGCGCGTGTGGCACGAGCATCTGCAATAGAGTTCGCATGGCCCTGCATCACGAAAAAATATTTGCAAATTTATGATGTCTGTCTGCAACTGAAGTGTGATGTAATTGTCAATAATAGGAATTGATATGAACGCAAAATATTCTAAAAATAACAATAGTAATCCGATAGCTACTATTATTATTCTGGCGTGTCGTCGTACTAAATTTATCGCCAAGGCTATTAGCTCTGTTTTGGAACAAACCAGAACAGATTTTGAGCTTATAATTGCTGACGATTCTAATTCAGTAGAAATCAAAAAAATATGCTCCGGATTTTCTGACCAAAGATTATCTTATTATGCTAATAATGAATGTCTTGGCGTACTCAAAAATTGTGAGAAGTCATTATCAATAGCTAGTGGAAAATATGTATCTTTTCTGAGTGATGATGATTTTATTGATCCGGAATATCTGGCCATAATGGTCGGAGTTATGGAGAAATATAAAAATATTGCTCTTGCTTTTTGTGATAATTGGATTGTTGATGAGGACGGCATAAGAGATTTAGAAAAAAGTGATAAGCATGCGATTTATTGGAAACGAAATGTTCTTCTCGGTGGTGAGTTGAAAAATCCAGTTGGTGCCTTATTTGATGGATCTATTATAATAGGAACCGCAAGTTTATATAGAAAATCAATGGTCAACTCTTCAATGGCGTACAAAGATGTTGGAGTTTGTGCAGATTTGTGGGCTGCCTGTGTTTATGTGCATTTTGAATTACCAATTTACTATGTCAATAAACGCCTGCTCAGTTATCGGGTGCACAAGGATTCAGAAACCAACCGTGGTGATTCTGCTCTACCAGATTCTGAGCGGTTTATTTATAATTTCATTCTTCAAGAAGGATGGTTTCAGGAAAAGAAGGATCTTATTTATAAAAGGCTTGATGATGCGACCTTTAGAAGCGCAAAATCTCGCTTGATTAATGGGCAGCGTGATGAAGCGCGAAAAATCTTTCATACTGGTTTACGCAAGTACAGATCTTATAGATGGATTTTAGGGTACGCCTTGTCCCTCATGCCGAATCGCATGGCTTCTGCCTTGCTCAACTTTGTGCAGAAGAAGGATTTTTATAGTAATGTACGTGTTCCTTAACTCTCGCTCTGTACTTGTAAAACGTCGATACTAGTTTATCCTACTTACAGCTCTCTGGGTATGCTTAATAAGGAATACAGTTTGAGACGTGTTGCCATTGTTCATGATTGGTTGACCACATACGCGGGGGCTGAGCGCGTTTTGGAACAGATGCTGCTGATTTTTCCCCAGGCCGACTTGTTCAGTGTCTGTGATTTTCTTCCCGATGAAGAACAAAAATTTTTGCAGGGGAAAGTACCCCGGACTACCTTTATTCAGCGGTTGCCTGGCGCCCACAAGCGCTATCGTCATTACCTTCCGCTCATGCCTCTGGCTATTGAGCAGTTGGATATGTCCGGCTATGACCTGATTCTGTCTAGCTCCCATGCTGTAGCCAAGGGAGTGCTGACCGGACCGGACCAGTTACATATCAGTTATATCCATACACCGATTCGCTACGCCTGGGATTTGCAGCATCAATATCTCCGCGAATCTGGACTGGAAAAAGGCTTAAAAGGTTGGATTGCCAAGTGGCTTTTACACAAAATCCGTATTTGGGATGTGCGCACTGCCAATGGTGTGGATCAATTTGTTGCGAATTCTGCGTTCATTGCCCGCCGTATCTGGAAAACCTACCGGAGACAAGCGGCAGTGATATTCCCTCCGGTTGATGTGGAAGCCTTTGCTTTTCGTCCAGATAAGGAAGATTTTTATCTCACGGCATCGCGCCTTGTGCCCTACAAGCGGGTCGGCCTTATCGTGGAGGCGTTTACCCGGATGCCTGATAAGCGGCTGAAAGTCATCGGCGATGGCCCTGAACGGGAAAAAATCGCACAAATGGCTTCCGGATCTCCTAACATAGAAATTCTCGGATACCAGTCAGCACAAGTCTTGGCGCAACTGATGGGAGCTGCTCATGCTTTTGTATTTGCCGCCGAGGAAGACTTTGGTATTACTCCCGTAGAGGCTCAAGCCTGCGGCACGCCGGTGATTGCCTTTGGCAAGGGCGGAGCGTTGGAGACTGTCGTGCCATTAGCAGCGGAAGGTGCAGCGACCTCTGCTGCAGCCACTGGTTGTTTTTTTTATGAACAATCAGTTTCTGCCATCATGGCTGCTGTGGAGCGCTTTGAGATGGTTAGAGAGGCCATCACCCCGGCTGCTTGTAGAGCCAACGCTCTGCGCTTTGCCCCGGAGCGTTTCCGTAAAGATTTCATGAGCTTGGTGGAGCAGGCATGGACCCGATTTCATGATGGTACATAAAGCACTTTCCTGAAGCGCGCTGCTGCAGGATGAATCTGCTATGGCTTTCTATGCGAAAATCCATCAGCATCTTCCACAGCCATATATGGTAATATAATTCTATCGTCAAAATTTCAGGATCGTCATGGTAACCAACGCTCCAACTCCACCCCCCACCCCCAAGCGTCGCCTCGAGCCCCTCTGCGATAAAATCTCCCTGCCAGTGATTCGCGCCGTGGTGGATGATTTTTACAACCGCATTCAGGTCCATCCTACCTTGGCGGAACCTTTTTCCATTGTGCAGGATTGGGATTTGCACAAGGATCGTCTGGTGCATTACTGGTGGACGGTTTCAGGTGGGCTGCCCTATAAGGATTATCGCTATGCTCTGGGGGATAAGCACGCGCCGGTGGGGGTGACCAACCCGCTGGTGGATGACTGGCTTGCCCTCTTTCATGAGACTATGCTGGATCACATGGATGCCGATCTGGCCAGACGCTGGCACGGCATGGCTGCGGGCATTGGTGAGTCCCTGCGCCTGATGTTTGCTCCCAGGGAATCCTGAACCCGCTTAAATCGCTTCTCTGCCCTGGTCCAGAAAAAAGCGGTAGGCAGGATTGCCGCTTTCGGAAACATGCGAATAACCCACCTTGGACAGCATGCTTTCAAATTGCGGCAGATCACTATCCGGCACTTCAAATCCCGCCAGCACCCGACCCAGATCGACGCCATTATTGCGATAGTGGAACAGGCTGATGTTCCAGTGCCCACCCAACTTTTCCAGAAATTCCATGAGAGCACCAGGCCTTTCTGGAAACTCAAAGCGGTAGATCCTTTCGTTTTGGGCTTCCCGGGCATGACCGCCGACCATGTGGCGAATATGGAGCTTGGCCATTTCATCCTGGCTCAGGTCCAGAGCTTCGTGTCCAGTGTTCCGTAAATGCTGGAGGAGGGCTTCGGCGTCATCCCGATCGCGAATGGCGACCCCCACAAAAATATGGGCGCGCTCCCGGCGGTGCAGGCGATAATTGAATTCGGTGACCACCCGCTGGCCGATGGCGGCACAGAAGTAGCGAAAGGCGCCGGGAGTTTCAGGAATGGTGACGGCGAACAAGGCTTCACGAGCCTCGCCCAGTTCAGCGCGCTCGGCAATGAAGCGCAGCCGATCAAAATTCATGTTGGCGCCGGTAAGGAGAGCAACCCAAGCTCCGCCCTGACCGGGGTCTTCAGCGGCCTTGCGTTTCAGTCCTGCCAGCGCCAGGGCACCGGCAGGTTCCATGATGGAGCGGGTTTCATCAAATACATCCTTGATGGCGGCACAGATTTCATCGTTACTGACGCGGACGATTTCATCCACATGGTGCTGACAAAGGGCGAAAGTATGTTCGCCGACCTGCTTGACGGCCACCCCATCGGCAAATATCCCCACCTGGGGGAGTATTACCCGCTCTCCCGCTGCCAGGGATTGAAACATGGCATCGGCCTCAAATGGCTCGACGCCAATAATGCGGATTTCCGGCACGATGGACTTCAGATAAGCCGCCACCCCGGCAATCAGGCCGCCGCCACCGACGGGTACAAATATCGCCTCCAGACCGGTACCGCGCTGCCGCAATATTTCCGCGCCTACGGTTCCCTGACCGGCGATCACCAGAGGATCATCAAAGGGCGGGATGAACACCATGCCGGATTGTTCGACTAATTGAAAACAGTGACTTTGCGCGTCCGAAAAATTGTCGCCGTGCAAGATGACCTCCGCGCCCCGGGCCCGCACCGCCTGGACCTTAATTTCCGGCGTGGTGGCGGGCATGACGATAACGGCGCGAATGCCAAGCTTCTGGGCGGAGTAGGCGACTCCCTGAGCATGATTGCCAGCACTGGCGGTGATCACTCCTGCAGCTTTTTCGGCGGCGGAGAGCTGGGCAATCTTGTTGTAGGCCCCGCGCAACTTGAAGCTGAATACCGGTTGCAGGTCCTCGCGCTTGAACAGGATTTCCCGCTGCAGGCGCGCGCTCAGTTTGGGGGCGGTTTCCAGCGGGGTTTCCCGAGCGACATCATACACCCGGCTGCACAGCACTTCCCGAAGCAGGTTTTTCACGATTTGGAGAGCTCCCGGGGCTGAAGTTGCATGAGTTGGCGAAATTCGGCGATGTCCGGGGCCAGGGCGGCATTGGCTTTGGCTTCCATGGCTTCATAGCGGCACAGTACTTCTTCCCCTATTTCCGTCAGGTGAGCTCCACCACCATGGCTGCCACCCGTGGCCGTGCTGACCACGGGGCTGAGGAAGCTGTGATTCATGGTGTCCACCAATAACCAGGCGCGCCTATAGCTCATCTGCATGCAGCGGGCTGCCGCCGAAATGGAACCGGTTTCGCGAATGTGACGGAGCAATTCGGCTTTACCGGGACCCATGGCGATGGCTTCCGCCAGTAAAACCCGCAAGCGTGGCTGCAAATGTTCGCTCATGCGCTGTTCCTCCCCTCAAAATAATTCAGCAGTGTATTCGGTATCCAGTCCAGATAACCGGGAAAAGGCCCGGTCATAAAGCCCACATGGCCACCATGCTCGGTGACGCAAGGCATAATGGACGGACTTAAAACCGCCGCACGCACACTGGCGATGGGGACAATCGGGTCATCCTCGCTGTGCAGGAGCAAGGTAGGCACCTGGATGTGGCGTAACAGCGGCGCTGACGAACCTTTTTCCCAGAACGCCTGCGCGCCGGCGAAGCCATGCACGGGAGCGGTGAAATATTCATCAAAATCATATAGGTTTCTGGCCGAAAAAACCCGGGTCCAGTCGGCCATTTCCGGGTGACGCTGCTGAAATCGGCGAGCCGTTTTTTTCATGTTGATCAGAAAGTAACGATTGTAAAAACGAATGGATCCCTGTTGCAAAAATTCCGCCGTAGCAACCAGGTCAACGGGCGCGCAAACACCCGCTGCTTTACTCAGGACCTGTTCGGCGGTGCTACCCTGTTCACCCAGATATTTCAGCAGGGCGTTGCCGCCCAGGGAGACCCCCACGCCGTAGCGCTGGCGGCCGGGCAGGAGTCCGGCTACCTTTTCCAGCATCCAGGCGATTTCCGTACTATCGCCGGCATGATAACTGCGGGGGAGGCGGTTATCGATGCCGCCACAGCCCCGGAAATTGATGAAACAACCCGCCCAGCCCCGTTGCTGCAGGGCCACCGCCAACGCCAGGGCGTAATGCCCCCGGGAGCTGCTACCCAGGCCATGAAACAGAATGACCACAGGTGCTTCTGACGGCGCATCAATCCAGTCAACGGCAATCTGGTCCTGATCGGGGGTGGTCCAAAGCTCGCGACGGAAAGATACCTTTCCAGAGTGTGCGAAAAAGGGCGCCCAGATGGTTTGCATGTGGCCGCCCCAGGCCCACCAGGGTGGCTGAAAGTCACAGAACAACGCTAATCTTCGATGTAAGCGTCGTGCTGACGGAGGTAAGCCTCAAGCTCATCGATGCAGCTCCCGCAGCCACCGCCGCATCCCGCATGGACCATCAACAATTCCATGAAAGGAAGGGGCTCAGCGCGTTGGCGCTCCAGAATTTCCATAAATGTGGCAGCCGAACAGCAGCAATAAGGGCTGTCATCGACTTCCTCGGGTGCGGCAGACATGGTAAAACTTTCACCTCTCGGCAACTGATGCTGGAACAACCTCATACAGTAGCCATTGCGCGCATAAGGTGCAAGACTTGCAACATGATTTTATCGATAGTTTTTTCGCTGCGGTGGTTTTTTGGGCTCTGGGGCTGGTAAACTTTGAATCATCCTATAAAATGCGTGTATTGGCTGAACTGGAGCAGTGGTTATGGATGAGGCAGGGCTTTGCGGATGAGCACTGTCATAAAAAGTTCATAAAACTGCCGCACTATTGTCACATTTGTGAGTCATAATAAGGAAGGTTTGCTATCGTTTTTGCACGGAGAGTCCTGCATGTTAAGCACTCAATCTCACGGCAGTACTGATCACTTGACCAAGAAAAAAGATCGTTCCCTGCGACTTTATCTGGCCCGTCATCAGGACGAAGTGGAGGCGGCGCAGCGTTTGCGTTATGAAGTATTCAGTGCCGAATATGGCGCCCAACTCAGCGGCGGCCCTGGTATGGACCAGGATGAGTATGATCCCTTCTGCGAACATCTGATTGTCGAAGATGAGAACCGCCAGGAGGTAGTCGGGACTTATCGCCTGTTTCTCCCCGAAAAAGTCCCCTCGGTGGGCCGTTATTATGCCGAAACCGAATTTGACCTGTCCCGCCTGCTCGCTCTGAATGCCCGTATCATGGAATTGGGTCGCTCCTGCGTGCATCCCGACTATCGCCAGGGAGCGGTGATAGCTTTGCTCTGGTCGGGATTGGCCGAGGCCATGTCCATGTGGCAGATCGATTACCTGATGGGTTGCGCCAGCGTCCACAGTACCGATGGCCCGGCGCTGGGTGCTCTCTATCAGCAGCTGCAGCAATATCTGACCCCCCAAGAGCAGCGGGTGTTTCCGCTGCGGGCAGTGCCGGGCTTTGATGTGCAGGCGCAAGTCGCGCCTGCCTCTCTGCCCTCCCTGCTGAAGGGTTATTTGCGGGCGGGAGTCCGGGTGGGGGGAGAGCCTTTCTGGGATCCTCAATTCCACTGTTCCGACTTTTTTGTCTGGTGTGAATCGAGCCTCATTACCCCCCGTTATCAGCAGCGCTTTCTGGAACCGGTGGGTCCGAGAAAATGAGATGGCGTAAACAAACGCCCGCACCGGTGCTGATTCACTATCCGGGGCGGCGTTTGCGACGCTTGCGCCCCAATGCTATGCGCCGCTTCTGGCGTCTTCCTTTGCTGGTTTTTTATCTGCTGCTGGCCTATCCGCTGGCGCTGTGGACCTGTGCCCGCAAGGCGCAGCCTGATGCCATGAGTTATCGGGCTTTTGCCTGGTGGAGTCGCCGCGCCCTGCGGGTTTTGGGTATCCGCTTGCGGGTGGACGGTAAAATCCCGGAGCAGCCGGTTATGGTGGCAGCCAATCATGTCTCCTATCTCGACATTCTTGCCCTGGCGACCTTGATTCCCGGCCGTTTCGTGGCCAAAAAGGAAATGCGCAACTGGCCTTTTTTCGGGATCATGGGCGAGTGGTTAGGGACTCTGTTCATTGATCGCAGTGACGCCCGCGCCAGTCAACGGACCATGCGCCAGGCCAGCGACATTATTGTGGCGGGTACCAGTGTGGTGCTGTTTCCAGAGGGGACCACCAGCGATGGTAAAGCGGTGGGTGAATTTTACGCCGCGCCTTTTGAAACGGCGGCTGTTGCCCGGGCCGAGACCATTCCGGTGGCACTGCGCTATGAGGATGTGCTGCGCCCGGGACAACCCGATGTTTTATGCCCTTTTATTGGCGACGACAGCCTGTTTGGGCATCTCTGGTGGCTGGCGGCGGCGGCTCCCTTGACCCTGCGTGTGGAGTTTCTGGCGGCCCTTCCACCTGAGCTGGGACGTCGGCAGTTGGCTCAAAATGCCCGTCAGGCCATCAGTGATGCCTTGCAGCGCATGGAGCAGGGCGCTTCCGTCACCTATCTGCCGAACCACCGTTCCCGTCGCCATCCTTTCCGTGATGCCTGGGCCGCCTGGCGGCGCGGCCACGGAGCCTGAACCGCGCATCCTGGCCCTGGCGGGTGGCATGAGTTTTTTGCCGCGACTTTGGTCCGCGCCGTTGTTGTTCTTGGTGAAATCCCGCGCCCGGCAGGCGAACTGTTTGAGCCCGTAGGGCGAGTTTTCGCCTGACAGCGGGATGAACCTTAGAACAACAGGCAAGGAACGTTGGAGCAAAAAACACTCATGCCACCCCGCCAGGACAAGGCAAGATCACGCAGCCTCAACCCGTTGGTTTTGCTTGACTCCATTCGTGAACCGTGTCAATCAGGGTGGTGACATTTTCGATAGGGGTTTGCGGAGTAATACCATGCCCCAGATTGAAAATGTGCCCGGCTCCGGGTCCGTGACTTTCCAGAATCCGCAGGGCTTCCTGGCGCACTCCGGAGCTGCTGCCATAGAGCGCAATAGGATCCATATTGCCTTGCAGGGCGACCTTCTGCCCCAGACGCTGGCGGGCTAAACCTAGTTCCGTACTCCAGTCGAGACCCAGCACATCAGCACCACTGTCGGCCATGGCTTCCAGCCAGTTACCGCCGCCCTTGGTGAAGAGGATGACGGGAACGGTCCGACCCTCGGCCTGCCGGTGGAGTCCGGCAATAATCCGGGTCATATAGGCCAGTGAAAATTCCCGGTAGGCAGGAGTGCTGAGGCTGCCGCCCCAGGTGTCAAAGAGCATCACCGCCTGGGCACCGGCAGCAATCTGGGCATTCAGATAGGCGGTGACTGCATCGGCAAGGTGAGCCAGCAAGCGATGCAGGGTCGCCGGGTCGCTGTATAGCAGTCCCTTGATATGGATGAAATCCCGACTGCCACGCCCTTCTATCATGTAGCAGGCCAGTGTCCAGGGGCTGCCGGCAAAACCGATGAGGGGTACCCGTCCGTCAAGCTCACGACGGATCAGGCGCAGGGCATCCATGACAAAACGGAGTTCCGTTTCCGGGTCAGGCTGGCTGAGGCGGGCAATATCGGCCGCCGAGCGCAGAGGATTCGCAAAAACAGGGCCTTCGCCTTCCTGAAAACTTAAGCCCAGCCCCATCACATAAGGAATAGTGAGGATATCCGAGAAGAGAATGGCCGCATCCAGGGGAAAACGGTCGATGGGTTGCAGGGTGACTTCGCTGGCCAGTTCCGGCGTGGTGCAGAGGGTCAGAAAGTCACCGGCCCGGGCGCGGGCGGCGCGATATTCGGGCAGATAACGCCCGGCCTGACGCATGAGCCAGACCGGTACCTGATCCACTTCCTGCTGCAGGCAGGCGCGCAGGAAACGGTCATTGTGAAGGACTTTAGTCACGCCTTAAACGCCCAGGTGGTCGAGAATCCCTTCGGCCGCCTTTCTGCCCTCATCTACGGCAGTTACTACCAGATCCGAACCGCGTCGCATGTCGCCCCCCGCAAAAATCTGCGGATTGCTGGTCTGAAACCGGGCATTGGTGCGAATCCGGCCGCGCTCGTCGATTTCTATCCCATGTTCACCAAACCAGGGAGCCGGGGAGGGGTCGAAACCAAAGGCAATGATGACCACATCGGCGTCGAGGACCTGTTCGGAGCCGGGCACCAGTTCAGGATGGCGGCGTCCTTTGGCATCGGGTTCGCCCAACCGGGTTTCCACCATGCGCACCGCCTGCACACTACCTTGTTCATCCCCGATGATTTCCACTGGTTGGCGATTGAAGAGGAACTTCACCCCTTCCTCCCGGGCGTTCGCCACTTCCCGACGGGAGCCGGGCATGTTTTCCTCATCACGCCGATAGGCGCAGATAACACTGCTCGCTCCCTGGCGGATGGCGGTACGTACACAGTCCATAGCGGTATCGCCGCCCCCCAGTACTACAACTTTTTTACCGGAAAGGTTGAGATAGGGCAGGGTCGGGTCCGGCAGCTGCATCAGATGCCGGGTATTGGCAATCAGGTAGGACAACGCCTTGATGACGCCGGGCAACTGTTCGCCGGGGAGGTGCCCGGTTTTGGCGGTGTAGGTGCCCATTCCGAGGAATACTGCATCATAGTCATTGAGCAGTTGCCCGAGAGAAATGTCTTTACCGATTTCCGTACCCAGTTGAAACTGGATACCCATTTCCTGAAGCAGATCAGCGCGGCGGGCGATGACTTCCTTTTCGAGTTTGAAAGGTGGAATCCCGAAGGTGAGCAGCCCGCCCACCGCTGGATAGCGATCAAACACCGTCACTTCAGTGCCCGCGCGGTTGAGGATGTCGGCGCAGCCGAGACCCGCAGGTCCGGCACCCACCACGGCCACTTTTTTGCCATTGGGACTGATCGGGCCGATTTCGGGACGCCAGCCTCGCGCCAGGGCTTCCTCGCTGATGAATTTCTCGAGGTTGCCGATGGTCACAGCGCCATAGCCGTCATTGAGAGTACAGGCGCCTTCGCAGAGTCGGTCCTGGGGGCAGATGCGCCCGCAGATTTCCGGCAGGGTGTTGGTCTGGTGCGAAAGTTCAGCGGCTTCTTCAATGCGGTTTTCGACAATGAGCTGCAGCCAGTTGGGAATGTAATTGTGTACCGGGCACTTCCATTCACAATAGGGATTGCCGCAATGCAGGCAACGGTCGGCCTGCAGTTTGGCGCTGTCCAGGTCAAAGCTTTTGTAGATTTCCTTGAAGACCTCGCGACGTTCTTCCACGTCCAGCTTTTTCGGATCCTGCCGGGGGTCTTCGATGAAGGCAAAATGGCTCATAATGGTTCCTCGGTTGGGCGCAGAGAATCAGCTGGCTTCTTCCAGCAGAACATCGAGCTTCGCCGCCTTGGGCACGACGAGCCAGACATCACGAATGAAATGGGACCAGTCTTTCAGCAGGCTGGCCGCGTAAGTGCTGCCGGTTTGCGTCACATGGGTTTCCACATGACGGCGCAGCAGGGCGGCATAACCGCGCATGGATTCGGTTTCGATACGATGGCAGTTGACCAGTTCGCCATTGACCTGATCAGCAAACTGCCGGGCCTGATCGCGCACAAAAGCCAGACCGCCGGTCATGCCTGCACCGAAGTTGACGCCCACGGAACCGAGAATGATGACCTGACCACCGGTCATATACTCGCAGGCATGATCTCCCGCACCTTCAATCACCGCGACGGCACCGGAGTTGCGCACTGCAAAACGTTCTCCGGCCCGTCCGGCAGCAAACAAGCGGCCTCCCGTCGCACCATAGAGGCAGGTGTTGCCCATGATGGCGGAATCCTGACTGGCATAATGGGTGCCAGCGGGCGGGGCAATGACCAGAGTACCCCCATTCATGGCCTTGCCCACATAGTCATTGGCATCGCCGTGCAGTTGCAGGGTCATGCCCTGCACGCAGAAGGCACCAAAAGATTGGCCAGCGGTTCCGGTCAATTCGACATGAATGGCATCGTCGCGCAGTCCGTTATTGCCATAGCGTTGGGCAATTTCCCCCGCCAGACGCGCACCGATGGAACGGTTGACGTTGCGAATGGGGTAATGCAGGCGCGTAGGTATCTGCTCTTCGAGAGCCGGCCGGGCATCCGTGACCATCTGTTCGGCCAGTTCGCCTTTGTCAAAGGGCGGGTTGCGGTCCTGGGTGTGATAATTGACATCGGCATTTTCCAGCTGGGCATTGGCGAGCAGGGGCAGCAGGTTGAGGCGCTCCTGCTTTTCTGTCTGGGCTCCACCGACTTCCAGGAGCTGGCTGGCGCCAATGAGTTCATCAAAACGCCGGATACCCAGCTCGGCCATGATCTGCCGCGCTTCTTCAGCCACAAAGCGGAAGTAGTTGATGGCCATTTCCGGAAGACCGGTAAAATGCTTGCGCAGAGTTTCATCCTGGGTGGCAATACCGGTGGCACAATTGTTGAGATGGCAGATACGCAGATATTTGCAACCCAGGGCAATCATCGGCGCGGTACCAAAGCCAAAGCTCTCGGCCCCCAGCAGAGCGCCCTTGATGACGTCCAGGCCGGTTTTGAAGCCGCCGTCGGCCTGCAGACGTACTCGGTGGCGTAACTGATTGCGGCGCAGGGTGACCTGGGTTTCGGCGAGTCCCAATTCCCAGGGCGATCCGGCATATTTGACCGAGGTCAGAGGGCTGGCGCCGGTACCACCATCATAACCGGCAATGGTGATGCGGTCGGCATAGGCCTTGGCAACGCCGGCAGCAATGGTTCCGACACCGGCTTCCGACACCAGCTTCACCGAGACATAGGCCCGGGGATTGATCTGCTTCAGGTCAAAAATAAGCTGGGCCAAATCTTCGATGGAGTAAATGTCGTGGTGGGGCGGGGGGCTGATCAGCGCCACGCCTTCCTTGGCATAGCGCAGGCGGGCAATGATGCCGCTGACTTTATGTCCGGGTAGCTGGCCACCTTCACCGGGTTTGGCGCCCTGGGCGACCTTGATCTGCAACTCTTCGGCATTGACCGCATACTCCGGCGTCACACCAAAGCGGCCAGAAGCTATCTGCTTGATCTTGCTGACCTTGTTGTTGTGATAGCGGGCCGGATCCTCCCCTCCTTCACCGGAATTGGAGCGACCGCCGATGCTGTTCATGGCAATGGCCAGGGCTTCGTGGGCTTCGGGTGAAAGCGCACCCAGAGACATGGCGGCCGTATCAAAGCGCGGGGTGATAGATTCGACGGGCTCCACTTCGCTGAGGGGAATAGGTTGCGCCGATTTTTTGAGCTGCAGCAGATCGCGCAAATTGGTCACCGGACGTTCGTTGACCAGTCCGGCAAATACCTGATAATCCGTATAACGCCCGGATTTTACCGCTGTTTGCAGGCTCTGGACGACATCGGGGTGATAGGCGTGATATTCGCCGCCATTCACATATTTGAGCAAACCACCGACGGGCAGGGTTTTTCTGGGAATGAAGGCGTCGCGCACCTGCTGGCGGATATCGTCCTCCAGGAGCTCAAAGCTGGCGCCACCAATGCGGCTGACGGTCCCCTTGAAGCAGCGCTCCACCACCAGATCATCCAGTCCCAGAGCTTCAAAAAGCTGGGTACTGCGGTAAGAGGCAAGGGTGGATATACCCATTTTCGAGAGGATTTTATAGAGTCCCTTGTCGATGCCTTTGCGGTAATTTTCCAGCGCTTTGTTTTCGGTCAGAGGCTGGCTGAAGGCGTGGCGTTCCAGCAGACTGCGGACAATGGCATAGCTGAGGTACGGATAAACGGCGGTTGCCCCATAACCGATCAGGGTGGCAAATTGATGCGGGTCGCGGGCATGGGCGGTAGCCACCACAATGTTGGCCCGGGTCCGCAACCCGGCGTCAATGAGGGCATGATGCACCGCGCCCACGGCCATGAGCGCCGGAATGTAAAGACGATCCCGCTCCAGGGCATGGTCCGACAGCACCAGGATGACCGCGCCATGGCGCACGGCGGTAATGATTTCTTCGCAGAGAGCTTCAATGGCGCCGCCCAGATTGCTATCGGCGGCGGAATAGCAGAGATCGAAGCTCTGGCTGCGAAAGGCCGGTTCTGTGCGGCTGGTCAGGGCCGCAAAAGTGGCATCCGACAGGATTGGTGAGTGAATTTCGATGCGGCGGGCATATTCGGGACGTTCTGCAAACAGATTGCTCTCGCTGCCAATCACCGTATTCAAAGACATCACCAAGGCTTCACGCAGAGGGTCAATGGGGGGGTTGGTGACTTGGGCAAACTGCTGGCGGAAATAATCGGCAATATGGCGTCTTTGGGTGGACAGCACCGCCATGGGGGTATCATCACCCATGGAACCCACGGCCTCCTGGGCACCCTCTGCCAGTACCCGGATAACCTGGTCCTCTTCCTCAAAGCTGACTCCAAAGGCTTTTTCACTGGTCAACAAGTCGGCAACCGGCAGGGCAGGGGTCAGGTCCTGGTCATCACGGTGCAGGTGCTCGGCAAATTCATCCAGCCAGGCCCGGTAGGGGTGGCTGTTCATGATTTCGGTGTCAATACTCTCAGAGTCCAGGAAACGGCCGGTCGCCATGTCCACGGCCACCAGTTGACCGGGGCCGACCCGGCCCTGCACTTCAATGTCCTGATGCTGGTAGTCGAATACGCCCACTTCCGAGGCAATATTGATGATACGGTCTTTGGTGATGACGTAACGTGCCGGGCGCAGGCCATTCCGATCCAGGGCACAGGCAGCAATGCGTCCGGTATTCAGTACCAGTCCGGCGGGACCGTCCCAGGCTTCCATGCGCATGGAGTGATATTCATAAAAAGCGCGCAGGGCGGGTTCCATGTGCGGAACATTATGCCAGGCCGGGGGAACGAGCAGACGGATGGCCTTGAAAAAATCCATGCCACCCTGTACCAGCAGTTCCAGCATGTTGTCGAGGCTGAAGGAATCGCTACCACCGCCGACAGCGGGGAGGACTTCAGCCATGGGCAGAAGATCGCTCTGCAATTGCGCTTCCCGGGCCTTGGCCCAGAGCCGGTTGCCCTGTACCGTGTTGAGTTCGCCATTATGGGCAAGCATCCGGAAAGGCTGGCACAGGCGCCATTCCGGCCAGGTGTTGGTGGAAAACCGCTGATGATAGGTGACCAGTGCCGAAGTAAAGCGGGTATCGCACAGGTCGGGATAAAACACCGGCAGATTTTCCGGCAGCACCAGACCCTTGTAGCCGATGACCTGGGATGAGCAGGTGATAGCGAAAAAGTCCTTGTCGGCGACAAACTGCTTTTCCACCCGGCGGCGCAGGCGATAGAGCAGGCGTTCATGGGTGTCCACGTCCTGCTCTGCGGGCAAGCCGATAAACACCTGCCAGACGGCGGGCAGACTGCCCAGAGCTTCTTCGCCGCAGGCGGAGGCGTCAGTAGGAACCTCCCGCCAGCCCAGACTGCTCAGGCCGAGATCCCGGGCTTCATGGTCGAGAGTCGCGCGGATGTTCGCGGCCAGCGTGGCATCCTGGGGTAGAAAAAACTGACCAAGTCCGAAATGCGCGGGCAGTTCAACGCCCATCTCCGCTGCTATGCTCTGGAAGAAAGTCCGGGGCATTTGTACCAGCAAGCCGCAGCCGTCCCCGCTTTTACCATCCGCCGCGACCGCACCGCGATGGGTCAGTCGTGCCAGAGAGGCAATGGCTGTGGCGACAATGGCATGGCTGGCCTGATTATCCATCTGGGCAATCAGCCCGAAGCCGCAGGAATCTCTTTCAAAGTCGGAGGAGTATAAGCTTTGCGTCATGTGGTCACCTGGTCTGTTCCGTCACCCTGTCGCCGAACTGCAAAGCAGGGCTAGACATTATAGCGGGCTTATGGACGAGGTCCAAGAGGGCGAGTTTTGAAATTTTGCGTCCGGCCTCAGGCTTCCCCGTGGGGATCAAACAGGCGGTCATATTCGGCGATGGCAAAACGGTCGGTCATGCCGGCAATATAATCCGCGACAATGCGCGCCCGGCTTTTTTCCTGCGGATCGCTGTTTTGAATGCGCGCCTGATATTTCAGAGGCAGCAGGCGGGGGTCTTCGCACAGGGTATGGAATAGGCGGCGCACCAGGCGCTTGGCTTTTTCCGCCTGACGATGCACCCGGGGATGCCGGTACATGCGCTGAAACAGATAGCTTTTCAATGCCTTGATTTGCGCCGCGATTTCCGGGCTGTGGGCGGCCAGTGGCCGGGGGCTGGCGCGAACGGCGGCAATGCTGGTGATTTTGCCGTTCGCGATGCGCCGACGGGTTTCCGCCACCAGATCATGAATCAGCAGATTGATCAGGCGGCGGCCAGTTTCATGACGCAAAATGGTCGCGCTGGCATCGGGATACCGGGACTGCACTTCGCCATAAATGTCCCCGTACAGAGGATTGCTGCAGAGTTCCTGCAAGTCGAGCAGTCCGGCGCGCAAACCATCGTCAATATCATGATTATTATAGGCTATTTCATCAGCGAGGTTGGTGATTTGCGCTTCCAGACTGGGCTGGGTGCCGTTCAGGAAGCGTTCGCCCACATCTCCCAGGTCGGCGGCTTTGCTTTTAGCGCAATGTTTGAGGATGCCTTCCCGGGTTTCAAAACTGAGATTCAGGCCGGGAAAATCGCCGTAACGGACTTCGAGACGATCCACAATGCGCAGGGACTGGATATTATGCTCGAAGCCGCCGAGATCATGCATGCATTCCTGCAGGGCATCCTGACCGGCATGACCGAAGGGAGTGTGGCCCAGATCATGGGCCAGGGCGATGGCTTCCACCAGGTCTTCATCCAGACCCAATTGCCGGGCGATGGCGCGACCCACCTGGGCAACCTCCAGGGTGTGGGTGAGGCGGGTGCGATACAAGTCGCCCTCATGATTGACGAATACCTGGGTTTTGTATTCCAGACGACGAAAGGCGCTGGAGTGAATCACCCGGTCACGGTCCCGCTGGAAAGGGCTGCGGCTTTCCGGCGGGTCTTCCGGATACTTGCGACCGGAACTGCTCCCGGCATGGGCTGCGTAAGGCGCCAGTCTGTCTGGGAAGGGGAAATTATCCGCCAAGGCCGTTATGCTCCTGCTCCTGTATGGCCGATTCGCCCGCTGACTCGTCGATGACCCGCTGCATAGTCTCCGCCAGAAGTGGCAGGCGGGCGGCAAACAGGGCATAGGCCGCGTCCGCATATTCGCGAATTTCATACTGGGCGTCTTTTTTGCGGCGCAGCTTGAAAAAGTTCATGAGGCTGCGGAAGTTGATGGTCCAGTACACGTCGGAGTAGGCGGCCACCGGCATGACATTGCGCAGGAGTTCCCGGGCCCGGCCCCGGTAGGGATCACGCCCCCCTTCTTTGGGGGCCAGTTCGCCCGATTCCCGGGCCTGATCAATGCGCGCACAGGCGGCGCTGTACTGGGTTTCGTACCACTGGAACAGTTGGCTCATGAGGGCTTCATATTCCGCCAGCGCCGCCTCGTCAAGCACGGCGTAACCATCCACAGTCCTGGCAGCAGCATCAGGAATGTAGGCGACAGAGATGGGTTTACGGTAACGCATGGAAAACTCATTCCAGCTGGAAACCCGATGCTTGACCCACTGGCGCAACACAAAAATGGGAGCGATAAAGCGAAAGCGGAAATAGATGGTTTCAAAGGGGGTGCCATGCTGGTCGCGGAGCAATTGATAGAGCAGCTGACGATCGCGCTCGCTGAAGTCCTGCCCACTTTTGAGGCGCTGGTTGGTGGTGCTGATGCGGGCGGTATTGATGATGGTGGCTTCATCGCCCCAGCTCTCCTCCAGTTCGATGAAGCCGAAATTACCGATACGGCGGGTTCCTTCGGGGTTGATGGCCATGCGTTGGGCCATTTCTGCCTGTAATTCTGCGGTGGCCTTGTTGATTTCATTCATGCGCTGCGCTCCATAAAAGCCTGTAGGGTCTGGGTGATGGCGGCGGGAGGCACATCGCCGGTAATCAGGGCGCTACCAATACTGTTGAGCAGAATAAAGCGGATTTGCCCGGCTTCGGCCTTTTTATCCACTTTCATGAAGTCCATGTAGGTGGAAATCTCCAGCCGGGGAGCAAGGGTAGGAAGACCTGCCGCCTTGATGAGTTTGTAGATCCGGTTTTGTTCACTTTCCCGGAGCAGGTCCAGACGCCGGGACAAATCGGCGGCCATGACCATGCCGATGGCGACAGCCTCGCCATGCAGATAATGACCATAGCCGCTGGCCGCTTCAATGGCATGACCAAAGGTATGACCAAAATTGAGAATGGCGCGCAGCCCCCCTTCCAGTTCATCCCGGGCGACAACATCCGCCTTATCCTTGCAGGAGGTCTTGATGATTATTTCCAGGGCTTCATTGTCCCGGGCGAGGACGGAATCCAGATGATCTTCCAGCCAGGAGAAAAAACTCAGGTCATTGATCAGGCCATACTTGATGACTTCGGCGAGTCCTGAGCGGAATTCCCGTTCCGGCAGGCTGTCGAGGGTGTCGGTATCAGCAATGACGCAGCGGGGTTGATAAAAGGCGCCGATCATGTTTTTGCCCAGGGGATGATTGACTCCGGTTTTGCCGCCGACGGAAGAATCCACCATGGCCAGCAGGGTAGTGGGAAACTGGATGCAGGCCACTCCCCGTTGATAAACAGCGGCGGCAAAACCGGTGATATCACCGACCACACCACCGCCCAGGGCGCAGAGGGTGCAGTCGCGTCCGTATCCGGCTTTGAGCAGTTCACCAGTGATGGTCTGAACATGGTCAAGAGTTTTGCTCTCTTCGCCAGCGGGCAGGGTGACGACCAGAGCATCCTTGTGCAGGTATTTCAGGGTGTTTTGCAGAGTCTTCAGGTAGAGCGGACCCACATTCGTATCGGTAATGATAGCCACTGGCCCCTTGCCCAAGACCGGGGCGATGAGGCTGGAGTCGCCGAGAATGCCGCTACCCATGTGGATGGAATAACTGCGCTGACCAAGTTCTACACGAAGACTTTGCATATGTTCTAGGCTCTTGAGGTCGGATTTACCCTGCCATTGTTGATTTTCTGAGGCTGACAGGCAAGAGTGGCAATAAGGAGACAGCCCCTTTTTAAGCAGGATAGGCCTGTAAATGCCTTAGAATCCGCCGCAGTACCTGGTCGGAACGCAAGCCGTCACCACTCACCCGCCAGTGCGCTGTTTGCTGATAAATGTGGTTTCTTTGCCGGGCAAGCTGCTCCAGACGGGTTTCCAGGTCAGTATTTTGCAGCAGAGGACGGTTACGGTCGTGGCGGACTCTTTTCAATTGCTCTGCCACACTGATATCCAGATAAATGACCCGCCCCATCTGGCGCAGATGACTGCGATTGCGCGGATCGAGCACCGCTCCGCCACCGGTGGCCAGTACCATGGGATTTCCCTGTTCTACCAGATCGGCGATGACTTTGGCTTCGCGTTCGCGAAAGCCGGCCTCGCCTTCGATTTCAAAAATGGTGGGAATATCCACCCCGGTATGACTGACGATGAGCTGGTCACTATCCACATAGGGAATATGTAAACGGGCGGCCAGAAGCCGCCCGATGGTCGATTTGCCCGAGCCCATGGGCCCGATGAGGACCACCGTTCCCGTCATTGCCCGAGATTGCTGTCGCTACTCGCGCCGGCCAGATCATCCTGGGCATCGCCACCGATGACTTTAGGCGTGATGAATACCAGCAATTCGGTCTTGGCAACACTATCGACGTTGCTTTTGAACAGCCAGCCCAGCAGCGGGATATCCTTCAAGAGCGGAATACCGGTCTGGTTGTGGTTGGTGGTATCGGTGTAGATACCGCCGATGACCACGGTCTGACCATCGTTGACCAAGAGCTTGGTTTTGACTTCCTGAGTCTGGATGGGAATGCCGGATGGCAGGGCATCTGCATAATTGGGCTGATTATTTTGCGCCGTTACATCCAGGGTGATTTTGCCATTGGGGGAAATATGCGGAGTTACATCCAGGCTCAACTCGGCTTTCTTGAAGGATACCGAGGTGGCACCGCTGCTGGTGGATTGCTGATAGGGAATTTCCTGACCCTGAGAGATGACCGCTTTTTCATTGTCTTCGGTCAGCACTTTCGGACTGGAAATGATTTTGGCCCGGTTGTCCACCTGCAGGGCCTGGAGTTGCAGGTTGAGAATCCGGTTGCCCGCTGCCGTACCCAGCGCAAAACCCAGCGAGGCGGGAGTGGCGCTGGCCAGTGCCGTGCCCGCATTGGAGGCGGCGAGGTTGGCCAGAGCGGGGACGGTGAAACCCGTGCCTGTGGTAGAACTGCCACCGCTGCTGCCGGAGATGGGATAGGAACCACCCTGAGTTTCCGTGGTGCCAGTGGCACCGGTACCGGAAAGGTTGACTACGCCGCCCGCACCATTGGAAGTATAGGTTCCCCCCCAATTGACGCCCAGAGAATGGGCGGCGCTGGTGGTAATCTGGACAATGCGCGCCTCGATCAGCACCTGTGGTACCGGCTTGTCGATTTTGGCGATCAGTTTTTTGATGTTGTCGATATCCCGGGGGGTATCCCGGACCAGCAGGCTGTTGGTGCGGTTGACGACGGCAACGCTACCGCGTGGTCCCAACAGGGAGTTGCCGATGATGCTGGATTTGGGCAGCCCCAGAGCATTGGCCAGGGATTGCTGCTGATAGGCACTCATCTGGTCGTTCGGCTCGCCGGGCTGATTATGGTCAAAACCCTGCAGCAATGCCGCAATGCTGGAAGCCTTGGCATACTTGATCTGAATAAGCTGGGTTTCCAGGGGCTCCAGCTTGCGCTTGCTGGCTTCCGCCTTGAGTTCGGACTCTTCCTGGCTGGTGATTTGATTGGCCGGGGCCACCCAGAGGATGTTGCCGATATGTTTGACCGCCAGCCCCTGGGATTCGAGGATGACCTTGAAAGCCTGCTCCCAGGGTTCATTTTTCAGGCGGATGGACAGGCTGCCCGTGACATTGTTGGAAACCACAATATTCTGGTGGGTAAAGTCGGCGATGACCTGCAAGGCATCACGTACGCTGATATTCTGAAAATCCATGCTCAGACGCGCGCCGGCATTGGGGTTTTGCGCGGCGGTTTCGGTTTTGGGATGGACATCGATCAGGGTATGCTGGCCGAGCTGGTAAGCCGAATATTCATAGGGACCATGGATGGCGAAAACCAGGCGGGTATTGCGTCCGAGGGGATAACTGTCCACGTATTGCACCGGAGTGCCAAACTGGGTCACCCCGAAACGATGGGTGTAACTGGCAGGCAGGGTGGTATTTTTGAGCTCCACCACCAGGCGCCCATCTTGCCGGGTCACATTCATTTCCGGTTGCGGGCCGGCAATGGATAAATCGAGAATGCCGCCGCCCTGTTTGCCACGTTTGAAATTCAGGCCATTGACGGTAGTGCCATAGGTCACGACCGGAGCAACGGCAGCCGGTTCGGCAGTACTGCTGACTGCTGCGGGTGTGGCAGCCACCGGGGTTGCGGCTACAGGTACTTTGCTATCGATCAGTGCCAGACGATAGCCCCCTATCGTGGGTTCCATCATGACCGCCTGGGGCGATTTGAGAAGTAAATCCAAGCGGGCATTATGTCCCTGATTTTCGGTCAGCAGATTTTCTACCGCTCCGCTGGGCAGGACCGTGCCTACCGAGGGAAGAAAGCGGGCATCGTTAAAATCAATTTGCACCCGATAGCCGCCGTTAAAAGTATTCACGTCGTAAGCAGGACGGGAATCACTATGAATGATGAAAGCCGTACCATGCTGGTCTGAACTGGGGGTGATGCTGCTGATCAGGCTTTCGGCCCAGGCTGCGCCGGAGCTTAGACACAGCGCAGCGGCCAGAATGGCGCTGGTCGCTGGCCGCAGACAGGGCAGTAGGGGACGGCTGCGGAGTTGAAGGCGGGCATTTGTGCGCATCTTTTTGCATTCCTCTATGTTCTTCGGGTTCAGGCTCGTCATGTTCAGTTACCGCTCTGCATGTGCAAAATGGTTTGCTCTTTCTTGTAGCCCCCAAAAGCATTGGGGAGGTACTGCTCGATGGTGACGGATTGTTTGGTCAACGTGTCATCGATGCCGGTAATGCGCCCGTCATGGGTACCGATGTAACTACCGATGGTGGCTCGATAAACCTTGTTGTCGGGAGTCTGAATGACCGCCCATAACTGGCCGTTGGCCGTGCGCATGATACCGGTCACGTTCATGCTGGAGAGCGCATATTTTTCCAGCGGTTGCACCGGACCATGGGACGCCGGACGGGGGCCGCTATTGCTTTCTGCCGCAGCTTCCTTGCGCAACAGAATCTCGGAAAAACTGGTAAAGGGGTCACGATTGGCCAGATTGTTGTAAACCGTGGGCTGATAGGCCGGAGTTTTGGGCAGGGGCGTAATATGGTCGTTGGTTTTGGGTCCATTGGCGACGAAAGCGCGTAGATGGCTTAAATCATCACTATTGGAACATCCTGCCAGTACCGCAAGACTGGCGCTGATGGCCAGAACACTGCGGATTTTACGCCAAACACTGCTGCTGCGGACTGCGTTCGTTTTACAGAAACTCACTATGCTCGTTTTCATGGCTTGCTCCCGTCCTGGGCTGCGCCGGTCTTGTCATCGCTATCCAGGTAGCGATAGGTGGTGGCCGTACATTGCATGACCAGTTGCTGTGCTGCCAGTGCTTTGGCTGCCGGAATGCTACCGGCGTCGGGAACCCGGGAGATGTCAATGCCGCTGATGGTGACAATTCGCGGCATGGCAGCCACAGCAGCGGCGAAGCGGCCGATATCGTTGTAGGTGCCCACGACCTTGAGTTTTACCGGAATTTCCGCATAGAAATTTTTGTTGATTTCACCCGTAGGCTGAAACAGTTCAAAATCCAGACCGCGACTTCGTCCCGCCAGGGTGACATCATCCAGCAGGGAAGGGATTTGGGTCCGATTGGGAAGCTGTTCCAGAAACTTCTGAAAGCGGACGTTCATTTCCTTGATTTGCGCCTGATAGGCCGGTAGAGATGCCGCCAGCAGCTGTTTCTGCCGAATCTGGATTTTCAGGCTTTCTTCCTGGGTTTGCAGGGCGTCGTACTTGTCATTTTCGGGAGAAATGAATTCAAACCAGACGATAATGCCGAGAATCACAATAATGATCACAATGGCGATCAGCTTGGTTTTCAGGGGCCAGCGGAGGATATCATCCACCTGGAGATTGCGTAATTCGTCGAAAGTCACGGCTGGACCTCCTGTTTGCCCGAGGTCTGGGCACTTTTATCGGCGGCAGTGGGTTTGCGGATGGTCATTTGCAAGGTGAATTGACCGACGTCCTCACTGCCCAGTTTGGACTTGCTGATGATGTTCAACTGGGGATCGGTAAATATTTTGGAGGACTGGATATTGCGCATGAAGGCCGCCACCTGATCATTGTCTTCGCTATAACCATTCACCGTCAGGGCATCGCCGGATTGCTGGAGATGAGTCAGGAAAACGCCGTCCGGTGTTTCTGCAGCGAGGGCGTTAAATACCTGAACGACCATATCCCGCTTGGCCTGAAGATCGGTAATGATGCCTTCCCGGGCCAGTAGTTCGTCGCGTTTTTTGCGCAGGTCGGCAATCGAGGCAATCTGGGTATTCAGTTGATTGGTGACGCCCTGCAGATAATCGACTTTCGCTTGCTCTGTGTCCACGCGGGCGCTGAAAATGCTGTAAATCCCGTAGTAGAAAGCAGCAGCAAGAAGCAGGATGCCTATGAGGACGGCACCCAGTACCTGACTCCGTTGGGCGCGGCGGGCTTCGCGATAGGGCAGTAAATTGATGCGAATCATGCCGAAATCCTCCGCAGAGCCAAGCCACAGGCAACCGCCAGGGACGAACGGTCAGCATCCATGAAACGCCGACTGATTTGCGGGGATAATTCCATGCCGGTAAAGGGGTCGGGCACAAAAACGGGATAACTCACCAGTTGCCTTAATTGATCGGCCAGTTGCGGAATTTTGGCACCAACACCAAAAAGATGTACGGTGGCCGTCGGGACATCGGGCATGCTGGCCTGAAAAAAGTCCAGGGAACGGAATAGCTCCTGGGCCATATTACGGGCAAAAGGCTGCAGCACATCTTTTTCATATTCGGGTGGCAGGCCGCCGAAGCGTTCCATGCGCTGGGCATCATTGCTGTCGAGGTTGTAGCGGCGCTGAATTTCTTCCAGAAGGCGTCCCAGTCCAAAATTATGTTCCCTGGAGTACACCGGATGTCCGTCCTGGAAGACGTAAATGTTGGTGGTGATGCTGCCGATTTCGACCAGCACGATTCCCTTGCCACTCAGGCTCTTGTCCTGGGCTTTACTGCCGGACAGATGTTCATACAAGAGCCATAAGGCAAAGGGTTTGACGTCCACGATCTGCGGCTTGAGGCCGGCTTCTTCGATGACCGCCGCCCGGTCTTCGACATCTTCCTTTTTGCTGGCCACCAGCAGGACGTGATTATAACCCTTGCGGCTGTCGTCCGGACCCAACACGGAAAAATCAAAGTTCACGGCATCAATACTGTAAGGAATATATTGGCTGCCTTCATAACGAATCTGGTCTTCAATACCCACTTCATCGAGGTCGGCGGGTAGGGAAATCACCTTGACGATGGCGGAGTTGGCGGGAAGGGCTGTAGCCACGGCTTTGCTACGAATACGTGAACGTTCAAGAATGTTGCGCAGGGCCCGGGAAACCGTTTCGCTATCCACAATATCCCGATCACTGACGGCACCCGGCGGCAGGGTTTCGGAATCAGCATGCTCGACCCGGATTTTCCCGCGACTTTGGGCGAGAGATACGAGTTTTATGGCATCTGCACTGATGTCCAGGCCCAGCAAAGGAGAACTTGGTATGCGTAGCACGTCGATTTCCTTATTTTATGGTCTGACCAATGTTATAATATTTGCCTTGCAAACAGGATGATGAATTATCTGCAGGACCAGTATCATTTTTGCAACTTGCGGTGGAAATTAGCAGCATTCCGCATTCTGTCAAGGCGTGCAGCAGTAAAAAGTGATACTGAGCGCTGTAACCCGCATATTTTGAGGCCAATCGTTGAGAACAGGATGAGTGCTGAACAGCAATTAGTCGATACCCGCTGGATGCGTCTGGCTCTGGATATGGCGGTGCAAGCGGTGGCAGCGGGGGAGGTGCCGGTTGGTGCGGTGCTGGTGAACTCTGCCGGAGAATATCTGGCAGGGGCGCATAACGCCCCCATTGCAACGCATGATCCCAGCGCTCACGCCGAAATGCGGGTGTTGCGCGCTGCTGGCCTGCAGATAGAGAATTACCGCCTGACGGGGTCCACGCTCTATGTGACCCTGGAGCCTTGTATCATGTGTGCCGGGGCCATGCTCCATGCCCGGGTGGACCGGGTGGTGTACGGGGCAGCGGATCCCAAGGCCGGCGCGGTAGAAAGTCTTTATCAGCTGTTTGATGATCCGCGTTTCAATCATCGGATTCAGGTGGAAGCCGGGCTGCTGGCCGAGGAGTCGGCGAAGCTGCTGCGCGATTTTTTTCGGGCGCGGCGTGCCCGCCCAAGCGAGGAAACATGAAGCATCTCAGTACCGAATGGAAAATCACTGCGGGCGGGCGAAGCTTGCATGAGCTGACCGAAGCTCTGCAAGCCTGGTTGCAGGCGGTCGGAGCCCGGGAAGGGCTGGTCAATCTGTTTTTGCCCCATACTTCGGCGAGCCTGATCCTTCAGGAAAATGCCGATCCGGATGTGCAGCACGATATTCTTGACTATTTTGCCCGTCTGGTGCCCGATGATGACTCGCATTTCCGCCACCGCAATGAAGGGCCTGACGATATGTCCGCGCATTTGCGCTGTGTCCTGACCCAGAATAGTCTGGTGATACCGGTCAGGGAAGGGCGTGCCGCCCTGGGTGTCTGGCAGGGTGTGTTTTTGTTTGAGCATCGTACTCGCCCTCTCAGCAGGCAGATTTTGCTCAGTTTTCAGGGCGTGACAAGAACGTGACAGGAGAAAAGTAAATGTCCGGTTTTGCGGAGCGGTATCGGGGAATGCTTTGGGGAATCAAGGAGTGGTCGCGTTGGGATACTTTCGTGGAAACCCTCAGTGCTCATGCGGATGATGGTTGGTATGTGTATTTCGTGGGTGTGGATTACCCACATGCGCCCCTCAAAGCCGCACTTTTTCGCCAGCGCCTGGAGGCTATCAGTGCTCTCCTGCATCAGGACCATCGCGAAAAATATCTGGGGATCGTGTATGTGGATGATTTTGATAATCCCCAGTTGATCAAAATTTATGATCCCAACAATTTGGGTGCATCTTGTGGCAGTAGTGGCAAGCTGGTGCCTCCGGGCTGGATTTTATCGCGCATGGCACCTGATGATCTCGGTGACTTTATTGTTCCCGAAGGGCGTAAACGCTGGTGGCGGGAGCTGCCGCAAAGCTGAGCGCATTGCCATGACGCGTTAGCCTTTTGTACTCTGTATAAATTCCAAGCCGAGGAGAACCCATGGAAGCAGACCTGAAACCCCTGGAATTTGAGGGCATTCGCCGATTACTGGAAAAATTGTGCGCAACGCCCTTTGGTGCCGATGCCGCCCGTAATCTGGGGCCAGCACCCACAGTGGGCGTTGCCCGGCAGTTGCAGGATGCGATTAGTGCTGCACGCCTGGGTCTGGAATCCGGGGAGGGTCCGGTGCTGCCGGAATTGCCCGATGTGCGTGCTGCCATCCGCCAGGTGTCCAGTCCGGGGGCGGCTTTGGCAGGCACGGCATTTCGTAATCTGGCCCTGGTGTTGCGCGTGGGCAAGGAGTTACGGCCTTTTGTTGAAAAGCGCCCCGGACTTTTGCCCACCGGGGCGGCGCGTCTGGATGCGGCTGCCGACCTCCTGCCCAAAATCGACGCGGTATTGATGCCCAATGGCAGTGTGCGCGAAGACGGTAACGCCCAGCTCCGGCAATTACATGCGGAGCTGAAAGCCGAGCGTGAGCAGATTCAAAAGACCATGCAGTCCCACCTGTCAGCGCCGGGAGCCAAGCTGCATTGGTCTGGTCAGCGCGCCTGTGTTCATCTGCCCGATGGCGCTACCGATCAGATTCGCGGCGTGCGCCGGGGAACCGGACCCGGTGGTCACGGCTATCTGGTTGAGCCCATGGAGCTGGTGGCGAGCAATAACCGGCTGGAGAAAATTGCGGGCAGTATCGAGCAGGAAAATCAGGCGATTCTGCGCGCGCTGAGTGATGAAGGGCGGGACCGTCTGGTCGGCTTGCAACATCTGGTGGAGTCACTAACCTGGCTGGATCTGGCCATTGCCGGAGCGCAGTTATCCATTCATCTAAACGCCAAGGCGGCTGAAATGGTGGATGCGCCCGTTTTGACGCTGGAAGAAGCCTATCATCCGCAACTGATTCTTGCTTACGCCGAAAAGCGTGGCCCTCAACCTAAGCCCTTGTCGGTGCAGATCAATGCGGATTGCCCGATTCTGGTGGTGACCGGGCCCAATACCGGCGGCAAGAGTGTTTCCCTGAAAACCGTCGGGCTGTTGACGGTGATGGCCCACTGCGGGCTGCACATTCCGGTCGGCGGAAGGGCGGTTGTCGGGAATTTCACCCGGATTTTTGTGGACATGGGTGACCCGCAAAGTGTGGCCTTTGAGCTTTCCACCTATTCCGGACATGTGGAAGTGCTCAAACGGCTCCTTGCCGATGCCGATGACCATACCCTGATCCTGTTGGATGAATTGGGTACCGGGACTGATCCGGAAGAAGGTGCGGCTCTGGCCATGGCGGTGCTCGATCACCTGGCGGAGCGCGGGGTGCGGGGTATGGTGACCACCCATCTTACTCCTCTCAAATCTTTTGCGGATCAGCACGGATCCCTGCGCAATGCGTCCATGCGCTTTGATCATGAGCGTCTGGAACCGACTTACGAACTGGAAATTGGTGTGCCCGGGCGCTCTCTGGGGCTGGTGATCGCCGCCAAGCGCGGCCTGCCCGACAATCTGGTCAGCAAGGCCCGCCATTATCTCGAAACGTTGCATCAACATTCCTGATGGCTGGCTATAGATGCCGGACCAAGTACGCCAAGGCTTTTTTATTTGACCTGTCCTGGAAAACTGTCTAGTTTTTTGCGCTGATACTTTATTCCCTGAGGAGTATGACGATGACTTCCCCGACCAGCACCCCTGAGCGCCTGGACGCGCAATCGCAATCTGACACCCTGAGCGGTGCCGAAATTGTGGTGCATGCCCTGCGTGACGAAGGTGTGGAATTTGTATTTGGTTATCCCGGTGGTGCGGTACTTTACATATATGATGCGTTGGACAAGCAGGAAGCGGTGCAGCACATTCTGGTCCGGCATGAGCAGGCGGCGGTGCACGCCGCCGATGCTTACTCCCGGGTGACCGGCAAGGTCGGTGTGGCTCTGGTGACCAGTGGCCCAGGGGCGACCAACGCTGTCACCGGTATTGCCACGGCCTATATGGATTCCGTACCCCTGGTGGTGATCAGCGGGCAGGTGCCTGTCGCCCTGATTGGGAATGATGCCTTTCAGGAAGTGGATACGGTGGGCATTACCCGTCCCTGCACCAAGCACAATTTTCTGGTCAAGGATGTCAAGGATCTGGCCAGCACCCTGAAAGCCGCCTTTTATCTGGCGGCAACCGGCCGGCCCGGCCCGGTGCTGGTGGATATTCCCAAGGATGTGACCGCCCATCAGTGTGCCTATCATTATCCTGACAAGATTTCCCTGCGGTCCTATAAGCCGACGGTCAAAGGCCATCCGGGACAGGTGCGCAAGGCCATACAGCTGATTGCCAGCGCCCAGCGGCCCATGTTTTATACGGGCGGGGGGGTGATTCTGGGAAACGCGTCTGCAGAATTGCGCAAGCTGGTTCGCGCCCTGAATGTGCCGATTACCCATACCCTCATGGGCCTGGGCGCCTATCCGGCGACGGATCCCCAGTTTGTGGGCATGTTGGGTATGCATGGAACCTATGAAGCCAATATGGCGGTGCAGCATTGTGATGTGCTGGTGGCGCTTGGGGCACGCTTTGATGACCGGGTTACCGGGAATCTCGCCAAGTTCGCTCCCCATGCCAAAATTGTCCATGTGGATGTGGATCCTTCTTCCATTTCCAAAAATGTCCGGGTGGATGTGCCTATTGTCGGCGATTTGCAGCAGGTGTTGACGGAAATGAACCAGGTCCTGGGAGAACTGGATTCACTCAATGACCGTCATGCCATGCAGGCCTGGTGGGGGCAAATTGAAGAATGGCGCAAGCGTGACTGCCTGCATTACCAGCAGGATGAGCTGATCATCAAGCCCCAGTTTGTGGTGCAGAAGCTCTATGAACTCACTGCCGGAGAGGCCATTGTCACCTCGGACGTGGGTCAGCATCAGATGTGGGCGGCGCAGTTTTATGGTTTCGATCAGCCCCGCCGCTGGGTGAACAGTGGCGGGC
>NZ_JABBOU010000060.1 GCF_018853465.1 Acidithiobacillus montserratensis
GCAACACTTTTAAATCCTGTGACATCCCGGTCATCATCCCGGGAATATCGTTCAAATTAGGGTTTCTGCGGACTCGCTTTACGGCATTATAATCCGCATCAAAAAAGCTTAGATCAACACTCACCCCACCGCCACGATGGACTAGACAATGACCCAAACTACTGCAGACAGCCATTATCTGTGGACCGCTCAACACCAAGCCAACCAGATCATCATTACCTGCTGATTCACAGAGCTTTTTCACTAATGAGTCAAAATTCTGGGAGACTTGAGCATTACCCGTTTCTTTTTGCTCAGGAGTTTCATTTAAATTTAACCACGGATCTTGAGGGGTAAACTTTAAATCTTCCCGTAGTGACTGAACGAATCTATTAAGTTGTGAAAAAGCAGGCAGCTCCCCTTCAATGGACATACTGACTAATGACAGACCGTTCGAAAGAATCAAGGTTATTTGTTGCTGGAATATGCCCCCGCTTTGATTCACCCGCGACTGTGTCAATCGTGCATATTGCGTTTCTTCCCCATAAACTTTGGCAAAGAGACGTTCTTTGCCGACCACAATCTGGTCGAGCCAGCCCGGTAATGCTTGAATGTAGGCATGCAAGCTAGCAATCATATATCACCACCAAAGGTCTCAATATCACGAAATAAGCAAATCGGAGCGGCATGGCCCACAGTGATGACCTGATTAGGCTCACCTTTCCCACAATAAGGCGTTCCTGAAACACGATAGGTGCTGCGGTCTCCCACAGCCGCCAAGGAATTCCAAAAATTCAAAGTGCGCCCTCGATAGTTGGGATTTTTAACCCAGCGGCCGACAACTCCATTTTCAATAAGACGTCCCCATTCACAACCAAATTGAAACTTATCGCGACGCTGATCGATAGACCAAGACCTATTGACATCCATCCAGATTCCCTTTTCGATCTGGGACAGCATATCCTGAAAACTACTCCGGCCCGGCTCTAAATTAATATTGGCCATGCGATCGATGGGTTGCCGCAGAGGGTCACAGACGCGGGCACAGGCTACAGCTTCCATACCCGCTCGCGCGGAAGATCGCGCTCCACCCAGTGGACGCTGCAAAATACCATCCTTAATTAGATAGTTAGCTGTGGCCGGAGTACCTTCATCATCATAAGCATACCCGGCAAGCTCCGTTTTTTCTCCAGGATCGAACAAAACATTGAGCAAAGGGCTACCATATTGAAGCTTACCGAAGTCTGCGAGCTGGACGAAACTCCATCCTGCGTAATTTCTTTCGTCCCCCAGAATCCGGTCCAACTCTAATGGATGACCTATACTTTCATGGATTTGCAGGGTCATTTGTGCTGGTGATAGGAGGATATCCATGACACCGGTTGGGCATTCCGATGCCGACAACAGCTCCAGTGCTTCACCGGCGAGCAAGGTTGCCGTCTCTGGAGTGAATGTTAATGCCTTCAGAGTTTCGATATTCAATGCACCCTGCACATAGGGACCATAACTACGAGACTGAACTTCATGGCCGTCGCTCGCGGTGACTTCCATAAAAGGCAAACACAAATGCGTTTCTTGGGCCTGTTCGGCTCCTGCGCTGTGAAGTAAAAAACGCTGTCTATCCATACTCGTTAAGACAATGTGACGATCTTTGATACGCTCATCTATCATCAGCGCGGCATCCAGCCATTGCATATAGTCAAAACGCTCTTGCAAAGACATGATTTCTCCCCCTGGGGATTGCCATTGTCCTTTGCTATGGGATTGAGGCCAATTTGCTGTATCCATGAGACGATAGTTTGCGAGCTGCTCTGCACGCTTTTTTGCACTGGTGATAGCTCTACGCAAACCCTCGTCGGTAAGATCAGTGGTTGACGCATAACTCACATTATCTTTTGTACCCAAGGTTATCAGCGCAGCTTTTAGTGTTTCACGCTCAGGAGCAGTAGCGACACCCCGCCGGAGTGAGACGCTCAATTGCGAGCGATCTTCTACCAAAACCGACCAATAAGCACATGACCTCAGCAAGTCCGCAGCGCGATATGCACTCGCTCGTAAACTTTCCGCCCTCGAAACGCTATGATCCGACATGAACGCACTCCATATTTTACTGCCTTACCAGCAAAGGAAAATGGCAGGCGACCTGATGGCCCGTGCTCAAGGATTGAAGCGATGGTCTCTCACTACTGCAGCGGGCCTCGGCCTTGGGACAGCGGGTATGAAAGGCACAACCTGATGGTGGATTGACGGGTGAAGGCGGCTCACCCACGGGCATGGGCAGATGGGTGGCCGTATTTTGTCGCACCATCAGCGGTAAAGCATCCATCAAAGAAGCGGTATAGGGATGTGCCGGATTGGCAATGAGGGTAGCTGTCGGGGCCACTTCGACGATGCGCCCCAGGTACAGGACGATAATGCTTTGTGCCAGGTAGGACACGGCCCCCAGATCGTGGCTGATAAACACATAACTGAGCCCCATTTCTTTCTGCAAATCTTGTAAAAGATTCAAAATACGGGCCTGCATCGAAACATCCAGCCCGGAGGTCGGCTCATCCAAGACCAGCAGCTGTGGTTCCGTGCTCAACGCTCGGGCGATGGCAATACGCTGGCGCTGCCCACCCGAATATTGCCCTGGATAGCGATTCATCGCCCGTCGGTCCAAACCCATCCTTTCCAGGAGCGCTTCCGCCTTCTGCCGTCGGGTACTACTGTTGCCCAGCCTTTGCAGCAACAAGGGTTCCATGATGATCTGCCCTACCGTCATGCGCGCATTCATGGAATCAAAGGGATCCTGAAAAACCATCTGCATCTGCTGACGGTAAGGCCGCATCTTTTTTTCACTGAGTGTGGTCAAGTTTGTACCATTGAGGCACACCTCCCCGGCACTGGGACGCACCAAGTGCAGAATCGCTCGCCCCAGTGTACTCTTCCCGGATCCCGATTCCCCAATCAGCCCGACAGTTTGCCCCTGCTCCAAGCCAAAGTGAATATCACTTAAAGCATGAATGGTGCCTTGGCTCTGTCGGAGGATTCCCCCCTCTCCCAGCTGAAAGCGCACATCCAGATTTTTGACTTCCAGCCAGTGGCTCATGCCGCACCTCCCACTGGATGGACACAGAAAAAATGGTGGGCATCCGTGCCCGTTCGTTCTGGATACACCGTCAAACATTCGGGGGTCATGGCCGGACAGCGCTCCGCAAATCGACAACCCCGGGGAAACTCCTGGGGACGGGGCGGTAGTCCATCGATATCCGTGAGTCGCTTACCCGCACTTATGAGCCGGGGAATGGCATTCAATAGGGCCTGACTGTAAGGATGGCGGGGCGCCTGAAAAAATTCCTCCGCCGAACCCTGTTCAACCGTTTTCCCTGCATAAAGCACCATCACCTTCTGCGCATACTCCGCCACCAGTGAAAGATCATGGGTGATAAAAATGACGGCCATTCCCTGCTCTTTCTGTATGCGCTGGATCAAACGCAAAATCTGGGCCTGATTGATTACGTCCAGAGCGGTGGTGGGTTCATCGGCAATGAGCAAACGCGGATTACAGGCCAGGGCCATGGCAATCATCACGCGTTGCCGCATTCCTCCGGAAAACTGATGAGGATAATCATCCAGTCGTTTTTCGGCATCAGGAACACCGACTTCTTTGAGTAATTTCAGCGCGTGATCACGAGCAGCCGATACCGACGCACCACAATACAAGCGATAAGGTTCGGCAATCTGCTGGACAATCGTGAGGCTCGGGTTGAGTGAAGATAAAGGATTCTGAAAAATCATCCCGATTTCTCGACCACGGGCCGTCCGCAAGGCAGCGTTGGATAAGCGGGTCATTTCTGTCTCACCCAAACGGACGGAACCACTACTTACGCGCCCACCCCACGGTAACAAACCCATCAGTGCCGCAGCCGTCATGGATTTGCCAGAGCCTGACTCCCCCACCAATCCCAGGGTTTCACCCGCAGCTATATCAAAACTGAGGTCTTCAATCACCTGAAAAGCTTTACGCCCGCGCCCGAACGTCACGCTCAGATTTCGCACCTGCAAGCCTGTCGTTGCGCTTGAATAGGATCGCTCTTCGTGATGATGCACTATTCGGTCACTGCGCATGTCCGTTTCCCGCAACGGGATATGTGAACGATGGAGCGCTTTGTCTGTCATGTTAACGGCCCTCCAATCGTGCCAGCAGTCCTTGACCCAGCACATTCATGGCGACAATCGCCAGGAAAATAGCCACCCCAGGAAAGACAATGAGCCACCAGGGGCCAATAATCACCAGTTGCAGTCCATCATTGAGCAAGCCACCCCAGGATGCGTGGGGGGGCTGTATCCCCAGCCCTAGAAAGGACAACCCGGAAAGCGCCAAGATCAGATCCGCGACCATAAAGGTGGCATTCACAATCAGAATCGGCAACATGGAGCGCAGCAGATGCACGCGGGCGATATATAAGGTACTCGCCCCGAACTGCCGGGCGGCCAGCACATAGTCTCTTTCTTTATAAGCCAGCGCCTCATTGCGCACAATGCGGGCCAGCCCCGGCCAGGACAAACAACCCAGGACCAAGATGAGGCTCAAGGTGTTGAGCGGAATAATCGCCGCGAAAAAAATCATCAAGACAATGCCCGGCAGGGCCAGTAATGCATCCAGCAGACGCATCAATACCTTATCCAGCCAGCGTGGACTCATGGCAGCGACCATGCCATACAAAATTCCCAAAAACATGGCAATCACAGCACCCAGCAAACCGACTTCGAGCGTCGCTTTGCCTCCGTCCATCATCCGGGCGAGCATGTTCCTCCCCAGATTATCGGTGCCAAAGGGATATTGCCAGGAAGGGGCCAACAATAAGTGATTGGCATGAATGGCCAACGGGCTCACCGGGTAAAGTAACGGACCCACCCAGGAAAACAAGAGCAAAAAAACAAACAAGCCCAGACCGGTCCAGGTCATGGGATGACTGTACTGCCCCACCCAATGACGCAAGGAGTCCGTCCAAATTCGCGTAAACATGCCCGGTATGGGACGTGCGACCAGGCTGTTATTCACATTCATATCAGTTGGACTACTACTCATAACGCACCCGTACATCGAGAATACTGTTGGTAAGATCTGCTGCCAGATTGCCGAGAATCGTCAGCACGCCGATGAGCAGCACGATGGCGGATAGGGTGGGATAATCCTGTTCCAGCGCCGAACGCCATAACAGCCAGCCCAGACCGGGGTAATTGAACACACTCTCCGTCAAAATCCCACCGACAAAAATGCCGGGAATCATCATACCGATCACCGTAACCAGAGGTCGGATGGCGTTGCGGAGCACATGATTCACAGCGATGCGCAGGGGCGGCACGCCCCTGGCCCGTGCCGTGCGCACATAGTCCAAGCGATATTCACTCCGGGCCTGATGCCCGAAATAACGGGATAATCCAGCCGTCAATGGCAAGGCAATCGTGATAGCCGGCAGGACCATATGGTGAAAATAACTGCCAATGTTGAGCGCTCCCCCGGCACTCTGATCGCCGCCAATACCACCAGGTGGGAACCAACTCACATAAATAGCGAAAAACAGAATCAGCATGACGCCAATAAAAAACGTGGGAATGGAATAGACAATGATCTGACCGGCGCCTATCAGCACACCCGGCGTACGTTCTGCCCAGTAGCCCTGAAACATGCCAATCAAGACGGAAAAGAAAATCGCAATCACCGTCGCCAGCACATAAAGAATGATGGAATTGGCTAGATAAGATCCCATCAGGGAGGCCACAGGCGCATGCTGGGTGAATGAATACCCCAAATTCCCCTCGAAAAGGTGCTCCCACCAGATGGCATACTGCTGCCAGAGGGGATGATCGAGACCCATTTCTTTATTCAAGGCCGCGACCGCTTCCGGTGTGGCATGCATTCCGAGAATACTGTAAGCCGGACCACCGGGAGTCGCGTGAATCAGAAAAAATACGATCGTCACCAGCAGAATGAGGGACAATGCAGAGGTCCGCAAGCGATTGAAAATCATGCGTCGCAGCATCAGAAATTACTCCTGAGAGTTATTCAGAATGAGCAAAAAACTATTATTTATCATGACTCACCCATAGATATTGAGGATTAAAACCACCAGAAGGGGTTATGGCGCGACTAACACCATGAATATTTTTAGCAGCCATCACAAAAATTTTCATGTTAGGAAGAACGATAACAGGCTGCTGCTCGGTAAAATAGTTTTGAAACTTATAGAGGGCACTCAATCCTGGAGTTACCCGAATTTTAGCCATAAGTGAATCCATTTTATGGTTACAATAATGATAACTGTTCTGAACCCCACCACATTTGAAAATAGACCCACCCGTGGGAAAACCGGATTGTGACCAAGCCAGATAGACAGCTTGCCATTTTTTATTATGAGGATCGATCATTTGCGCATAGACTTCATTAAAAGGCATTTCTCTGAGTCGTACCTGAATGCCCACTTTAGCAAACATGGTTGCCAATAATGTAGGTCCTCGAACCATGGAGGGTGGCATATACATGGTGAAAGCCATTTTTTGACCATTTTTTTCACGAATACCATCAGGACCACGATGCCAGCCTGCTTCGTCTAACAGATTGTCAGCCAGTTCCGGGTTGTAGGCGCCGTGTTTAAGCAGGGACTTAGCCTCAGGAGACAAATAAATGGGTGGATTGCCGGGAATCAGACCGTAAGCACGCGAACCATAACCGTAATTCATCACATCAATCATCAAATCTTGATTAACGGCATGCATCATAGCCTGACGAACCAATAGATTATTAGTAAATGCAATTTTTGGGTTCAAAAAGTTGAATCCCAGATAGTTAAATCCCCATATCGGACCAACAATCGTTAAATGGTCATTCGTTAACTGTTTACGTGCTGGATACAATGAGGCCGGCAAATTACCCAATTGTACCGCATTACTTTTCAATGCAAAAAATACACTGGCATTAGAGTTCAGAAACTGGAAAATCAAACGACTAATATGTGCCTTATCAGGTCCACTATAGGCTTTGTTAGGAACGAAACTGGCATATCTTCCAGGATGAAAACTTTGTAAACGAAAAGGGCCATCCACGACAGAGTAAAATTGTGGATTGGTCATATTATCGTTCATCTGCTTAACCGAATAATGCTCCCAGCTATGTGCTGGATAAGGATTGAAATAGGACAATCCCGACAATTCAAACCAACGGGGATTCACCGATTTCTTGGTAATCACCCTAAAGGAAAAAGGACCCAACACCTTGAAGGATTCAATATCATTTGGAAAACCACCACTGTCCCATCCTGGATACAATGGACCAAGTTTCATGAGCATTTTATAGGTATATGATATATCCGCCGTAGTAACCGTTACACCATCAGACCATTTCCAATGCCTGTGCAGATATACGGTAAAGCTTCGGTGCTTCGGACCCACTACAACCTTTTTGGCAACGCTCAACTTGAAGTTGATCTTGAAATCACGATTCACCCAAAACAGAGACTGGTACATCAAGCCCTCTGCCTCGGAATCATAGGCAGAAGATGTGAGGAAGGGATTAAAACCATTCATCGCAGCAGGGGGAGCCAATCCCACTCCTGGAACAGTAACAATAGTACCACCATTCTGAATCTTTGCCGGAACACTTGCATAGCAGTCAATCGCCACGATGAAGAAGATCAAAAACAGTACCAACTGTTCAACTTTGATTCTCTTCACGAAGAGGCACTCTCTTCTAACAACAGAAGTGTATTCTTATGGACAAGATCTGCGAAAACCATATACCCATAAAAAATAATGTAATATTTATAGAAACTCTTAATAATGAACAATTGACTACTCTCCATGAAACTTCTGTGCCAGACGAAGCATAAAGCAAACTTCATACCTGCAATGGCGGTTGCATGCTTATCAGCACTCAAACAAAACCCAACTAACTTTTTTCTTTCAAATGGTTAGAAAAGGTGTTGGGGGCCATAATAAAAAAATACAAAGAATCCCGCTTGCTATTTCAGCCTACTCAATGACAGCATTCTGCCCGAATTTTAATTATCGCACCACTATAGTGCGTCTTTTTCGGTCTTTCACAAACTCGGCCCAAAGTGCACAAAATAGTATTATCTTTAATTATCATGGTAGTATGTTATTTTTAATACCAATAACATATATAGACTTAGTAGATATTTAGGTCTTTCCACTTAACGATACCACCAGCTATCAAAAGGCTTACATATCATATAGTTATAATATTTCAGTTGGTTGGGAATATTTCTCGGCAATTGATATCTTATTTTTTGATGACTAGCTCACTCGATAAAATACTGATGCACCAATTAAAAGCATCAGCAACTTGGTATGCACCAAAAGAGACAGAAAATCATACAGTCACTCTCATTAGGTATAGCTCGAAAACAGAGAAACTTCCTTAACAAATACACATACGTAATATTTTTTTCATTGTTTATCATAAACATGTTAATTTTTTGATAAAGATTTTCATTCGTTTTTACAACAAAGGACCTAGCTATTGTCGTATTGGCACAACAGTTGCTATACTCAAGAGTCTAAGTTTATCAGCCTGCAAATTTTCATCGTTTCGCATTCCACTGTTAAACATTAGAAAACTCTTATTCATTGGAGAAAAACTATGCATTCAACCCCGAGCAACCTTCAAAGCAAAGTTAGACAGTCTGTAACGCGCAGGCCACAAAGTAGCAAACTGATATTAGTTGCAACTATGTTAGCCCTTTATCCCACCTTGAGCACCGCAGCCTTTGCGGCCACAGATAACGCCACTGTCAGCAGCCCGTCCAAGCAGGATACTGTTATCAAGCTCAAGGAAATCAAAAAGAAATATGAACGGCTATTAGTTGGCGAACGCAACATAGCCTCAGCCATGTCCGTCATTGGGCCTACCCAAATCAAGCATTCAAGCTCTGCTGAAAGTATCTATAGTCTTCTGAAGCAAACACCTTCGGTGAACGAATACCAACAGAATGTTGGGCCTGGCACCCCAGTGTTGACGGTTCGTGGTGTCCGTATGAGCCAGCTGGCTCAAACCCTGGATGGCATTCCAATGACCGACCTTCTAGCAGGAGGGCAGGGAGCCTATCTCAGCAACAACGTTGGAACCATCATCAGTAATGGCCAGATATCGGGCATTCATGTCTACCCCGGGGTTGCCCCCCCCGATCGCAGTGGTTTTGCAACCGTTGGCGGAACAGTGTCCTACACTACCAAGACCCCGCCCAAAAAACGCTATGCGGACATATTCACCAAGGTGGGGTCCTTTTCCACAGATACCTATGGTTTTGATGCCAGCACCGGAAAAATTCCTGGTACGGATGGGTTACGTATCTATACCCGTTTGAGCCAAACCCAGACAGACGGTTATATCCAGAATACACCCGCCCGCTATACGGATTTTCTCTTTACCGCTATCAAGCCTTATGACTACGGTTTATCAAAGGTAACCGGTACGGTGATCTACAATACGGCACACGGTTACTTGATCAGTGCACCTAATGCGATAGCCCAACTGGATAAATATGGTATTTTTTACAACTACCCCTTGTCTGACGCCAGCACTTTCCAGAGAAACAGCTATCTTACTGCAATACTGGGTGATAGCACGTATATCAATAGTCATCTGGTCATTGGTGCAAAAGCTTTTTTTATACACAAGCAAAACTACTTGGCAGGATATCTTGCTCCCAAATACATTTCTCCTGATTATCCCTATCAAGTAAACTTCAATAATCCATACTCAGGATTTGGAAATTTAGTACCTACGACAGCTTCACCTGGTGTTATTCCTCACACATATAACCCTGTTGCTGTATTTGGTAGTTATCCCGCTGGTGAAGCCGCACAAATCAACATTAGTGGGGACACTACAATTGGTATAACGCCTAAAATTAATATTTTCATTCCACATAACGATATAACTATCGGTGGTCTAGTAGCGCAGGAGACTGCGGGACCAGGAGGAGGAAACTATTTTTATGGTACATTAGACATGCCACAAATTTATGGGTATAACTCCTATGGAAATCCTTTCTCGCCAACCAATGCCAAGCAGCAAAGAACAGTCTACAGCGGATACTTATCTGATAAAATCAATTTGATTGATAATAAGTTACATATAGAGCCTGGCGTAACGCTAACAGGTGTAAGTACCAGTAATTACGTTCCTGTTAATCAATACGGCACGCCACCCAATGCTTACACTTTGTCCAACTACGACAAAGAGGTGTTACCCTACCTTGGTTTATCCTATGACATTACGCACAAGATCATTGCTTATGCCAGTTATGGTAAGGGTGCTCGTTTTGCACCGGTAGACGACTATATTCTCGGTCCATCAGGTAGTACCACGGTTGCACCCGGGCCGGAGACGGTAAACGCTTATGAGGCTGGTCTGCGCTATGTGGGGAAACATCTCTATCTAAATTTTGATGGTTTCTTGCAAAATATGCATGGGATGTTTTCGTTTTACACCAACTACCTTACTGGCTTTTCGCAATATGCCAATGTAGGTGAAGAGCAGATGAAAGGCTTAGAATTTTCCGGAAAATATGAAATCAATCCTGAGTGGACAGTATCAGGCCATGTTTCCTACACCAATGCCCAATACATGAACAGTTTTTCGGCCAATGTGACCCCATTTGAAGGGCAATATGGTTATGTATTTGCCGGAGACCCGCTCGCTTCTGTGCCCAACTGGCTGGCGGGGTTGCGCGTTGGATATCATCAGCACAACTTCCACGCGGCTTTGATTGAGTCGTACACCGGGCCGCAAGTAACGACTTATGACCTACCGCCGACTGAATCGAATCCTCTGTTGCAAGACGCAACCACTCCCAACCCCGGTGTCAAGCTTGCTCCTTATTTCCTCACCAATCTGCAGGCCAGTTATAAAGTGCCTATCCACAAGGATCATTTGTCGTCAGTGACCGTTAGTTTGAACATTGACAATCTTTTGGACAACCACTACTACCTGCACTACTATCAGGCATACAAGGAATATGCTTTTGAGGCAGTTGGAAATCCCTATGCCGAAGCTTACCCAGGGATGCCGAGATTTATTGAGTTAGGTCTTTCCGGACGCTTCTCATAATACGGCATCCTACTAACATTGCTTTTGACCCGGATTTTTATCCGGGTCGATTTTTGGTCCCCAAAAATTCGAGTTATAGATGTGAATTCCAGTAATATAGAAATTTTTATACAAACATTAGTCACTTTGTTTGTGCTAATGGATCCCATTGGTATTGTTCCTATATTTGTGGTACTTACTAAAGACCAAAGCAGCGAACAACAAAAATCGACAGCTAAACATATTTCTTTGGTTGTAGTTTTAGTATTGATTATAAGCACACTATTTGGTAATGATATTCTTTCATACTTTTATATTGGTATTGCAGAATTTAAAGTCAGTGGCGGGCTTCTGCTTTTACTCATGTCCATACAGATGTTAACTACTGACAATATCAGCACGGTTTTTGCTAAAGGCGCATCACAATCCTATAATAGTGGTCGCTTGGTTACCCCCTTGGGAATCCCTCTACTTGCAGGTCCTGGCGCCATTGGTACAGTGATTATTTATGGTCAAAATGCACACAGCTCTTTGAGTTACGGATTAATACTGATAGATGTTTTAATTGCTTCATTTACAGCATATATTGCTATGGCAAATGCCCATCATATTGCGCGCTTTTTAGGAGAGATTGGCATCGAAATTATTACAAAAATAGCAGGGCTTATTCTTGGAGCAATCGCCATACGTTTTATTTGTCAAGGATTAATCCAGTTGCTACCTGGACTCAATTAACGGGATAATTATTAATGGATATCTCCATCATTGGAGCCAATGGCAGTACTGGTAAACACATAGCCAATCGCATATTATTGGAGCGAATTCTTCTGCCTACTGATCGATTACAATTAGTAGGTAGGGCAAAAGGATCCAGCGGACAAGCATTGTATGGATTTCGACAGGATCTGAAAGATGCTTTTGCAGAGCGTTGTCCCATTATTGATATTGCATTACATCCCGAAGAAGTGGTTGCAGATATTATCATCATGACCGCCGGATCGACCATTCAAGCCCATAATAATCCGGACGCCCCACCACCAAGCCGAGATGAATTGGCCATATATAATCAACAAATTGCTATTCCTTATGCCGAAGCATTAGCAAAATATGGTCATGGTCATGAGGTGGTTATAGTCGTCACCAACCCTGTCGAATTGATTGTTGTAATTTTTTCGCAGCGTTATGACCGACACAGAGTGGTTGGAATGGGTGCATATCAAGATAGCCTACGCTTCCGTCGAGAAGTGGCTCGCTCTGTTAATGTGTCACGTGAAGCCGTTCATGCGATGGTCCTGGGTGAGCATGGTGATGGTATTGTTCCCGTATGGAGCGGCGTCACCATTCAGGGTTTCTCCGACAATGAAACGCAGCGTGCAATTCGCACAGTTCGAAGCAGCATCAAAAGTATAGATTTTCCACAGACCTTACTTCGAATGCGTAATGAGATCATAAAAATCGCACAAAAAGGCGACTTAGCCGAAGCTTTTCAGTTTTTTGATAAACTCCCTCCAGACATTCGAATTATGGTAGGTCCATTTCTAACCCTATTTTCTGGCACAAAAACCGATATTGCAACAGCAAATGCTACTATTGATTTTATTAAATCCATGCTCAGTGGTAAAGATACTGTGATTGCAGCTCAAGTATCATTGGACAGAGAATTCATGAACGTTACCGCCCCTATAGGTGCCCCGGTAATTATCAGCCCTAAGGGATGGGATGCCGTTTATCCTATATCTCTGTCTGATGGTGAACAATACCTATTTCTTGAAACCGCACGATCCATACAGGAGAAAATGCAAGTATGGAAAGTCTAGAAAATGAACCACTCCCGGAACAAGTGATCATATTGATCGTTCGCGATCAACCAGGAACCTTGTTCCAGATTTCTGCTGTATTCTCTAATCGTGGCATATCCATGAGTAGTATTCAGCTCCATGAGGAGTCAATTCCATGCAACGGCAAACGCTGTACTCGCTTGATCATACGTTTCTTCGGTGAAGAGAGTCGAAAAAAAATCATCATTCGTTTGCTTTCAAGGCTTGACTGTGTGTTAGAATCTGACGATTCTGGTTAGCTGACAAAGTTTACGAATTTCGACTTTTCATTATTTTCATATACTAAACAAAACAATAGAGGTGATTAAGTGGGTGAAGCTACCCCCCCCCAGGTTCCTGAGAAACCTTCACGCTGGAGCTATCAAGGACAATCCAAAAGTTTCCGATATGCCATTATCAGCGCTCTGGCTGTTGAAGTTGCCTTGGTGGCAGGACTCATCTTGCTCTCCCACGAGCAGGTAAAACCCAAGAAACCACCTAAAGTGATTAGCGTACAGATTGTGCACATTCCACCGCCGCCTCCACCACCCAAGCCTAAAGTGAAGCCTGTGCCGCACCCGCCAAAACCGGTAAAGTTGCCGATTCCGGTAGTGCATCATCCGGCTCCTTTACCTGTTAAACCGCCGACTCCGCCAACACCTCCGCCTCCGCCAAAGCAGATCGTGAAGACGCCGCCACCGCCGGTTAAAACACCCCCACCTCCACCACCCCCTGCACCAGTATATAGTGGAGTAGGAGTTTATGGCTCTGGAGCGAGGGCACAGGTGAGAAACAACGTACATGTTTCAGCCATAATCAAGAGATTAGGGTTGAAGGGAACTGTCATCGTTAGTTTCAAGCTGAATCCGTCCGGTGGCAAAGCTAGGGATGTTCAAGTCGTGGGAGGTTCACAAAACCCTCTACTGCGGAAAGCCGCTATTGCAGCAGTAGCTAATAGCACCTTTCCGGCCTTTACCAGCCATATGCCTCCACATACCCTATCCTTCACTGTCCCAATAGACATTACGTGAATTTATTGAATTTGCCATTAAGAGGAACTTAATTCCATGTCATTCCAATATATCATCCATCTCGCCAATTACTCTGATGGAGTTCTTTATGTACTTGCCATTCTGTTTCTAATCGAATTGGCAGTTATTTTTGATCGCGCCTGGTTTATGCGTTCGGCCTTACGCAAGGGAAAAAGCATTATTCATCAACTCTCAGAAGTAGGAAAGCTGAGCAGCGAAAAATTGGAAGAGTTGATGCAGGAAGCCAAAGGCCAACCAGAAGAACAAATTATCACTGCAGCTTATCGACATATGGATTTGGTGCACCATTATGGAAGTGCCAGAGGCGAAGCCTTTGATAATCGCCTTGATGAAGCTATTTTTATGACCACACCATTTCTGGATAAACGTTTGTGGATTCTTGACACAACAGTTACGTTAGCTCCTTTGCTAGGGTTGTTTGGTACCATTCTTGGCATGTTCCATGCTTTTTCAATTTTAGCAGCTCCAGGCCATGCACCCACACAGGTCACTGGTGGTGTCGCAGATGCGCTGATTGCTACAGCCTCAGGCTTGTTTATCGCCATGGTTGGCTTGATCACCTTCAATGCATTTAATAATGCTATCGACAAAACCATCCAGCAGCTGGAGTCTATAAAGCTATTACTGATTAACCGCTTGGACGGGGCCCCAAATAAAAGCTGATCAGTCATTTGAAATATTCAGGAGCTAATCATGATTCCACGTCGAAGAAATAGTAAAAAAGGTCGCGTCGAAATTATTCCAATGATCGACGTTATGCTCTTTTTGCTGGTCTTTTTCATTATGATCACTTTACAAATGATCACTGACAAAGGCCTCAAACTTCAGTTACCGACCTCTAGTACGGCAAAAGAGTTGCCGCACCCGCATTTTGTAATCAATATAGAGAAAAACGGTAAGGTTATTGTCAAAGGTAAAGAGATGCCTCTGGATCAATTGCAGAGTTTTCTTAGTGCTGATGGTGATGTAGAGCATACCCAGGTGACTATAGCCGCAGACAAAGTGGTGCCTTTCCAGCAATTCGTACATGTGATGGATACTTGTCAAAAGGCTGGCGTAACACAAATTGGCATAGCCACTAAGGCTACATAGTCAATATGCCCATGGTCGAAATGAACATGGACGGATTAGTAGGGCCCAGCCATCACTATGCTGGGCTCAGTCATGGAAATCTCGCCTCTACCCACAATGCTTATCAAATAGCCAATCCCAGGGCTGCTGCATTACAGGGTTTGGACAAGATGCGCTACTTGTTCGACTTAGGTTTGGTCCAGTGTGTGTTACCTCCTTCCTCAGCACCTAGACTCTCTTTACTCAAAGCTCTGGGATTTTCAGGATCAAACACTAAAATCATTGGAGACTGCGCGCGAACTTTACCTGAATTACTTAGCTCAATTTATTCATCATCTGCGATGTGGGCGGCAAATGCGGCATGCGTCTCATCATCAATAGACACCAGGGATCGAAAAACTCACTTTACACCAGCCAACCTCAACAGCACATTTCATAGATCATTAGAAACAATAGATACTTCAAGATTTCTTAAAATGTTTTTTTCTAGCGAAGATTTTTTTATACATCATTCAAGCCTGCCAAATCACCCTAATTTCGCAGATGAAGGTGCGGCTAATCATTGTCGATTATGGTTTGAAAATGATGCGCCAGGAATATCTCTTTTTATTTATGGACGTTCTTCGTTTAATCAGTCAACAAGTCAGCCACAAAAATTTCCTGCTCGCCAGACTCTAGAAGCTTCCCAGGCTATTGCCAGATCACATTGCCTAAATCCAGACCTGTGTTTTTTTGTTCAACAAAATCCAGAAGCTATCGATCAGGGCGCATTTCATAACGATGTAGTCTCTGTTACTCATAAAAATATTATGTTTTGTCATGAACAGGCGTTTCAGGGGCAAAGCAATCTACGGCAACAGCTCACGGATATTTTTGCTACTCGTGAAGAGCACTTGTATTGGATTGAGGTTCCAGCAATTCGTATCACTCTAGCAGAAGCCATTAAAAGTTATATATTTAATAGTCAAATAATTACAGCAGATAATAAAATCATTTTAATTGTACCGAATGAGTGCCGTGAAAACATTAAAGTCTGGAATTATCTTAACGAACTAATTTTAGACCACCACTGTCCTTTTACTGAACTTAAAACTATTGACTTGAGTCAATCCATGCGAAATGGAGGAGGACCCGCCTGCTTGAGACTCCGAATACCCTTAACTACCGAAGCCTTAAAAACAGTACATCCTGGGATACTTTTTAGCGCGCAACTTGATAAAAAATTAAGATCATGGGTAAATCAATACTATCGTGATCGACTTCATATCGAAGATCTTGCTGATCCTTTATTGCTTAAAGAAACGCAAGAAGCGCTCTTTTCCCTAGGAACCATACTGCAAACAAATGCACTTTATGATTTTTAATATTTATTTTTAACTTACAATATTTTATGTATATACGTCCCGTGAAAGAAAACGACTTAGATGCGCTTTTTTTATTCTTGCGCCAATCAAAAACTGAGCTTACCAGCCTTCCAAAAAACAAAAATTCTCTTGCAGAAAAAATAGCGCAATCCAGCGCCAGTGAAAATTTTCAGGAGTTAGCCGATTGGCATCGATGTTTAATGGTTCTTTATGATCCTGTAAACGATACTATAGCTGGTATTAGCGGTCTTGAGCGTGAGAAATCATGTGCGCCACATTATATTATAGATCAAACTAATAAATGCCTCAGATTTTCAACAGCAGCAGTCAGCCCCATAAAACTAGGATCTTTGCTAATTCATGAAGAATATCGTAATTATGGACTTGGTGGATTACTTTCAAAAGCTCGTTTCTTGTATCTTGCCAACTTTTCACATCCTATTGCTGACCACATTCATGCTGAACTTAGAGGTTGGGTAGACAATAATGGTAGAAGCCTTTTTTGGGAAAAAATCAGCAGTTCATTTTACGATGGAAGCTTCTCAAGCATAGATCAATATCGCGGGACTCATCCAGAAATATTTTTTGAAAGCCATATTGCCGCGCATAACATTCCTTTTTTTCTTATTGAAGATGATGTGAAACAAGTGATAGGTACGGTACATAAAGATACTGAAAATGCCAAAAGAATGTTGGAAAAAGAGGGTTTTACACACACAGATTGTGTAGACATACTTGATGGAGGACCTATCCTGAAGTCCACCTTAAAAAATGTCTTTACCATTAAAAAAAGCAGCCTTTTTTCTGTAAGCACCAACCGCGAAAATGAAAAAATATCTGAAACATGGATGATATCCAATATTAAGGTAAACGGATTTCGCGCTGGTATATATCCAGCCGCACATCGCTCTGGTCATCTATATGTTCACCCACAGACACTTGCTGCTTTAGAATTAGATCCAGATGATCTTGTTCGCGCGGTTCCCAAAAACGCTGCTCATCAGAGGTAAAATCATGATTGAAATCTGCCTTGCAGATTACCACAACCCACATCATTGTTTAGCTATTCGCAAGCTCATTGATCAATATGCCAGAGATGATATGGGACAAGGATCCCCCCTACGCCAAGAAGTCTATGATAATTTGATAGAGAACCTTGCGATTCGTTCGTGGATTCATATTTTCATGGCAGTTGATGGACAAGCAATAGTCGGCATCGCTGTTTGTATTGAGGGCTTTTCCACTTTCAATGGCGCACCCTTGTTGAATATCCATGATGTTTATGTAATCCCGGAGTTTCGCCGTCACGGTATAGCCCGCAAACTCTTTACCCATATTGAAAACCATGCGTGCAAACAAGGATTTTGTAAGTTAACACTTGAAGTTTTGGAGGGTAACTTGCCTGCACAAGAAACCTATCGATCTTTCGGATTCAAGCCTTACACTATCAATGAAAGTGGTGGTGTCGCCCAATTCTGGCAAAAATATCTCATTTGACCCTTGGACTTGTCATCACCGCCATCCATGCCCCAGAATCAAATCCCATGACGACCACGACCATGAATCCATTGCTGGATACCCTGCAGGCTTACCCTTTTGAGCGGCTGCGGCACTTGCTTGCTCGCATCACGCCTCCAGACAGGGAGCCCATTGATTTTTCCATCGGCGAACCACGCCATCCCGCGCCGGCTATGGTCAGTGAGGCGATCATTGCCCATCTCCACGGTCTGGCCGAGTATCCCAAGGTGCTGGGGGATTTGCGTCTGCGTCAGGCCATTGCCCAATGGGCAACCCGGCGCTTTCATCTGCCCACAGGTTTTCTGAATCCTGAAACCCAGGTCATACCGGCCAACGGCAGTCGTGAAGCATTATTCAGTATCGCCCAAGCCGTGCTGTCTGCCTGTGCCAAGCCGCAAGCGCTGGTGTTGCTGCCCAATCCCTTTTATCAGATTTATGAAGGTGCGGCCTTGCTGGCCGGGGCAGAACCCTATTATCTGAACTGCGGGGAAAGCGGCCAGCCGAACTTCCAGGATATTGACGAAGCCGTCTGGTCACGATGTGTGCTGCTCTATATCAACTCGCCCCATAATCCCACCGGGGCCACCCTCTCTCTTGACACATTGCGCTGGCTGATCGATAAAGCGCGCCAGCATGGATTTGTTTTGGCAGCGGACGAGTGCTACAGCGAATTATATACCGGAAATGAAGCCCCTGCCGGGATTCTGGAGGCAGCCGCCCAGACCGGCAGCCTCGCCAATGTGCTGGCTTTTCACAGTCTTTCCAAACGTTCCAGCATTCCGGGGGCACGTAGTGGTTTTGTGGCCGGAGATCCCGACATTCTCAAAGCCTTTGTACTGTATCGGACTTACCTGGGTGCGGCCATGCCGCCTTTTATTCAGGCGGCCTCCATCAGTGCCTGGCAGGATGAAAGCCATGTCATTCAAACCCGTGCCAGCTATGCCCAAAAATTTGCAGCCGCCCAGAGTATTCTCGGTGGGCACATGCCTATAGAGATTCCTGCAGGCGGATTTTACCTGTGGCCGCATGTGGGTAACGGCGAAACTTTTGTGCAAGCCCTCTACGCCGCAGAACATGTGCGCTGTCTGCCCGGCGCCTATTTATCCCGGGACGCCCAAGGCTGCCACCCGGGTCAGGAGCGGGTGCGGATAGCCCTGGTGGGCAGTCTTGAAGATTGTGTGGAAGGGCTGCAGAGAATTCGCCATTTTCTGGAAACCCATCCACTATCCTCATTTTCTATTTGAATCACTTATGAAGGAGTTGTCGTGAGCCTGAGTCTTGAAACCATTATTGATGCTGCCTGGGAAAACCGTGCGGAAATTTCCCCCAAACAAGCCCCGGCCGACGTACGCGATGCGGTCCATCAGACCATTGAGGGTTTGGACAAAGGCGTCCTCCGGGTTGCCGAAAAACGGGACGGGCAATGGGTCACCCATCAATGGATCAAAAAAGCCGTGCTCCTGTCCTTCCGGCTGCATGACAATAGCCGCATTCCCGGCGCTGAAACCAATTTTTATGACAAGGTCCCCGGTAAATTTGCTGACTATAACAGCAATGATTTCCGTACTGGTGGCTTTCGCGTAGTACCTCCCGCTACCGCCCGTCGCGGCGCTTTTATTGGCCGCAACTGTGTGTTGATGCCCTCCTTCGTCAACATCGGTGCTTATGTGGACGAAGGCACGATGGTGGACACTTGGGCCACGGTCGGCTCCTGCGCCCAGATCGGTAAAAACGTGCATCTTTCTGGTGGCGTCGGCATTGGTGGCGTTCTGGAACCCCTCCAGGCCAATCCTACCATCATTGAAGATCACTGCTTTATTGGTGCGCGTTCCGAAGTCGTTGAGGGCGTTATTGTCGAAGAGGGATCAGTCATCTCCATGGGCGTATTCATCGGCGCCAGTACCAAAATTTTCAACCGTGCCACTGGCGAAATCAGCTATGGCAGGGTTCCCGCCGGCTCTGTCGTGGTTTCCGGCAGTCTACCGGCTAAAGACGGCAGCTACAGTCTTTACTGCGCAGTTATCGTCAAACAGGTAGACGCCAAAACCCTGAGCAAGGTGGGCATCAACGCCATCCTGCGGGATATCTGAAGGAAGTTTTATCCATGACCAAAAGCACTGTGCTGGCTCTGGCCGAGGACCTGATCTCCAGGCCTTCCGTCACCCCCGAAGATGCGGGCTGTCAGGACCTGATGATCGCCCGTCTGGAAGCCTTGGGTTTTCGTATCACTCGCCTGCCAGCAGGTGGGGTACAGAATTTCTGGGCCGAGCGCGGCACTTCCGGCCCCTGCCTCTGCTTTGCGGGCCATACTGATGTTGTCCCCACCGGCCCCCTGGACGCTTGGCACAGCCACCCATTCAGCCCGAGTATTCGCGATGGCATGCTTTACGGGCGTGGCGCCGCTGACATGAAAGGCAGCCTCGCAGCCATGATCGTGGCTGCTGAAGCTTTTGTAAATGCTCATCCCGACCATACCGGGCGGCTGGCTTTTCTGATTACTTCCGACGAAGAAGGCATAGCCACCCATGGTACCCGCCATGTCGTGGACTGGCTCCGGGATCAGGGCACGAACATTGACTGGTGCGTCGTCGGGGAACCCTCCTCCGAGGAACAGCTAGGCGATGTCATTAAAAACGGGCGGCGCGGCTCCCTCAATGGACGCCTGACCGTACAGGGTATCCAAGGGCATGTGGCCTATCCCGACAAGGCCGACAACCCTATTCATCGTGCCTTTCGCCCTCTCGCAGACCTGGTCGACCAGTCCTGGGATGCTGGAAATGACTTTTTTCCGCCGACCCGCCTGCAATTCTCCAATATTCATGCGGGCACCGGTGCGAATAATGTGATCCCGGGACAGCTCAGCGCCGACTTCAATTTTCGTTTTTCCACAGAATCGACGCCTGAATCCTTGCAGACCGGTGTCCATCAGATTCTGGATGCTGCGCAGATCCATTATCAGATTGACTGGCAGCTATCCGGCCCCCCCTTTTTTACGGTTCCTGGCCGGCTGGTCGCGGCCACTCAACAGGCCTTGCAAACAGTCCTTGGACATGAAGCCAAACTATCCACCGGCGGCGGCACTTCCGACGGTCGTTTTATTGCCCAACTGGGTGGGCAGGTGGTCGAGTTGGGTCCCCTCAACAGCACCATTCACAAGCTCAATGAATGTGTAGCAGTCAGCGATCTGGAAGACATATCCCGGATTTACACGGAAATCATGCAGAATTTGCTCGACGCAGGCATTGCTGAATGAGTAAATCCGTTAAAAGCAGCTGTTATGCTCTCCTGAGTGCTGGCACGTTGTTGATGGGTGGCTGTGCGGGAGTCAACCAGGCTCCTTCCATTGCTGTATCTCCTTCCGCCGCACCCAGCTGCAATGCCGCCGCGCCCAACCTGCGGGCCGCTTACAATCGCCCTTATCAGATTCATGGGCGCTTTTATCATCCACTGCAAAGTGCCGCTGGCTATCATGTGCGGGGACTGGCTTCCTGGTATGGCTGGGAGTCTGGATCCACAACATCCATGGGCACAACATTTCGACCGAGAGCTTATACTGCTGCCAGTCGCGTCCTGCCTCTGCCTACCTGTGCCCGGGTGACCAATCTCAGCAATGGCCGCAGCATTATCGTGCTGGTCAATGATCGCGGACCTTTTGTGGATGGCCGCAGCATGGACCTTTCCTACGGTGCTGCTGCCGCTCTGGGTATGACCAAACAAGGTACGGCGCCGGTAGAAATCGTTGCCCTAGCCCCTTCCTCCGGCTCCGTCACCGGGCCGACCGTTTCCTCACCGGCGTCCGGCAACCAGGCTCCGAACGGCCAGGAACAACCGACCCAAACCTATTTACAAACCGGGGCCTTCCAGTCCCTGAATCACGCCACTGTAGAACGCAACCGGCTCCATGCAGCAGGTTTCCGGGATGTACTGATCGTGCCCGGGCTGGTCAAAGGTCAGACCTATTACAAAGTACAGGTAGGCCCGCTTCCCGATAACATTGCTGCTGTCAAAGCGGTTGCTGCCATGAAAAAAATGGGATTCCATGATTTTTATCCGGTGGAACAATAGGGCGTTTGTTCATGTCTGACTTCATCTGGCCGAATTTTTATATTGTCGGTGCGGTGAAAAGCGGTACCACCTCTCTTTATGCGTATTTGAAACAGCATCCCCAGGTTTTTCTGCCGGAGACGAAAGAACCGCATTATTTTACCCGGGTCAAACCTGCTCCCGAACAGGATCACCTCATTCAGCGTGTTTCCAGCCAGCAGGCTTATCAACATTTGTACCGGGGATCTGAAAAATTTTCCTGCGTAGGCGATGCCAGCCCTTCCTATCTCTGGTGCCCCGAAGCCGCTGAACGTATTTATCAGGTCCGGCCTGATGCACGTATTATCGTCATTCTGCGCGATCCGGTGCAGCGCGCCTACGCCCAATACCTTATGGATCATAGTGAAGGCGTCATCGACCTGCCCTTTTTAGAAGCACTGAAAAAAGACTGGACTCGCCCTGCCAAGGGTTGGGGAATATCCCAGTTGTATCTGGAACTCGGCCAATACGCCGGGCAAATTGCCAGATACCAGCAACGCTTTGGCACAGAGAACGTACTTGTCTGCCTGCTGGAAGATCTCCACAAAAATCCGGAGCAGACTCTCATGGTCATCACTCGATTTTTGGGCATTGATTCACAGGCCATTCATACCATGGATCTACAATCCATCCATAATGCCTATCGTTTGCCGCGTGGAAACTGGGCACGCCGACTCGCCAGCCACCCTCTCAGCCGCCGTATTGGTGAACACTTTTTTCCCCGGCGCTGGGGGGATTATATCTGGCGTCACTATTTCCTGATGGAAAGTCCCAAACCCCCTATGGACCCCGAAGCGCGCCAGTTTTTACAGACTTTTTACGAACCGGAAATCCAGCAACTGGAACAGTTACTGGGTCGGGCGCTTCCCGAACTCAGAAAATCATGGAAAATAGACACCCAAACTGTACCCTGACAGCTCCTTGATGAAAAAAAGCTCCTCCCATCCAGCATTACTGCAGCGCGAGAATAACCGGAACTAATGCGCTTAGCAGGATGACTAAACCAAGAAGAGGATTAAAATCGCACTATAAGCAAAGCACCGAGGACGGAAAAAGACCATTATGCTGATATCGGCTCCCCCCAGCACCGCTGCAACAATATCCAGTGCACCGCAAGTATTACTACACGCCCGGGAAACCCGAAAAATCCTGATACGTCTGCACTATCTTCCCCTCATCCCGCTGGATTTTCTGGGTTTGCATGGTCATATTCACCGCAACTATGTCTGGCGCTTCAAAATTCCCCGGGCACTTCAGACATTGGCGGCTTCCGACTCCTGGCAGGACCCCTGGAACCCGCTGGTCCTGGGAGCATTATACCAGTTTGAGGCGGTCCATAATTTACCCGTGGTTCCAGGAAGCATGGGCATACGCGGCTTGCCACTCAACATTGAAAAAGCCCTGCTCCATGCTCGCAAAAAGGATCCTGATCCCTGGACCTGGATATTGGTGACCAAATTTCCACGACCGGAAGAAATTCATCTATTCATGGGTGGCCATGGCTGGATTTTTCAGAGCAAGGCCAATACCGGGGTCATGCATGCTACGCCTGACGGGACCTGGCCGGTTTATGCCCGGGATACCCATACTGCCATGATCGGCCGCTTTCCCATTCCTGTTCCCAAGGCACAGGTGCGGCTTTATGAAGCTGCCAAGTCGGCAGGCTACGCCCTGCAATCCGTGCATTACGCACGTTATCATCATCACTGGGTGCAGTATCAGCATTATGATGATCCGGATATTCGCTGGGTCAATTATTTTGATCGAGGACGTGCCGTGCATTTTTATCCCCGGGCAAGTTATGGATTTCCACAAAGTGCGGGGTGCGTGGAACTTCCCAAAAGTGCCGCCCGGAAAATATACGGACTTATTCACTATGGAACCCCGGTTACCGTCAGCCATGCTGCCATTGGTCCCTGGGATCCGGCCGGCAGCGCCTATCTGCATGCGCCGCTGAATATCAAACACCTGCATCTGACTTACCGGGAAGTACCCGGCAAATCCACGGCACGCAGTGTCGATCTGCAATTAGTGGAAACTGCTGTCCCCCCTCAACCCTGAGATCCTGAGCGCTATAGCGAGATAAGTATCATTCTTCCAGAGCCATATAGGCTCAGGTCATCTGCAAGCTGGCGACAGACACAGCAAGGCAGCAGCAGCTTCCGGCATCACTGGCGGGCTGCCTGAGCAAGCTGCGTAGCATTGATTTTCACCTTGGCATGTTGGCGCAGGTCACTCAAGTAGGCCGCAGACAACAATCTACCCCTTTGTTCTTCCAGAGAAGCACGAATTTCTGCGGTCACCTTGGGATTAATGGCGGCAGGAGCCGGCGCCATGACCCGGGTCACCGCGTAAAGGATATAAGCGTTGTCTCCGCGAATCATACCCATAGAAGGTACTTGATGCTGCGGTGCCGGCGCCAAAAAGGCCGCATTCAACAATGCCGGGGATAAACCCTGAGCATCTTTTCGGGTGACATTCAAATGCACCTGAAGCGGATACTGACCATCATCACTTAAAACCCCAACCTTAGCGGCTTTCTGCGCCTGGGCAAGAAGTGTTTGCGCCCGGGCCTTGGCTAACTGCAGCGCTTTTTCGTCCGTCAAGCGGGCAATGATCTGATCCTCAACAGCATGCAGGGCTTGTACCGTTCCAGGATGATAGTGCAACAAATGAACAGCGAGCAGATTACCATTCTTCAAGGTCAGGACCTTACTGTTTTTGCCCGCCAGCACAGCTTTACTGAAGGCCAGTTCCAGCGCTTTGGGATCGGCAAAGGGGCCACTGGCAAGTACCTTCCCTTCGGTCAACAAGCCACTGTTGGTTATCTGCAGATGATAGGCCTTGGCGACGGACTGCAGGCCATCCGGACTACTGAAAAGCCGATCCTTGAAATTTTCCACCTGTGCCTGAAAGGCATTTTCAGCCGCTTGATTATGGACCCCGGAAGCCGTATCCGCAGTGGCGGCAGCACTCTCGGGAGCCGCAGCTCCTCCCACAAAATCCTGGGGCCCAAGAACAATATATTGCACTTCCACCTGGGTAGGTAATTTGAACTCGGTTAAATGCTGTTGATAAAAAGCTTTTACCGCTGCCTCATCGGGCTTGGCCTGCTGCGCAAAATGGGCATCAGCTATCGTAACTGTGCTGATGTCGCGGTATTCCTGAGACCACCCCCACACTTCTTGAGCGGCCTGGTTAGAAGCATGGGCAACAATCTGTGGAATCACTTGTATTTGCTGTAGTCGCAGACTTTCCCGTAACATACTTTCAAATTGAGCCGGCGTCATACCATGGCTTGTCAAGACAGCCTGATATTGGGCCTTGGAAAATTCCCCTTTTTTCTGAAAGGCAGGAATGGCTTCAATTTTCTTCGCCAATGCAGAATCAGGGACTTGCAAACTCAGTCTGGCTGCTTCGGTGCCCAATAAAATATTTCCAATCAATCCATTGAGCACGTCTTCGGAAAAACCCGGGTGTGCTGCCATTTTAGACGCTGTAGCAGCACCGAAAACCTGACTATAACGCTCCTGGGTTTCCTGCAGGCGTTTTTGAAAAACCGCAGCGGTAATTTTATGACCATTTACGGAGGCTACCACAGTGGGGCCGGAGCTCCCTGACATAAAATATCCGCTTACTCCCCAGAGGACAAAAGACAATGCAATAAGTGCCATGATTATTTTAGCTACAAATGATTGTCCCATATTACGGAATACATCCATCATGATTACAATCCTCACAAAAAAGGAGCGGCGGGCATGAGTTTACCGGGCCGGATTCTTTCTCAAAAAATTCACTGGAATAGTTCCCAACTTCAAAAATGACACATAAAAAAAGCACCCACTTGCGAGGGCGCCTTTTTTCATTTGGCGGGGCGGACGGGGCTCGAACCCGCGACCTCCGGCGTGACAGGCCGGCATTCTAACCAACTGAACTACCACCCCAATAAATTGGTGGTGGGCGGTGAGGGGCTCGAACCCCCGACATTCGGCGTGTAAAGCCGACGCTCTACCAACTGAGCTAACCGCCCTAACCAGACGCGCTAGTTTACTGCATCACGCAGCGCTTTACCAGCTTTAAATTTGGGGGTACGACTGGCAGCAATCATGATTTCTGCGCCAGTAGCGGGATTCCGCCCCTTGCGTGCTTCGCGTTCAGCAACCATAAAGGAGCCGAAGCCTACCAGAGTGACCTGATCACCGGCTTTCAGGGCTTCGGTAACCACCTTGATGGCAGCATCCAGTGTATGGCCTGCGGCAGCGCGGGTAACACCTGCTTCTTCGGCAATTTTTTCGATCATTTCAGATTTGTTCATAATTTCTTTCTCCTGTTATAGACCAAGTCACTTTTGTTAAAACCACTTATCTGCTGTGCACCTGCAAAGGTTATAGCAGGGTAAAAAAACATTTGTCAAGAACGCTCAAAATTTCACAACATATATCGATTGTTAAAGCCTAAATTTTTCACAATATTCGTCGTGATTTAGCGACGGTATAACATTAAAAATTGCCTCTGACGATCAGGTCCGCATCAGAGGCAAGCTAAAAGAACCTAATGTGCCGTAGCCTTATCTTCGGCAGTATCACCCACCACCGGCGGAACAACGCCGGGAATGGCTTCACCATCATCCGGCAAAGGGGTGGGTGAAGACTCCAGAGCAATAGCCAGAACCTCGTCAATCCAACGTACCGGCTTGATCGTCAGGGCATCTCGCACGTTTTTTGGAATCTCCTGCAGATCCTTTTCATTTTCAGCCGGGATCATTACCGTACTGATACCGCCACGATGGGCTGCCAGCAATTTTTCTTTCAATCCACCAATCGGTAGAACCTCTCCACGCAAGGTGATTTCTCCGGTCATGGCCACCGTGGCTTTGACCGGAATATTGGTTAGCGCAGAAACCAGGGCCGTGGCCATGCCAATACCGGCACTGGGTCCATCCTTGGGGGTCGCCCCCTCAGGAACATGAATATGCACATCACGATTCTGATAGAAGTCAGCAGGAATGCCCAGAGCACGCGATCGCGCCCGCACCACACTCATCGCCGCCTGAATGGATTCCTGCATGACATCGCCCAGCTTACCGGTAATCAGCAGCTTGCCCCGACCCGGTACCACCACTGCTTCAATACTCAGCAGTTCTCCGCCCACTTCTGTCCAGGCCAAACCAGTGACTTCACCAATGCGATTTTCTTTTTCCGCCTTGCCAAAATCAAAACGTCGTACCCCCAGATATTTATCCAGATTGCGATCAGATACCTGAATTTTAGTACGTTTTTTGTCCAGCAAAAGCTCCTTGACGACCTTGCGACAAATACGCGCCAGTTCCCGTTCCAGATTCCGCACACCCGCTTCGCGGGTATAGTAGCGGATAATATCCCGTATGACGGTTTGGGAAACCTGCATTTCTCCTTCTTTCAAACCGGCCTTCTCGATTTGCTTGGGGAGCAGGTATTTGCTGGCAATATGGATTTTCTCATCTTCCGTATAACCGGAAATGCGGATAACCTCCATACGATCCATCAGTGGCGCCGGTATATTCAAGGTGTTGGCCGTGGTTACGAACATCACCTCGGACAAATTGAAATCCACTTCCAGATAATGATCATTGAAAGTTGCATTCTGCTCCGGATCCAGCACTTCGAGCAGAGCGGAAGCCGGATCACCGCGAAAATCCATGGCCATCTTGTCCACTTCATCTAGCAGCATCAACGGATTACGAGTAGCCACCTTGGCCAGACTCTGCACAATTTTGCCCGGCAAGGCGCCAATGTAGGTCCGCCGGTGACCACGAATTTCGGCTTCGTCGCGCACGCCACCCAAGGACATCCGCACAAATTTACGATTGGTCGCTTCAGCAATGGACCGGCCCAGGCTGGTTTTACCCACGCCGGGGGGACCTACCAAGCACAGTATAGGCCCACGGCTGTTACCCACCCGTTCCTGAACGGCAAGGTATTCCAGAATCCGTTCCTTGACGTCTTCCAATCCGTAATGATCCGCGTCCAGGATAGCTTTGGCGCGCTTGAGGTCTTTGGTAATTTTACTGCGTTTACGCCAAGGCACCCCCACCAGCCAGTCGATGTAATTGCGCACGACTGTGGCTTCGGCAGACATCGGACTCATCATCCGCAACTTTTTCAGTTCAGCATCGGCTTTGGCGCGGACATCTTTGGGCATGCCGGCTTTTTCAATTTTCCGGCCAAGTTCATCCAGTTCACTGCCGCCTTCTTCCGAGAGGTCACCCAGTTCTTTTTGAATGGCTTTCATCTGCTCATTCAGATAATACTCACGCTGGCTTTTTTCCATCTGCCGTTTGACGCGGCCGCGAATCCGCTTTTCGACCTGAAGGAGATCAATTTCCGACTCCATCATGCCGAGCAGATGTTCCAGCCGTAACCGGGTATCGGCTTTTTCGAGAATATCCTGCTTTTCTTCCAGCTTGAGGCTGAGATGGGCGGCCACGGTATCGGCGAGCCGGGCCGGATCATCCATGCTGGCCAAGGTAGACAGGATTTCGGGCGGAATTTTCTTGTTGAGCTTTACATAAGACTCAAACTGGGCACTTACCGAACGCATCAGCGCTTCCAGTTCACGATCATTGGCAGCGCCGCTCGCGACCACCTGAACCTGGGCACGCAGATATTCATCGGCAGGTAGGAAGGAAACGATCTTAGCCCGGTCTGTGCCTTCTACCAGCACTTTTACCGTACCATCCGGCAATTTGAGTAACTGCAAAATGGTTGCCAGAGTCCCGATACGGTATATATTTTCAGGCTGAGGATCATCATCCGCCGCATTTTTCTGGGAAACCAGCAGTATCTGCTTTTCTCCGGACATGGCTTCTTCCAACGCACGGATGGATTTCGCACGACCCACAAAGAGCGGAATCACCATATAAGGAAAAACTACCACATCCCGCAACGGTAATACTGGAACCATTTGAGATTCTTCTTCTATCAGGAGACTTTTATCGATTTGCGCCACAGTTCACTCCAGAAATTCGATGATAACCATCATTAGATAGTCAGATGGGGGCGCGCTGAGGGGATTTCAACGCACCCCCTCTTGTTTCAGGCAGGGTGGGACATATCCACCTTGATGGCATCGTCATACACCAGCAGCGGTTTACCACTGCTGTCCACTACGGCAGCGTCCACCACCACTTTTTTGACCCCAGTCATGGACGGCAACTCGTACATGGTATCCAGCAGAATCTGCTCCAGGATAGAACGTAACCCGCGTGCACCGGTTTTTCTGGCCAACGCTTTTTTGGCAATAGACTTGAGGGCTTCCGGGCGGAACTCCAAAGTCACACCTTCCAGTGAAAACATTTTCTGATATTGCTTGATCAAGGCGTTTTTGGGTTCGGTGAGGATGGACATCAGGGCTTCCTCATCCAACTCCTCCAAGAGCGCCAATATGGGCAAGCGGCCGACAAATTCGGGAATCAGCCCATAGCGCACCAGATCTTCGGGTTCCAGATTCTGCATCAGCATGGCCGCCGTCGCGTCCTTGTCCTGTTTTTTCAGGGGAGCGTTGAAACCCATACCACCTTTTTCCAATCGTGAAGAAACGGATTTTTCAAGGCCCGCAAAAGCACCGCCACAGATGAACAGAATATGGCGGG
>NZ_JABBOU010000061.1 GCF_018853465.1 Acidithiobacillus montserratensis
TTTCAGCACGGCGAGGTTTCCCTGTTCCTCATCAGTCTCAAGGCGGGGGGGGTGGGTCTGAATCTGACGGCCGCCGATACCGTGATCCATTATGATCCCTGGTGGAATCCGGCCGCTGAAAATCAGGCCACCGATCGCGCCCATCGCATTGGTCAGCAGCGCCGGGTATTTGTCTACAAGCTGATCGTAGCGGGTAGTATCGAAGAAAAAATCCTGTCTTTACAGGAGCGCAAAGCAATTCTGGCATCCGGCGTGCTGGACAAGGCGCGCAAGGAGAAATTGCAGTTTGGTCCGGAAGACCTGGCTTCACTGTTGGCCCCCTTACCGGATAACAGCCGCTAAAAATCCATCAAAACTTTCTGACGAGATCCGCTCATGGCACTATAATGGGGGGCAGGTACATTATTTCCGGGATTGTTCATAGTGATCCATCCCTCATAAATATCAGGAAACAGACATGAACCAGCAAGAAGAACATCGTCGCGATCGCTTCATTATCAGCGGTGCCCTGCATGGGGTTACCGACTCGGCTCTGGCAGAACTCAAATTTTTTGAGGAAATGGGCGGGCATGTGGAGGTGCTGCCGGATAAACATCTGGTGCTGATTCAGTATGATGGTCGCTGCGGTGCCGAGGCTGAAGCCAAAATGGTGCAGATTTTAAAAAAGGCCGGTGAAAACTGTGATTCCCATGGAGTAATCTGTCACGGCAAGGATCACTGCGAACCTTTGAATCTGCACGTAGGTCCGCTGGCCAAAGATCACCCCCAGCGTTCTCATTCACTGGCCAAACATCTGGGCCGCTGGCTGCATATCAAAAAACAATCATGAAAAAACGCTTCACTCACTGGCTGCTGGCAACAGGAATGCTGGCCCTGTCCAGCAACGCGATCGCTGGTCACATCCCTCTTTCGGCAAGCCAGGAGTCCTTGCTGCAGAGCGCCGCTCAGGCCTTTGCCCAGGGCAATTATCTCCCTGCAGCAGCGGCTTTTCCGGCATTGGAAAATACCTATATGGGAGCCTGGGTGGGTTACTGGTCCCTGCAACCCCGCCTCAATACCCTGACCCAGCAACAATATCTGCAATATTCCGCGCAGTTTCCTGACGGTGTGGCTCACCACTTGCTGCGCCGGCAATGGCTGCTTCAACTGGCCCATCGTCAGGACTGGAATGACTTTACCACGGTTTATCAGTCGGGAAGCAAGCCGGATCTTATCGAATTGCGCTGTGACGCCTTCCGCGCCCCCGCCTTGCAAAGCACAGCGGTCGTTTCTCCTTACTTTTTATGGAGTAGCGCTCCGGCCAATAACCATGCCTGTAATGCCATGGCCCGCGACAGCCTGCAGCAGGGTCTGATTACCCAGGAACAGCTCTGGCAACGCCTGCAACAGATGTTTACAGCGAGGGCTTTTACGGCCGCCCGCCAGTTTGCGCCCTACCTGAATGGTCGAGGCGGAGCACAACTCGTGTCCGTCATTGACCAACCGGAGCAGTGGATTCAAACCCAAATCCAGCAATATGGCAGCGGCTCCTGGCCGGCAACTCCCGCCCGACTGCTGGAACTGGCCTTGTTGCGTCTGGCGGCCCAGCAACCCGATCAGGCCGTGCAATATGTCGCGCAACTCCAGACCCTGGATGCCCGCCAAAAAGCACGGGTTCTCTATCAGTCCGCCTTTCAGGCAACCCAGTCTTTTCGCCCTGATGCCGGTCAATGGTATCAGCAGGCTTATACAATAGACCCGCAGTTTCACCCGCGCCCTGAGGTGCTGGCCTGGATGATCCGCACCGCTATTCGTGATGGGCGCTGGGCCATGGTCAGTTCGGCGCTCTCCCTCATGGATACAGCGCAACGTCAGGATCGGCAGTGGCAGTTCTGGAATGCGCTAGCCCATCAAAAAATGGGGCAGATCGCTCAGGCCAAGGCAGAATTTTCTACCCTCGCTTCACCCTGGACTTATTACGGACAATTATCCATGGCCGCCCTGGGACAATCCCTGCGCCTGGATCGGGCATCACCCGAGCTGGAGCCGGTGGTCTTGGTAGCATTGCCGGAAAATGATTCGGAGCGGGCCGCCATCAAGCTCTATCAGCTGGGACTGTATTACGATGCCTTGAGCGCGTGGGATCATTATTTGAAGTCTCTTTCTGATCCTGCCCAGATTCAGGCAGCAGCGCGCATGGCTTTTCAGCAGCAGGCATGGCTTCTCGGCATTCATGCCAGCAGCCTCATCCCGGATGGCGGGGATTGGCGGCAGGGTTATGTGCTCCCCTACGCCGGAGAAATCAGTTCTGCCGCCCAACGCACCGGACTGCATCGGGCTTTTCTGGCAGGACTGATTCGCCAGGAATCCGGCTTTGCTTTTGGGATCCGTTCGGATGTCGGCGCACAAGGATTGATGCAGGTCATGCCGGCCACAGCCGCCTGGCTGCAATCCCACATTCCCGCTGCGGCCAATGCGGATCTGCATAGCATTCGCGGGAATCTGGTGCTCGGATCCAACTATCTCAGCCTGCAACAGCAAAGCTTTGGCGGCTCGGAATTGCTGGCTGCAGCCGCCTACAATGCCGGCCCCGGAGCCCCCAAACGCTGGCTGAGACGCTGGACAGGGCCTACCCAGGGCCCCTGGGCAGGCCCCATATTTACCGCCAACATCCCCTATCAGCAAACCCGCCATTATGTGCAGAGCGTGCTCACCAACACCATCATCTATGCCGCCATTCTCGAACACCGGGCTCAGGATATCTGGCCTCACTGGCAACTGGCACCCGCACAATAGGCATGTTAATTGTCCAGAAGTACCGGTTTGTAGCAGCGTACCCAATCAGGAATGGCTGCAGCCGGCATCGGTTTGGCGATGGCATAACCTTGCAGCAGATTCACTCCCAGCCTTTCCAGCTTGCGCGCATGTTCCAGAGTCTCCACGCCCTCCGCCACAATTTCCATCCCCAGCGCCTGGGCGGTAGAGGTGACGCCGGTAACAATGGCCAGATCCTTATCGTCCACCAGAATATCGCGCACAAAACTCTGATCAATTTTAATGGTTTGTGCCGGTAATCTCTGCAAATAGGTAAGTGAGGCATTACCCGTCCCGAAATCATCCAGAGCAATGTGGATACCCAGCGCATTAATGGCTTGCAAGGTCATGATAGCCGAAGGGAAATCCAGCATCGGTGCGCTTTCCGTCACTTCGAGTTCAATCAGCTCCCGGGGGAAATCGGGGTAACGTTCCAGAACAGCATGCATATCCTGCATAAAGCTGGAATCCAGCAAATGCCGGGCACTGATGTTGATACCTATCCGCAGCCGAATCCCTTGCTCCAGCCAAAGTAGTCCTTGATGGATGGCACTATCCAGCACAAAACGCCCGATTTTCCCTGCCAGCAGCGGATGATCCAGCGCACTGAAAAAAGTTTCGGGGCTCAGTAGCGTACCATCCCTTCTATCCAGACGTAACAGGGCTTCCACGCCGAGCACCGGACCGTGCAAGGCCACCAGGGGCTGATACCACAGCACCAGGGCGCTTTCTTTCAGCGCTTGCTCGGCAAGGCGAACCCCCTCAGCAATGGCTTGCTGACGCGCTTCCAGAACCTCGTCATAAAAAGCAAAAGTATTGCGACCCGCCGCCTTGGCTGCATACATCGCCAGATCAGCCAGGCGCATCAACTGCCCCGGAGTGTCTGCATCCTCGGGAAAAGTCGATAAACCAATGGTTGCCGAAACAGTGACCAGGCTGCCCAGCACTTCTACCGGATCAGTAATTTTTCTTAAAGCCTGAGCCAACATGGATTCTATGACGGGTTTATCGAGAGGGGAAAAAAGAATCAAACCAAATTCATCGCCGCCTAGACGGGCAATGGTATTATCCTTACCAAAAAGCCTTTTCATACGTTTCGCCAAGGCTTTCAGCAACAAATCTCCACTATTGTGGCCAAATAGATCATTGACTTGCTTAAAGCCATCCAGATCAAGGATGGCCACATAAAATTTTCGCTGATCTCGACCATCATGCTGACAGATCTTTTCCAACTCATGTTGAAACAGTAGCCGGTTGGGTAAATTGAGGAGCTATTGTCAATTCTGGTGTATAAGCATTTGCTGACATAGGTTCAGGCGGCATCCTGTTGGTTATCCGGCAGGGTTTGGTTGGCCGGTAATCCATCGATAAATTTCACTCCAG
>NZ_JABBOU010000062.1 GCF_018853465.1 Acidithiobacillus montserratensis
CCACTTTTGTCGGTTTTGCGCCGGCCCAGAACCCCCGCCTGGTCATGGCTGTGGTGGTGCGGGGTCCTACCCGGGGCTGGCGCTATGGCGGGGTCGTTGCTGCCCCGGTATTTCGGGTGACCATGGCGGCCGCCCTGCAAAGCATGGGTATCCAACCGAATCCCACGCTCTTGGAAAGTGCCACGGTAGCCCATCAGGCATCAGCCAGCGAAACCCAGCGTTGGGCGGAAGGAGCGGGTGATGCCGCGCACTGAAAAACTCTCCCGACTTTTCGATGATCTGCCTAACGCTCTGGCAGCACTGAGTGTGACGGGTATTGAAACCGATACCCGCCGCTTGCAACCCGGTATGCTTTATGTGGGCTTGCGCAACCATCCTGGAGAGGCTGACCAGTATTTAGTTCAGGCCTGGCAGGCGGGTGCCGCTGCCGCAGTCCTGGAAGCCGATCAGGAAGCCATGATTTCGCAAGAAAACGGGCAGCCCTGCTGGCAATGCACCGATCTTCGTGAAAAGCTCGGTCTCGCCTTGCGGCGCTGGCATCAATGGGATGAGCAGGAAGCACCGCTGCTCATCGGCGTGACCGGGACCAATGGTAAAAGTAGCGTGACCCGCCTGATTGCCGAATTGGCGCCGCAACCCGCCATGCTCATCGGGACCCTGGGTTACGGTCCGGTCAACGCCCTGGTCGCCCACGCCAACACCACACCGGAAGCCGTGCGCCTGTGGGAAACCCTGGCCGTGCTCCGCGCTCAAGGTGCCAAGGTCATTGCTCTGGAAGTTTCCTCTCATGCCCTGGCCCTTGGCCGGGTAGCGGCCGTACCTTTTCAGGTGGCAGTGTTTACCAATCTCAGTCGTGACCATCTGGATTTTCATGGAGATATGCAGCATTACGGCGCGGCCAAGGCCCGCCTGTTCCGTTTTCCGGAATTACAACTGGCGGTTTTGAATCGGGATGAGCCGTTTTCCGAAATGCTGACTGCACAGATAGACCCCCGGGTACGCATCATCGGCTTCGGCAAGTCTTCCGGCAATTTCCAGTTGAAGGACCTGCATTGCGGAGCCAGCGGTACCCTGCTGACCGTCGAGAGTGCAAAGGGCACTCAGCAATGGCGAAGCCCGCTCATTGGCGATTGTAATGTGCAGAATTTAATGGCGGCCCTGGCCACTGCTGAGGGACTGGGCTGGACGGTCACGGAGGCACAGATACGCCAGCTGGATTTGCCGGAAGGACGCTATCAGCGTCTGCCCCCTGAAGCGGGCAAGGCCCAGGTGATGATCGATTATGCCCACACCCCGGATGCCTTGGAACGGGTTCTGAAAGATATGCGCGCCATCGTCAAGGGAAGAATCCATCTGGTATTCGGCTGTGGTGGGGATCGGGATCGGGGTAAACGTTCGGAAATGGGTCGCGTAGCCGAGCGCTTTGCCGATCATGTCATCATTACTGACGACAACCCCCGTAGCGAAAACCCTGCAAGCATTGTTCAAGACATTCTGGCAGGCATGCACAATCCCACTGCCGCCGAAGTCATTCATGAACGGGCAGCCGCTATCCATACAGCCATTCGTCAGGCGGAACATGGAGACTGGGTATTGATCGCCGGCAAAGGCCATGAGCGTACCCAGGAAATCCAGGGTCAAAAACTCCCGTTTCAGGATCAGCAGGTCGCCATGGAGGCTCTCCGATCATGATCCGTTACGCACTGAATGATATCGCCCGCATCACCGGTGGCCAATTGCTGCCGGGCAGCCAGGGCAAGGACGAAATTCACGGAGTCGCTACCGACAGCCGTCACCCCATGCTCGGCAAACTATTTGTGGCCCTCGCCGGAGAGCGCTTTGATGGGGCGGATTTCGTACCGGCGGCACTCGCCCAGGGCGCCAGCGCGGTGCTCTGCCAGCGTCCGGTGGAGGCCCCGGGAATCCTCGTTAAAGATACGCTGGTTGCCTTCCAGAAGCTGGCAGCGCAGTGGCGGCAACGCTTCAGTATCCCTCTCGTGGCGATTACCGGCTCCTGCGGCAAAACCACAGTCAAAGAGGTCCTGACTGCCATCCTCAACGAGCGCGGGCCGGTGCTATCCACTCAAGGCAATCAGAACAATCATCTGGGCGTACCTCTGACCCTGGCAAGGCTGGGCGCGGAACATCGTTATGCCGTACTGGAAATGGGCATGAATCATGCCGGAGAGCTCACAGTGCTCAGCAGCCTCGCCAAGCCCACCCTGGCTTTAATCAATAATGCCGGGCCGGCCCATCTCGCCGGGCTGGGGAGTGTGGCGGCTGTTGCGGCGGCCAAAGGCGAAATTCTTTCGGGACTGGACGCACAAGGCATTGCCATTCTCAACGGCGATGATACCTATGCCGATTTCTGGGCGGAAAAAGCCCCGGGCGAAATCTGGCGCTTCAGTCTGGAGCAACGTCCAGCTCGGGTACAAGGACAATGGCAGGCCGGATCCGATCTGTATCAGCAACTCGAAGTACGTGCTCCGCAAGGAGAATTCACCCTCGAAGTGCCCCTGCCCGGCAAACACAATGGCGCCAATGTCCTGGCTGCGGTCACGGCGGCCCTCGCCCTGGATGTGGATATTGCCCAGATTCAGCGTGCCGTGGCCGGATTGCAGGCGGTTCCCGGACGTTTGCAATGGCGACCGGGACTGGCTGGCAGCCGTCTTCTCGACGACA
>NZ_JABBOU010000063.1 GCF_018853465.1 Acidithiobacillus montserratensis
CGCCCGCCTTGAGCTTGCTGCGCTTGGCGATGACCGGCGGGGCGGCTTCGTCGCGCCAGCTCACCGCCTTGTAGATGGCCTTCTTCTCCGGCGCGCCGAGCTTGTCGCCCTGCGCCTTCAGGGCGGCATCGAAGCGGGTGCGGAACTCATTGTGGTCGTCGAACACAGCACTGCCCAGGGCCTGCTGCGCCCGTTGCGCCACTTCCATCAGCCCCTTGTCGCGTTGCCACGTCGAGGCGTCGAGCAGCTTCTTGCGGCGCTTGGCGGGCACGGCCTTGCGGGCGGCTGGAGCCTCACTGTCATCGCCGCTGTCGCTGTCGTCGCTGTCGTCGCTGTCGTCGTCTTCGTTCTCGTCCTCAGCCTTAAGCCACGCCTCGATGGCCGGTTTGCGCTTGGCGAACTCGGTATAAAGCGCCTCGCCGTGGGTGGCGTAGATCTCGGCGCGCAGCGCCTCGTCGCCGGTGGCAAAACGCAGGGGCTCAATGCGTTCGTCCGAGAGCTGGCTTTTCAGGCGCAGCGGGCGCTCGACGGTGATCTTCCAGTAGCCGAAGTCCTGGGTGTCGAACCATTTGGACTGGGCGGTTTCCTGTGCCTCGCCCAGATACAGGTCGAGGATGCGGGCAATATCGGCATCACTCAGTTCGCAGTTCTTCTTGCCGAGATTGCGGCGCAGCGGCTGGAACCACTGCGATGCGTCGATCAAATGCACGCGGCCTTTGCGCGCTTCGGCCTTCTTGTTGGCCAGTACCCAGATGTAGGTGGCGATGCCGGTGTTGTAGAAGATGTTGAGCGGCAGGGCGATGATGGCTTCGAGCCAGTCGTTCTCCAGCACCCAGCGGCGGATGTTGCTCTCGCCCTGGCCCGCGTCGCCGGTGAACAGCGCCGAGCCGTTATGCACCAGTGCGATCCGGCTGCCCAGCGGCGTGTTGTGCTTCATCTTTTGCAGCTTGTTCACCTGGAACATGAGCTGCCCGTCGCTGGAGCGGGTGATGAGCTTGAATTCGGCGTTGCCCGCGTGGTTGACGATGAAGCGCGGGTCGTTGAAATCCTTCTTGCCGCCCATGCGCTCCAGATCGGTCTTCCAACTCTTGCCATAGGGCGGGTTGGAGATCATGAAGTCGAATTCGCGGCTGCGGAACTGGTCGGCGGACAAGGTGGATTTATCTGCGCCGCCGACGATGTTCTCGGCTTCCGCGCCTTCGCCCTTCAAAAGCAGGTCGGCCTTGCAGATGGCGTAGGTTTCGTCGCTGATCTCCTGCCCGAACAGGTGGATGGACACTTCCTTGCCGTGCTGCTCGGCCAGTTCGTGCAGTGCTTCCTCGGCCACGGTGAGCATGCCGCCAGTGCCGCAGGAGCCGTCGTAGAGCGAATAGGTGCTGGACTCGATCCGGTCGGCCACCGGCAGGAACAGCAGCTTGGCCATGAGCTGCACCACGTCGCGCGGGGTGAAGTGCTCGCCTGCCTCTTCGTTGTTTTCTTCGTTGAAGCGGCGGATCAGCTCCTCGAACACCGTGCCCATGCCGTGGTTGTCCAGCGCGGGCAGCTTGATGCGGCTGTCAGCATCCTTCACGGGCAGCGGCGCGAGATTGACCTCGGGGTCGAGGAAGTCGTCGATCAGGTAGCCGAGGACGTGGGAATCCACCAGCTTCTGAATCTGGTTGCGGAAATTGAACTTGGTGAGGATTTCCTGCACGTTGGGCGAGAAGCCGTCGAGATACGCAATGAAGTCATCGCGCAGGCGCTGCCCTGCCGCGCTGGCTTTCAGCTTGGCCAGAGTGAACTCGGAGACGTTGTAGAAGGCCTGGCCTGCCGCCATGCGCAGCGCGCCGTCCTGCTCGGCCACCTTGTGGGTGTCGAGGAACTTCTTGCGCTCCAGCACTGCGTCCTTGGTGGCTTCGAGCACGGCGTCGAGCCGTCGCAGCACGGTGAAGGGCAGGATCACGTCGCGGTACTTGCCGCGCACGTAGACATCGCGCAGGCGGTCGTCGGCGATGTTCCAGATGAAGTCGGAAATCCACTTGATCTGGCTTTGGTCTTGTTGTTGTTTCTTCTGCATCGATACGTTCCTCAGCTCGCCGCCGTGCCTGTGGAGACGGCGAGATTCCAATGGTCTTTGAGGACGCCCACAAGACGTTTCTGGCGTTCGGCTAGAAGCGTGGGCGCCCACTCGTTCTCTGATCTGACTTCCTGCGTCAGCACGAAGGGCGACGCCTTGCCTTTGCCCCTGAAGTAGGCGTCCTTCTTCTTGGCAAAGTCGTAGTTGCTGGCAGACGAGTTCTTGTTCCTATCCAGCGGGACCAGATTGGCCAAACGGTGCGTCCAGCCATTGCGCTCGTCTTCGTCCGGGAACCACTTGATCCAGTCCGAACCAGCGGGCGGGGTTTGCGGCAGAACGTGCTCAAGAGACACTGCATCTTGAAGCTGCACGCCGGGGGCGCGCACCAAGGACTCAAGGCGCAAGACCAGCGCCATCCGTGCCTTGGGCAGATCGTCGTAAACGTCGCCATCGAGTGCCGCGACGAACTTGCGCTTTTGCGCGTCTGTCAGTGCCAGCGTGGTGAGCGCGGCCAGACCCCCCTTGAAGGTTTCAGGCTCGATCTCCTTGGTGAGCGCGGCGTAGGTTTCGATGCGCTCGTTGATGCCCGCCTTGGTGACTAGTAGGAAATAGGTGATGCGTTCCAATGCCTTGAAAAACTCTGCGAGCAGTTTTGGTTGCTGCCGGAAGTGCTTGAAGTAGACCAGCGCCGGGGGCACCCAGTCCTTGAAGTCCACGCGGTTGAGCCAGGACAGGTGCTCGTTGATCGTCTCGGCGTGCTCGGTGGCCTCGAAGTCGGCGTCGCGCACGAAGTCCCATACTTCGGCGTAAGGCTTGATGACCTTGTCGACGAGGTCGATGGGAGCTTTGTACTCGGTGACGTGCTCCTCGAATTCCTTGACCAGCGTGGCCCGCTGCTTCTGTTTGGCGTAGATGGTTCGAATGTGGCCGAACAGATCGCCGAAGGCGTCGCGGCCCAATGCGCTTTCGATGCGGCTCCACTCCTTGGCGTAGGCGCGGCTCTTGACGTCGCCTGCCGTGTTGCGGATCAGGCCCAGCACCTGTGCCTTGATGATGTCGATAGGCGCGAGGTCGAGCCCCCGGTTGTTGAGCACGGAGAAGATGCGGTACGCGGCTTCGAGGTCGGGCGTGGAGATGACAACCAGCGAGCAGTCGTTGGCGAGGAACTGCCACAGAGCAATCAGTTCGACAGGCGGAAGCGCCTTGGCCTTTTCGAGCAACAGCGTGGCGTTTTCGCGGTAACGCAGGCGGCTGTCTTTCAGCTTCTCGGTACTGTCGATCAACTTTGCGATGCCACCCGGCTCCTGGACATTGGTGCGGAAGAAGTCGGCATCTTCCTCGCGGGCGGTCAGGCGGTACTCGTTTTTCTCGCCGAGGCTGACTTTGCCCTTCTTGTAGAGGAAATCGGTGATGTCGTCGGCGGCGTGCGGCATGGTCTCGCGCAGCACCGCAAACAGCATCGTCAGCGTGGACAGGCGTTGCTGGCCGTCGACCACCGATGACTTCGGGTCCCGGTCGTTCTTGATCAGAACAATGCTGCCCAAGAAGTATTGGCTGCTGACCACCGAGACACGAGCGTCCTGCATCGCCGAGTAAAGATCATCGAACAGCTCTGTGGCCTGGGCAGTTGTCCAGGCGTAGGGGCGCTGATAGTCCGGAATCTCGAACTGATAGCTGCCTTCGAAGATCTCCCGGATAAGTTTGTCGTGGGCTTCAAGTGTCTTAGCCATTGTGTTTTTCTTTCCCTTTTGCGTACGCCGTGCTCGCTCAACTCATCTTGGTTATTTTTTCGGGCCGAACTATTTCTACGACCTGGAACGTCTTGGATGCGCTTCCCGCAAGGTGAAGCACTACCTCGTCGCCTACGACAGCCCCGAGTATTGCCTGCGCCAGAGGACGACTTTCATTCACAATCCCGTTGGTAAAGTCGTCTTTACCTCTGGTGATCTGGACAGTCATAACGTCGTTGGGACGAGCAAGATCGATGTATCGAACTACGTCACCCACCTCGATTTCGAGGTCATCTTCTGTGTCGATCAGTACAGAGCAAACCGCATCTCGCTCCCTCTCAACTTGAACAGTGTTCTCAACCGATTCAATTTGCCCAATCGCGCGGGCAGTGAGCTGTCCAGCAACTTGTCCTTCTTCGATCCAGGCGTCTCCTGAGGTATGGTCGGGTTTCCATCTCTCGCGCAAATACTCAAGGAAGTTGATGAGCTTCTCGGTTTCTTGTCGTGGAGTGCGGAACCAGTCCGTTGACCAGATGCGCCAAATGCGACCACGCCAGCCAAGAGCTTCAAGGATCTCTTGACGGATGCGGTCACGATCGCGAACTGACAAAGCAGAGTGGTAGGTTGCTCCGTCGCATTCGATTGCCGCCAGATACGATCCTGGCGCGTCTGGATGCTTGACGGCGATGTCAATGCGGTATCCCGCCACACCGAGCTGAGGGGTGACTTCATAGCCACGCATCTTGAGCATGTCCATGACGGAGATCTCGAAATCACTGTCTGGTTCGCGGTCTGTTTCCTCGATGGTCGGCAACGAGCCTGTGCGGGCGTACTCGAGGTAATTGCGCAGCGCCTTGGTGCCGTCCGGAGTAGTGCCATCCATCACGATGTCTTCGGGACGAAGAGATGTGTACAGGGCGATTGACTTTTTGGCGCGGGTGAACAGCACGTTCAGTCGACGCCAGCCGCCTTGCCGACTGATAGGGCCAAAGTTCTGACGAACAGCGCTGGACCCTGGTGGCTTACCAAATGTCGTTGAGATGATGATGGCGTCGCGTTCATCACCTTGTACGTTTTCCAGGTTCTTGATGAACAAGGGCTGACCCTCGGACACCCAATGGTCTCGGTAGGAGTCAGCCCCGCGAACCGATCTCAGTCGCTCTTCCAGCAGTTCTGCGATCAAGTCGCGCTGCTTGATGTTCAGCGTGACGACGCCAAGAGACTCGTTGGGGCGAGTTGCGATGTGCTCTAAGATTGCATCCACGACTCGCTTGGCTTCTCGCAGATTAGTTTGATTTTCATAGATGGCATCGGCTAAATAGACGGCACTCACTCCGAGCTTGCCACCCTGACCATACGGTGAAGGGAAGATCACCAAATTGCCACGGTAGAAGCTGTGGTTTGAAAAAGCGATCAACGAATGATGCTGTGAACGGTAATGCCAGCGCAAAGAGCGAGTCGGCCTGAAATGAGATGAGCAGACATCCAGAATGCTCTCAGCATCCGTGGTGGTGAAGTGATCGTCACCACCGTCACCGTCCTGGATCATCCGGGAGAAGAACGACGTCGGAGGCAGCTGCTTCGGATCGCCAACCACCACCAATTGACCACCACGGGCAATCGAGCCGATAGCCTGCTCGGGTTTCAACTGGGATGCTTCATCCATGATGACGAGGTCAAACTTGATGGCTCCTGGTGCCAGATATTGCGCCACGGCTTGAGGCCCCATCATGAAGCAGGGCTTGAGCTCCTGAATCGCCCTACCGGCTCGGGTGAGAATTTTCCGAACAGGCATGCGTGGGCGTTGCTGAGGCATGAGGTAGTTCAGGAGAACCATCTCAGTCCGATCATCGACGCGAGCACCGGTCCTGCCGGTAGGCGGAGATGCCTTGCGAGTGCATTCGAAGGCGATCGCCTTACCACGCAGAGCAATAATCTCCTTGTCCAGTCGTTTGAACTCGTCGCGGATCTGGTTGTGCTTGAGGCCAGTAAAGTGCCCAAGCTGGGGGATGTTGCGGAAGGCTTCCCGAGTGATCGTGCTGTAGGTGCAATAGGCGTAAGCGTCTAACAGCTCATCAGGTTTGATGCGCTTGCTCTCAAGAAGCTCGATGAACTCAGACAAGGCCAGATCGTTGGCCTCCTTGCGGCGGGTTAGATACAGCGACCAAGGAATCAGAAGGCCCGGATCCTCGACTGCTGTTTGAACTGCGCCATGCAGGGCGCTGACAAACAGCTCCAAGTCCTCGTCTGCAGGTGCGCCCGTCCAGGTTTCCAGTTCAAACTTCCCGAACTGAAACAGAGCATTGCTCAGGCGCTCAACCTGCTGCAGTCCCATGTGGACGGGTTCCAGTGCGGCAACGAGGATCCGGCAGGTTTCAATCGGATGCCCGGTGCGCAGCTTGTGCTTGATTTGTGGTGATAAATTGAGACCGTCGATGCTTTGACCGAAGGACAGCGCCTCGATAGCGGTCGAGCAGTCCGTATCCACGCCCATATAGAGATCGCCGAGGAGCGACTTGATGCGGGCGTTGGACTGAATCTGTGACTTCAGCGACGAACGTTCCAAAGCTGCATCGCATCCAGCAATCACTTGGCTGAATGTTGCCTGGCTGCGAACCTCCAACTCAAGCCATTCGAGTTGATCTTTGAGGGCTTCTGTGAATTTACTGGCCTTCTCCAACACCTTATCGATAAGATTGCTGCCATCGAATTCAGAGAGGCGTTTAAGCTTTGCGTTGATGTCTTTGACCGCTGCGATTGCGGTCGTAATCTCCATCTTGACAGTCGAGAATTCGCGGCGCAGGGCTCGGGCCTGGTCGGCGGTGAAGCTGGCTGGGTCGATCAGAACGGCTTGGATATCCTCTGAGGCAACTTTGATACCCCGATTCCACTTCGCGAGCGCAAGGTATCCCTCCATTGAGGATAGGGTAGCTGGCGCGGGAAAACCGAGGAACTGCATCCAGGTCGGAGAGGACTTCCACTGTTCTTTGAGACCGGTCAGTTTGACGATTTGTTCGAGTTGCTCCCGCCGCTTTTGGCCAGGCATTTTGCGCTTGGTGCGTTGGAGTGACTTGTGCAGTCCCACCGCCTTGCGCCATCGGCCTTGGAAGATGCGGTACCACGCATCGCCTTCTCGCAGGGTCAGGATGGCTTGCTTGATATCTCCCTCATGCGGCAAGGTATCCACATAGAGTGAGTCCCCGAGTTCTTTTTCAAGACCGGTCCACTCTCCTTGGAGGGCAAGCAGCTGATCAAGAGCATGGACCGCGCCATCGCGAGTCAGTCCAGGGGTCTGGAGGTGGAAGTGCTCCTCTGGGGCATCCAGCACGAGATTGGTAAAACTGAGCAACTGCTCCAGCTTCTGCGTCGATCCGTTGTAATGGATCTTCTTCTCGCTCATGAATATCATCAAGTTAGTGTTTGCCGTTGAAAGCTTGTCTGCCGTCTCAACCAGTTGTTGATGCAGGATGCGAAATTCGTTAAGCGTGCCCAACTCTGCGCCCAAGCTCCCCGCGATTCGTTGCAAGCCCTTTAGTCCGTCTGTCCTGGACTTCGTGACGCTGGATTCGAGCTTCAGCGCTGTGTTGACGACCCCTTCAAGGATGTGGAATTGTTCGACTTGTTTGGCGAAGGCGTCGAGTGCTTGAGCGGCTTTGGCTCCCGTCTCGTCGTCCTCAAAGAATCCTGGGATGAGGTGCAGCGGCAATTGCTGATTGGCGGTCTCAAGCAGGTTCTTCAGTATGGCAAGTTGCTCACCGCTGAACGCCAGAGAGAGGTTGTGGACACGGCCTCCGAGCACTTGCGAGAAGTACTTCGAGGCCTCTACCAAGTCCCGGCCCCACTCGTCAGCTGTTTCAAAAAGCCGGGTCAGCTTGACTTCATCGCCAGGGATCAGGTGCTCAGGGTAGAAGCCCCAGAAGGTGCAGCTTGAGTCAAAGCCTCCGACCGACTTATATTGGGACCCAAGGTATCTCAGGCAGTCCATGCGCCGACCGAACTCGAATTCGGAAATTTGAGTTGCATCGCCGATAGTGATCTGGTTGAGCATGCTCTCTTCGTTGCTCAAACCTTGGCGGTGCTTCTCGGCTCTCCACATGATCTGATGAAGCGTCAAACCAAACGCGTTATGCGCGATGGAGTTGATCAGGTCTGTGTAGGCTTTGATATCCTGGCGGTGAGCTTCCAGTTGCTGCTGCAGACGGGGAAGGTCATTGGGGTGGTTGGGCCTGAAGGTGGTTCGCTTAGAAATTTCCTCTAAGACTCGCTTCTTGTTGGTCTTGTTGCTGTGCAGCTCAAGAACAAACGGATCGAGGCCAGCCAATGATAAACGGTTTTTTACAACCTCAAGGGCCGCCAACTTCTCGGCAACGAAGAGCACCTTCTTGCCGTCAGCCAGGCAAGCAGCGATCAAGTTCGTGATGGTCTGAGACTTACCTGTTCCCGGTGGGCCTTCGATCACCAGGTTCTTCTTGAGTGACAAGACATCGATGAGGGCACTGTGCTGAGAGCTGTCGGCGTCGTAGACCAGTGGGATGCTGGCACCAGGGCCTTCTTCCACCAGGTGTTCTTCGGCCAGGTTCAACCCAGTCCCGCCGTCATCTGCTCGTCCTTCGAACACCTCTCTGACAATGGGGTGGTCGATCAGCGAGTTCTCGTCGCCGTTCTCAGGCCATTCGGTGGGGTCTAGGTCGCGAACCAGCAGCATGTTGCTGAAGCTGAGCAAACACAGGGAGACACGGTGTTCGAGGGCGAATCCAGGCTGCTTTTTGATGATCGCCTGAACCTCAGCAAAGTACCCGTTGACGTCAATCTGCTCCTCGGCAAGCTCGGGCAAAACCAAGCCGAAGTCGTTGCGCAGCTTCTCCCGTAGAGGCAGGTTTTCCGAAATGTCGTCGCCTGTGTACTGGAGCGAGAACTGCTGGATGCCCGCGATCTCCTTCTTCTGCAGCGACACTGGGACACTGATCAAAGGCGCAGTGAACGTCTTATCGCTGTCACGCTGGTCTGGGAACTCTAAGAATCCAAGCACCAAGAACAGCATGTTCGCCCCCGTTTCCTCAATAGCGAGAGTGGCCTCTCGCCCGATCTTGCGGCATTGCTTCGCGAGATCGTCCGGGTACATAAGTGCTCGGACATTCGATTCCTCCGAGCCCTCACCGGCACCAGGGATGTCGTAGCTCGTTGAGATGCCTCTGGACTTGGCCCATTCCCTGGGCTCTGGTCTTTGTAAGCGACCGTTGCGCTCGACCCAGTCCTCTCTGGATGGTTCTGGCAGTCCGAGAATGCTGATGCTGGCTTTATTGTTCGCTTCGACCAGTCGCTGATAGATCGCTGCGGAATGACCCTCAATGAACTGAAGTGACTTGCCAGCAGTGTGATTGAAGTTAATCAGGCGATTTCGACCGGTGAGATCTAATAGCTTGAGGCGCAATTGTTCAAGAGCAGAAGTCAGCGCGGAAGAGTCCAAGTTCACGGTTGTCATTGTTTTTCCCTTGACGGAAACGAACGAATTGCGTCGCTCATCAGTCAGCCCCTGCTTTTACTGTCTTTTGTTCTTGTGATTTATAGCCAGGAGCCAAAATCGCATTCTTGACTCCATAAATTGCCAAATGGTCTTTGAGCCATAACCGGTACTCCGGCCCCCGCAGGCAATGATTGGGCGAACAGTCGACGCTCCATTTACGCAGGATGTATCCAGCCGTGGCAGCACGCAGCTTCATCCGCAGCACGCCGTCGCGCATGCCGTAATCCATTTCGGTGATCTCCGGCCGGGGTTGATCCGGGTGCGGCACCAGCTCCAGCTCGACGATCCGTGTCCACTGAATGTCTTGATCGCCGAACTCATGGGCTGCAACTGGCTGCGCCTTGAGCACGACAGGGTTCTTGATCCGGGTGATGACGAAATCACGGAACTCCTGAGACTTCCGGTCGAAAGCGCGAACATGCCAGCGCAGACCGCTGTCTATCAACGCAAAGGGGACGACTTCCCGCTCAGTACAGCCGCTAGATATCGAGTAGTACTTAACACGGAGCGGACACCCCTGATGGATCGCACGGGTCACGCTGGCCAGCACATCCAGATCCGGGTGCGTAAGCCTTGACGGGCTTTCGCTGGCAATCCACGCCTTGAGCCGCATCGGCTCGCCGTCTCCAAAGCCCAGCGTCAGCCAAGACAGCACCCGCTCCGGAGGAAAGTCGAAGATAGGCCGAAAGTCCGGCCCCAGGACGTAGGCCTTGCCTTTGGGGTCGTAATCGATGTTGCCCGGAGACAACTCCTTATAGAGCGCCAAATCCCTGGTTGCTGCTGCGGACTGGATGCCAAACCGGGCAACCAAGTCCTGCCGACGGATCTCCCCCACGAAGCGCACACGCAGCTCAATGAACGCGAGCCGGTCGCGCTGAGGCTGGGTCAGTTCTGCAAGTTGGTCTTTGGGCATTCCTAAGTGCTCTACCGGGTTAACGAATACTTGTGCGGGTTATTGCGGGAAGTGTATAAGCTGCTCTAGAATGTGGCAATGCAATGTTTTTGATTCTTGTATGCGTTGCATTGTGATTGCCACATGACGGGCGATGCCCGCACTTTGGAGGGGAGCATGGTCTTGCTGTTTACCGTCAGCCCCAAGCGCGTCAGGAGAGTCTGCATGGCTTGCATTGCCATCGACCCGCGACCCTGTGGGCAGAGAATGACAAAATCATCAGCATAATTGACGACCTGCGCGCCCCATTGAGACGCCGAGCCATCAGGACAATCTGTACGGGATGAGAAGTTTCTTTATTTCAACGGACAATGATGGGAAATGGTACACTCCTTCATCCCAAGATTTTGTGTTCGCTATTATGCCAATCTGGTCGAAGATACTAGATAGCATTTCATCGTGAGGGTAGACATACCACTGGTCACAGTCCCTAAAACAAATGTGCAACCCCTTGCCGATATATTTTTTCGCAAAATATAGTCTGCCTTTCAATAAAATCCTGAGGACTTGTTTCCCATCAATATGCTGAGCCATAAAGTCGGCAGCCTCCCAATCATCACAAAATCGTATAGTCGAGTATCCATTTTCTGCCAACAATGCCGATATCTTTGGTAAATCATAAGACTTTAGTCTATGTGAAATAAGCTCTTCATAACTGATCATATGGGGAATTTTTGACATAAGTTTATTCCCAAATAATAGTATTAGAAAAAATCGGTATGCTGTTATGTATTCTCAAAATGCTTCCACCGTAAATATCTGCTAATGCCATCCAGCCCTGGAAATAAGGCTGCGTGCGTTATACCCATAAGTTCTAAGTCCTTCAATGCATTGTTTGCTTCTGAGGTGGGAATATCATATGCAAACAAATACTTTTTGTGCATATTTCTCTCATAAAAAGCTATATACGTCTCAATATCGTCTATAGTAGAAATGCAGGATATTGACTGTTGTGGAATAGCTCGGGGATTGTTTGCCGGTGGCGTGATCACAAAGGATACATGAAGATTCATATCGTTGACATCCATGAATTGCGGAAAGTCATTTTGGTATTCTTCCAGGTCAATTTTGTATATTCTTATAAACGAATCTAATGCATCATCGCAATCTCCAGCAGTTTGGCAAGATACATTAATGAATGCAAAATATGCTGCAATATATGGTGATTTTGTCCAATCCAATATTGGCGTTGGATAACCATGATGTTGAGCCAATGTTAGCATGGAGATAAGATCCGAAAGCTCAGTGAGTGAAAGATAGTCCTTGTGAGCGGATGACATGAAATGCTGTAGCTCTGGAACGTTCTCTTTATAATATCTCGCTATATTTGACCTGTTGGTCCTATGATACGACGTGCGCAGTCGGTTCGTTAATGACTGACCTCTAAAAATGTAGCGGCGTAAAGGCCCTACATCTCCAACTTCCTTCTTGAAATCTTGCCAGTTTACTATAATTGATCGTAGCTCAGAGGGCGCTGCTGCTGCTGTAATAAGCCCTTCTGATTGCATGGATTCCTGGTTGTCTGTAGTCCACGTCAAACGCAACCATTTTTCCCAGGTTATATGTAGATCTGCGGATTTATATTGCTGTACATTACCTTCAGATTTATTAAAGGTGCCGTTCCCCTGACGTATATATTCAGTGATTTGAGTGACATTGATAAACGCGCCCTGCGAACTATTTGTCCAATCAAACGGAAAGGTGGTAGTGTATATTCTATCCCCTGAAAAAATTGTTGCATATGCTTCATGGTGGCTTCCGCCAATGTGGTCAATGTTCACGCATAGAAAAGAGTATTTCCCGTGAGTCATGTTTGTATAGTTACCGATGTATTGGCCACCGAGGTTGGCTGGAATGTTACTCATGGCCATGCTATAACACCAAAGTTTTCGAAGGCGGGATAGCCCAAACAGACGCACCAGGACTCTCAACTAGGAAGCATTTCTGAACCAGCAGAAACATCTACGCCACCCTCACATGCGGCACATCCCGCGCTGAAATGGGCCGTACATCGTCGGCGGCCAGGGTCAAGACTCCTAGGGTGTTGCCGGTCAGGGTGACAAACTCGACCTCAAAGGCTGTGCCACCCTCGTGGACCAGCACCACAGCCCCCATGTCTCCTTTGACCAACCCCTCATTCGGTAGGTCTTTGGCAAGCACTACAGTATCCAATTCCTGAATCATGACTTGGCCCTCTTGATGGGATAGGCAGTTACAAAGGCGGGTACATC
>NZ_JABBOU010000064.1 GCF_018853465.1 Acidithiobacillus montserratensis
ACCCGCCTCGATCATCCAGACGCTGCACACCGTCACTGACCCTTTGGCCGGTGTATTGAGTGCGCCTTCCACAACGTACTTTAGGCCATAGGGGGAAGGTCGGCTATAGGCTCGGTTCTGGGCATGAATGATGAGGGCATCCATCAGGACTTGCGGGTTTTCAGGGACAAAGCCACAGGCCAAGAAAAAACTCGCCTTGGTGCGCCCGATGGGATGACTTTGCGAGAGCAGGTAATCAGTAATCTTGGCAACCGGCACCCATGCCCGATCCAGATTCGGAAGCACCGCCGCCATTACAACTCATACCCTAACATCCGCAGGTTCTGTACCATTTCCTTTTCCAGCCGCCGCCCTTCGGCCAACTGCATGGAAAGCTCCCTGGTCAGGCGATCCATCTTTTCCTCAAAAGGCTCCCCGTCATCCTCTTTGGTAGCAACGCCTACATAGCGCCCCGGTGTCAGGACGTGACCGTTTTTGCGGATTTCTTCCAGTCTGGCCGCTTTGCAGAAGCCGGGGATATCGGCATATTCCCCTTCACCGTCACCGCGCCAGTTATGGTAGGTATCGGCAATCTTCTGGATATCCTCGTCAGAAAGTTCCCGATGGGTGCGGTCGGCCATGTACCCCATATTGCGGGCGTCGATGAACAGGACTTCACCCGTGCGTTCATAGAGTTCCTTGCCCTCCATCCCGCGTCCATCGTCCCGATTCTTGGCGAGGAACCACAGGCAGACGGGAATTTGGGTGCTGTAGAACAACTGACCAGGCAGGGCTACCATGCAATCCACCAAGTCCGCCTCGATCAGGTTCTTGCGGATTTCTCCCTCGCCACTGGTGTTGGAGGACATGGACCCATTGGCCAGCACAAAACCGGCGATGCCATAGGGTGCCAGATGGTGGACCATGTGCTGCACCCAGGCGAAGTTCGCATTTCCCGCTGGCGGAACTCCATACTGCCAGCGTTTGTCCTCGCGTAGGAGATCGCCGCCCCAATCCGAGATGTTGAACGGGGGGTTGGCGAGAATGTAGTCCGCTCGCAGATCGGGATGCAGGTCATGGTGGAAAGTATCTGCCGCTTCGGACCCTAAGTCCGCCTCGATGCCACGAATAGCAAGATTCATGAGGGCCAGCTTCCATGTGTTCGGGTTGGATTCTTCCCCGTACACGCTGATGTCACCGATTTTGCCGCCGTGGGCCTCAATGAACTTTTCTGACTGGACGAACATGCCACCAGACCCACAACAGGGATCGTAGATGCGTCCCTTGTACGGGGCCAGCATGGCCACCAGGGTTCGAACCACCGATGCGGGGGTATAGAACTCGCCACCACGCTTGCCTTCTGCACTGGCGAACTTGCCCAAGAAGTATTCATAGACGCGGCCCGAGGTGTCTCTGGCCTGATGTTCCGCCGTGCCCAGCCCAATGGTTCCGATGAGGTCTACCAGTTCTCCAAGGCGGCGCTGGTCCAACGTAGGCCGGGCATACCCTTTGGGCAGGATGTTTTTCAGGTGCGGGTTTTCCCGCTCGATGTCGGTCATGGCCTCGTCGATGCGCTTGCCGATGTCCGTCTGTTTTGCAGCGGCTTGCACCACCGGCCAACGTGCCGAAGCGGGTACCCAAAACACCCCTTCCGCTGTGTACTCGTCACGGTCTTCGGGATCGGCACCATCGCCTTCCGCCAGGATTTCGGCCTGCCGCTGGGCAAAACGATCCGAGATGTACTTCAGGAAGATGAGGCCCAACACAACATGCTTGTAGTCGGCGGCATCCAAATGGCCGCGCAGCTTGTCCGCCGCCGCCCAGAGAGTCGATTCCAGACTCTGGCTGGTGGTGTCTTCTGATTTGGCTTTCGGACGTCCTCTGGGCATTGCCTGATTCCTTTCTGTATTTCGGTTAGTGTACCATGATACAGCGTGGGTGATGGGAGGGAAGCATGGCCGGTGTGATATACCTGATGACCAACGTGGCCATGCCAGGTATGGTCAAGATCGGCAAAACCGAGAGTGCGGAAACCCTGGGCACCCGGTTGAAAGATCTCAACAATACGAGCGTCCCTCTGCCCTTTGAATGTTACTTTGCCGCAGAAGTCGAAGACGCCGACGCGCTGGAAAGCAAGCTGCACAAACTGTTTGGCGAGTACAGGGTGAATCCCAAACGAGAGTTCTTCAATCTTGACCCAGAGAAGGCTGTAATCGCCATCAGCATTGGAAGCTACAAGGAAATTTCTATTGGTGCATCTGAAGCCGAATTGGAAGATCAGGAGGCCCTCGAACAGGAAAAACAGCGGCGCTCAAGAATTAACCTGTCTGCGTTGGGTATTAACCCAGGAGACGAGCTCACTTTCTCTCGGTCTGATTCATTCAGTGGCGTTGTAGTTGAGGGCAACAAGAGTAACCATCCCCCGGCAAAGCCGGGGGCTTTCATTTGTGAGCCGCTCAAAGCGGCTTGAAAGGGGACGCTAACGCGGCCCCTCGGTTTGGCGCCACCACATGGTGGCCATCAACTCCACATGTGCAACTGATCCACACGTTGGTCCTCTTGCTCCTGATGACGAATGTACTCCCGTATCTTCGCCTCATCCCGGCCTACCGTAGACACAAAATATCCCCGAGCCCAAAAATGTTGCCCTACGAAATTCCTCTTCCTCTCCCCGTAGGTCCGCGCAATGTGGATCGCACTCTTGCCTTTGATATACCCCACCACACTCGACACCGCATACTTCGGCGGGATCGCAATCAGCATGTGTACGTGATCCATCATCAAGTGCCCCTCTTCCATATGGCTTTCCTTGTGCCTCGCCAGCGCTCGAAATACCTCACCCAAATCACTCCGAAGCCGGCCATACAACACCTTGCGTCGATACTTCGGAATAAACACTACGTGATATTTGCACTCCCATCGGCTGTGCCTTAGGCTGAATCCCTCGTCCATCGGTATCTCCTTCATCGTGTGCTTGGCGGCTCACAACGTCGGTTCTCCGATGGACTCCCCTATATGTCAAACATCTACTGTCACCCCGGCAAAGCCGGGGGATTTCCTGATTTTTGTTAAAATTGTAGATCATACCAATAAAATGGAAGATAATGGTGAAGTATTTAGCCTTTCCGGGGCTGCTCAAAAGATACTCAAGCTGCTTAACTATCGGACCACCTCGGTCAGTGGACCGGAATACTGGATGATAAACGGGGAAACACTGGATGAGCGGAGGCGGCGCATGGAAGAAGAGCAATTTGGTGGATAGCGCAGCGCAAATAAGTAACTATCCCCCGGCAGAGCCGGGGATTCCTATTTTGATTAAATAATGACTTTAATCCCAGGAGCAGCGAAGTCTTTTGTCCAATCGCTGTTTTCTATTGGCGTATTCAAGAAGTTCATGGTAAATCCAACTCCCGGTACTCCCAATGTTATTTCAAGACCATTACTTCGTAATTGCGAGAAGTAATTGACATTAGAATTGAACAAGCTGGCAAACCACGTCCATTTGTCTCGTGCTCTCTCATCATCGATAGATAAGTTTTCACAAATTACCTGTCGATAAATTCTGAAGCGCTCCACAGCCTCTTCATTATGTTTTGCATGATCCCATTCTTCTCGACTAGTATTGCGCCAGTAGGATGGATGCTGCGGATATATTGCATTAAGGATGATCTTCTGCTCTTGGTCATTCTTCGCAAAAAAGGAAGGTCTTTCCCCTCTTGCTGTGATTTCTTCGCTGAGATTTCTAGCGGCTGACGCAGTTAAGACTATCTGTGGATGAACCGCTTTATTTTCTCCGTCCACTGCTTCCTGATAGCCACTGCCCAAAATATTGTTGTCCGAGCGATAGACATTCCCAATTGCAATTGCGCCTCGCACTAACAACCCCATCTCTAATAGAGCATGCGTGATTTGAATGGACTTGATCGAAACGGCAATTAACGCCGGATAGTTTTGGGGGTATCGATGATGAACAGGCACCGATATTACGATACTGTCAGAGACGCTTAGGCATTTCATACCAAGCTCAGACGGGAAAGACTTGTTGTTTTGTGCTATTGATATTTGCCTTGGGATAATCTTATTAAATAGAAGATCGAGTTTGTCCCGCTTTGTTACGTCAACCTCTGCTTCTTTGACAAAGTTTTTGAATCCGAGGATGTCCAAGTATGCGACGGCATAAGGCATAAACTTAAGTCCAGAACCCATCTGTGTGCTCCCGTAATCTTTATTCGATCCCTTGTATTGATCATGTAAAAATGGATAAATTTTATCAGCGCTTGCTATACAGCAGTACCCGGTGCCCTGTCCGTGCCCCGACTGACGTTGTTGGCCGACAAACATCATCAATTTGTTTGGGCTCTTCGTCATATCAAGTGGGTAGGCGGTAGAATGCCACATAGCAGGCGAACCACAGGAAGGAGTTGATGATGGACCAGGAAGGGCTGTTTCCACTGGCTATCTGGCTGGTCCCGCCGTGGCTGGTGGACCATGTGACCTTCACGGTGGAAGAAAAGCGGGGCTGGACCTGCATATTAACTTCCCGGCTGGGAGCCACTTCTCTTGCCAGGTCTGTGGCGAGGAATACTCGGTACACGACACCCGAGAACACACCTGGAGGCACTTGGATTTCTTTCAGCACGACGCCTATCTCCATGCCCGAGTTCATCGGGTGAAGTGTACTGAACATAGGGTACATCAGGTGCCGGTTCCTTGAGCTCGGGAAGGCTCGCAATTCACACTGCTCTTTGAGGCGATGATCATGACCCTCGTGCGGGAGATGCCGGTCTCTCGCCGCACTGCACAGTACCTACATCAGAGAATATAGCAAATATCCGCCCATGAATACCACGACCCGCAGCCCGCGCAACGAAGATGACCAACCAAGTCCTCGGCGATATGGTGTGGCTGTTGGTGACAAGCTGAGGGCGGCCCGACTGGGCCATCCACAATGGAAGCCGTACACAAGATAGTATTTCCCGGGATGAAGAGACTGGGCATTATCTACCGAGTAGACAAAACACCAATGAAAAAAGCCGATCCTCGTCTACCCGGTAGACAGGCGTGTAGAGTCCATGGCGGGGGGGTGTCTACCGGGTAGACGAAACGTCAGGAACCCTGCACAGGACGGACGCTTCCCGACAAAAACCAGCGAGGCACCGAGCGCTTCCCGGGGAGAAGCAAAGCGTACTCCCTCTTTATCTTGCATTCGTTCTTTATGGGTTTGTCTACCGGGTAGACAAAATTTGTTCGGGGAAATCCACGAGTCAAGTTCGAGAAAGGCATTTTCTTCTACCGGGTAGACGCGCCAATAATGCGAAAACACGAATTTACATGCACTCTTTGTGGATTTGTCTACCGGGTAGACAAAATTTGCTCGGGGAAAATCCTCGATTCGAGTTCGAAAAAGGAATCTTCGTCTACCGGGTAAACGCGCCAATAATGCGAAAACACGAATTTACATGCACTCTTTGTGGACTTGTCTACCGGGTAGACAAAATTTTCTGGGAAAATACACGAGTCGAGTTTGAGAAAGGTATTTTCGCCTATCAGGTAGACAAAAGTGCCAATTTGCTTAATATGGTGAATGCAAGATAAAGAAGGAGTACGCTTTGCTTCTCCCCGGGAAGCGCTCGGTGCCTCGCTGGTTTTTGTCGGGAAGTGTCTTTCCAGCGTCGTGATCCTGCCGTTTCGTCTACCGGGTAGACAAAATTGACACCAGGCTCATTCATGCAAGGCCAAGCTTGCTTTCTAGGATCGGAAAGAAAGACTCCTGTTGCGCGACACGCCATATCATATGCAAACCCCGGAACCCGAGGCCCACTTTAGCGTTAGGCCAGAACGGTAGCTAGTGTAGCTTTATTCAAAGCTTGTTGAAAACCAAGACGCCCAGGCACGCGGGCTTGCCTACTGGATAGACAAGCCAAGACAAAGCAGTTGTTTGCAATATAATTTATATTATTGTAGTATACAACATAAGATATTATTACACAGGAGTTCTTGAAATGGGTATCACGACAACTGACATCCACGCGGCAGCGGACAGCATTACAGCAGCAGGGCAGCGGCCTACGCTGGCCTTGGTCCGCAGCGCATTAGGCGGTGGCAGTTTCACGACGATCTCAGAAGCCATGAAGTCTTGGAAAGCCACGCAGCAAGCGGCGTGCGTAACCATCAGGGAACCAGCGCCGACAGCTGTTACCGAGAGACTTACAGATCTTGGCGGCGAGGTATGGGCTATTGCTTTGGATCTCGCCAACACACGACTGGCAGGAGAGCGCAAAGCCTTGGAAGCTACACGGCAGGAGATGGAGCAGGAGCAGCGCGAAGCAGCGGCTTTTGCAGATCAGCTATCGGCTGAATTAGAGGCAGCGCGGGTGCTGATCAAGCAGCAAGGGGAAGCGTTACAGCGGGCAGAAGCACAGGCAGAGCAGCTTGCAGAGGCCAAGGCCACGGCGCAAGCAGCGCAGGCAGCACTAGCAGAAGCGCGGGCGAGGGTAGATGGTCTAGTCGTATTGCTTGAGCAGGAACGGGCAGAAAAAAAAGAAGCCCAAGCCAAGGCAGAGTTAGCCATCGCTGAGTCGGCAAAACTGACAGGAAAGTTAGAGGCACTGAAAGCATAGGGCTGCGCGGGAGAGGTGTCTCCCCCACCCATGTCTGGCCTGGTCTCCCGCACTTCACAATGCTATCTGCGCAATCTTTGGGCGAGGCACTTTCCATGGAGACCCAAACGACTGATACGCTGCCTATATTTTTGGTCGCGGACGCCCACACCGCGCTGTGCGAGGGACCACGCGTGCGCAGTGAGTCGGGGCGGGAATCGCGGTCATCCAGTCCAGCGACTTTTAGAGCTGCTCAAAATTGGGATGCACATCCGGTGGTTTCACTTTGAGATGATATTTCCGGAGTTCCGGAGCGATGAAAGCTATACCAAAAAACCACGTCCGACGTGGAAATCTGGTATAGCTTTCTACGCCATCCTGCGGTCCGCCCACGGGTGACTACGAAAAATAGAAAGCTATACCAAAGCCGTGCGCTCTTTATCTTGCGTTCAACAAATTTACGGTAATTTTCCAAAAATCCGCGAAGACGGGCAAAAGCTATACCAGAAAACGACGCCCGACGTTGAAATCTGGTATAGCTTTCTGTGGAGCGTTGTCCCCGCCAGCCACGACCCGGAGCCCGCGCAACGAAGGGAGCCAACCAGGCCCCAGCGGTAGCGCGGGTTGTGGGCAGCAAGCCGATAAGTGTACACCGGCTGGTCCGGCGCAAGCCGGTGCCGTTCACAAGGCGGTAGGGGGAGTGGGCAACGCAGACTGGTTCCTCGCTGTTTTAAATGGGTAAGAGGTAGAATCCTGGGCATGGTCATGCGCTAAAAGGGGGTTGATGATGGACCAAGAACAGTTGTTCTCTCTTGCCCTGGGGCTGGTTCCGCCGTGGCTGGTGGACCACGTGACCTTCACGGTGGAAGAAAAGCGGCTGGACCTGCACATCGACTTTCCCCGTGGTAGCCGGTTCCCTTGCCCGGTCTGCGGTCGGGAGTGCCCCGTGCATGACACGGTGGAGAGCCAATGGCGGCACCTGGATTTCTTCCAGCATGCGGCCTATCTCCATGCCCGGGTGCCGCGGGTGAAGTGTCCGGAACACGGTGTGCATCAGGTGCCCGTGCCCTGGGCGCGGGAGGGGTCGGGGTTCACGCTGCTCTTCGAAGCCCTGCTCATGACCTTGGTCCAGGAGATGCCGGTACGGGCCGTGGCACATCTCGTCCGGGAACACGATACCCGTATCTGGCGGGTGATCGACCACTATGTCACCCAAGGCCGCAAGGACGTCGATATGGTCGGTGTCCGCGCCGTGGGCCTGGATGAGACCAGCAACCGGCGTGGGCACGACTTCATCACCCTTTTCGTGGATCTCCCGGCCAAGCGTCTGCTCTTTGCTACCCCGGGCAAGGACGCCCACACGGTCCAGGCCTTTGCGGAGGATCTCCAGGCCCATGGCGGCGATCCCCTGGCCATCAAGGAGGTGAGCATGGACCTGTCCCCTGCCTTCCAGAAAGGGGTAGCCGAACACTTGCCCAACGCCCAGATCACCTTCGACCGCTTCCACCTGATGAAGCTCGTCAATGAAGCCGTGGATCAGGTCCGCCGCCTGGAGGCACTCTCCCAGCCCGATTTCAAAAAGACCCGCTGGATCTGGCTCAAAAACCCTGATCACCTCAAGGCCCGACAGCGGGAACAGCTCGACGGCCTCAAGGACCGCAATCTCAAAACGGCGCTGGCCTATCGGATGCGCCTGACCTTCCAGGAGATCTTCACCGTCCAGAACCGTCATCAGGGGGCCTCCCTGCTCAAGGCATGGATGGAACTGGCCAAGGAGCGAACTGCCGCCCATGGTCAAGGTGGCCTACACCATCATGAATCACTGGGATGGCATCCTGCGCTGGTTCGACAGCCACATCACCAACGGCATCCTCGAAGGCTTCAACAGTCTCCTGCAGTCCGCCAAATCCAGAGCACGGGGATACCGCACCCCGAAAAACTTCATCAACATGGCCTACCTCATACTGGGTAAGCTGGACTTCCAGTTACCCACTTGAAACAGCGAGGAACCATTATATGACGCAGCAAGATACAGACGCACAAAAACATATCGAAACGTATAAGTCAATAATCAGTCTTTCGGTGGAGCTCTATAAGGCTTTACTTCTACTTAACGGTGGCGGATTAATAGCACTACTGACATACATAGGTTCACAACATGGCCTCGCACCAACAAACACGTGGCTTAGCTCTGCGATATATATATTCATTGGTGGGCTGTCTTTGGTTCCCATTTCTTTTGCACTTTCATACGGCGTACAAATAGGAATATATAATCGTTTTTTAAATCCTAATAAACGAGGAAAAACCGACAAATCCATTGACAGAAAATTTTACTGTGCAATGACTCTAACCGCCCTGTCGATAGTCTGTTTTGTAGTGGCTTCAATATTTGCGGCCCATGGATTATTCTCTATCAACACCCCTCCAAGGCTCAGCTCAAAGTGATCTATCGACATTTCATGCCTTTAAACTGGTTATCGGTGCGGTAGGATCCGCTCAGATCATCCTCCATTTCAGTAAGGCACGCTGGCCTGGCCCCCCATCTTTGAATGGCCGATAATGGCCGACAGCCGTCATCCACTGGCCAAGAATATGCCGCAGTTCTATATCTCATGCAAGGCACCTCTCGGAGGCCTTGATCGTGGGTGATTTCCTGGGCGCTTGTTTGAACTATCCCAGTGGGATGGCTCCGGGAGAATGCCCGTATTGAATGGTCCACCCTCTTCCTGAGCAAACTATTATTGCCCAGGAGTAACCTCTCTTACCCTTGCACGGACCTTGGCGCATGAGAACAGCTAGCGCGCAGGGTATAATGTCAGCCGGATCTTGCCGGGATACCCGGAGGCTTGGTGGCCTCGAAGATCAGTTCGGCCGCAATTTGGTGCGGTATGGGCAGCGTGGCGCCCTCTACGATCCTGTCCCTAGCGATGTCCACCAGCCCACAGCCGCAGACTTTGGCCGCGCGTTCAACGCTGTCCAGCGCGGCCAGTAAATCGTCTACGACCTCGTAAGTATCTTTATTCAGGTCGTAGACGTTTTGCTGTATCCGTTTCCACGGCACATAGCCGACCCCTTCCATACCCCGCGCTGCGAACCACTTTTGGACTGCTCGATAGCTGGGGTCCTGGTCTGCCGCCTGCAGCGCCGCGATGGCTACCTGCACCCGGTGCTCGGCCTTTTCCTTTTTTGCCAGGTTCCGGTTCTGGTGTTCCTGACGATACTCCGCTACAGCAAGGCCGTGCTCTGCCAATCCCACAAGAGGCAATCCCCCTGCGATCCAGATGTTGATCACTTGCTCCGCCCGCGCACCCCGAGCACGTCCAATGGCCTGTACAACGCGCCGCCCGTAGTCCTGCAGCACCCACTCTCGCAGATCCTGATTTACCGGTAGAGGCGCCCGCGCCTGCACGCTTTTACTGCCAACAACGACCAACTGGTCGCGTGCTACGTCCATCGACCAATTGGGCCGAGATTCGTCCCCTGCAAGCCGATGCAACATGAGCTCGCCGTTGTACGCCACGGCCTGGGCATCGGGGGCCAACAGCGGCCCACCGAAGATCAGCATATCACGCCCGTTCCAGCGGTCGTGCCCTACTTCATCCCGTCCCCAGTAGCCCCAATCAGGATCGTCGCTCGTTCCGGCCAATGTATTATGAGGAAGATGGGTCAGGACCACTGGATCGCCGCCGGTTTCCGTTGCCATCTGACCATTCAGCTCCATCAGGGCAGCAAGCTCCGAGTGCTGGTGGGCTTTATTCCTGAATGACCGTCCGTGCAGATACTGTGCAAAATGAGTGATATGGACGTTTTGCCGTGCAATGGCGGCGACAACCTGGCCACCCTTGACGCGAACCAGGGCTTCTACTGCAGGGCTTGGGGTGGCATCAAGTAGCAGAGTGGGTTTGCCGGACAACAGACGTTCGCCAAGCGGCGTGATTTCCTGCACCTGCATGACCCCGCGTACCAGCCGATAAACCCCAGTGGATACGCTGGCAATCAGGGCAGCCAGCAGCCGCAAAGGCACTAGCGGCTCTTTGTTATACTGCAGATCAGCCCGCTCCCAGCGCGCCGTGGCGCCCGGAAGCCACTTGACCTTCCAGTCTTTAATACGATCGATAAGCTCGCTGCCAAGGCGCTGATCCTCTGCGGTTCCTACACTTGCCCCCATCGCCAAGCCGATCTCCATTAGCATGGACTGCCCGATTTTCAAATCTGCGATAATCTCCTGCAAATCTGCCTGGTCGGCAGGGTCGGCGGTAGCTGCCAGCATTCGGCCGAAAGTCTCCAGTAGATCCGCGCAGCGCGCTGCGTTCTGCCCCAGGTCTGCACTGGTGGCGGCGAGTGGGCGGGTAAAGTCAGGGATTTCGTCTACCACGACCAGCCGAGAGGCTGGACCGTCCTCGGTCTGTCGCGTCGCCAGCGTCTGGGAGTAGCTTTGGTACGGCGCGACCACCACCCGCGCCCGACTGGCCTCGGCCTGATGGGACAACCACAGGCAGGCCGGCACGTCCTTAATGGCCGCGCTGCTAAATCCCTGCGCATCAAACCAGTTTTTGGCATCAGCATAGGGGTGGGAGCGCTCGTGATAGGTTTCCAGAATAAATTTCCGGCCGTGTTCGCAGTACCTGCAGGCCGTTACTGCCGGGGCATGGTTTTGCCTACTCACGAGCGTAACCACAGGGTGCCTGAAACAGGTATTTTCGCTGAACTGGCTGTTGGCAATGTCTTTTTGCGTGTAACCATTACCACAGATTGGCGCCACCGACGGCGCCTCCCGCCCCCAGTAATGGAAGGCACCTGCCCGTGCATACTCGACAGCGAGATCATGGTTTTTCGTCAGGATCAGGAGTGGCAGATCGGCAAAATCCGGGTTCTGCGCAAGCTCACGAAGAATCCTGCTTTTGCCCACGCCGGTGGTGATTTTGATTAGCAAAGGTTGCGGAGCCTTGGGGCGTTTGTAGCCCCCAGACTTCCTGACTTCCGGTGAGAGATTTTGCCACTCTATTAGAGCCTTTTGGTAAGCCTGGAATTTTACAAGATATTCCCGTGCCGAAGTTCGTGCTGTGTCCACTGCAAAGCTTAAATCCATAGCTTCAGCAAGGGCCTGTTGCGTGTCCGCGTCCTGCAGATCGTAAGGCTTGCGGTAATGGGTGGTATCGGCATCGGGGTGCGAGGCCAGTGCGAGGTTAACCTCAGCCAGTTGCCATGCGCGGACTATTTCTACGGCAAAGGCTTCCGTGCCTGCTTGCCGGAGCAAATCATTCCAGTCGCGGTTGCCTTTGCCGTCCGGCGTAATGCTGTCCGGTGGCAAAAGGTAGACGGCCTTGCCGTACTGGTGCCCACGAATCCGATGGACGGCGGCTGCACATTCCCGCTGGCCCGTTTCGCTCACATCCCAGTCTACCAGGAGGGCTACAGTGGGGGCATCCGGTCCTGGAAGTAGATGCTCAGACCAGTTTTTAAGTCCTGCCCAATCCCAGCATACCAAGCCTGGCCTGTGCATCGTTTGGGTCCAACTGGCAACATTCTCAAAGCCCTCTCCAGCCCCTAAAACCCGATGCTCTGGCAGCAAAACCGGGGCGAGGCCGAGTGCGGGACGGATTTCCGTGACGCCCTTTCTGCCCAGCATGGCCCGACCTATCTTGCGCGCCGGCGTGTACCTGTCCACGGCATGAGCCAGGTAGGTCCGCTGTACACCGCAGATGTTCTCGGGTATCTGGGGTTTTCCCATTGCGTACATCGGCAACAGAAAACAGAAATCCGCCCCAGCCAGCAACATTTGCCCATCCACATATTCCGGGTTCGGCTGCAGTTGCGTTTGAATCCGAATGAAAGGAAGAAGGGGCGCCGGGTCTAGTCCGCGCGACAGCAGGTAGTCATATATGGCATCGCGATGGTCTGCATATTGCTGTTGCTCAGCATCCCACGCCACCTGCGCCCACTTGCGCGGTTTTTTGGGGGCGATGGCAAGGACCGAGCGGGACCAAAGGTTGCGGGCGCGCTGTATGACCCTGGTGTCCTCGTTGCTGGATTTGGTATCGCTATGGGTAGTGCTAGGATCAATGGCCGCTAGATCTACGCCGAGATGTTGCCCCAAGGACCTAAATGGACCATGGTCGCCAGTGCGGTGGTCTTTCCAGCCCCCAGATGACGCGTTGATGGAGACAGCGTCATGTTCCCCCCGAAGACGCAGCCATTGACCGCCTGAGAAGAGGATATTTGCCTGGCTGAGGGCGGCGCGGACGGAGAAGTGAGAACTCATGACTCACCTCCGTCACCCAGCGGGACAATCCGTGGGCGACCACGGGGGCGTTTGGAGGCAGTTTTTCCCGCCAGGATGGTTCGGATGTGTTCGTCGGTGTAACGTGGCCCAACGAGGGTTTGGATTGGCTTTGGGATTTTGCCGCTACTGGCGAGGTTGCGGATCGTGCCGACATGGCAAGCGACTTTCGCGGCGGCTTGTGCAGCAGTGTAAAGTTGTGGGGTTTCGGTAATGGGGATACTTACGCGGTTCCCCCCCGCAGAACACGATGGGACAGTTCGGGGTCGGGGTGGATCTCCACCACCATCATCATCGGAAGACGTTTTTCCGGCACTGACTTTGGGCCGACTGCCACTGCCGCCATGCTGCCGACCCGATTGGCGGCCGACGGCGGCGGCGGATTTTGCCTTAGCTTTGGTGAGATTACCAATGGCACCAATCTCGCGGTAAGCGGGCCGCCCATGCCACGCCTGCATGTGCGCTCGTGCAGAGGCAGTAACCGCCTCGATACGGTTACTCAGCACCTGAACAGGCGCGGAATCGGCGGCGTCAATTTTGGCCAGGGCATTTGCCCAGTTGCCGCACCATGCAAGCCCCCTAACGCGGTGTACCCAAGCTAGGCCATATGCCGTCGTCGAAAGCAGGATCACCACCTCCATAAGGAGCAGACTAATCATCTCGGCCACCACCAAGGCAATCTGCCCACTGGCGGGCAGCCAGGTACATACGGGCTCGCCGAGCACCGCAGTGGCCGCCGATCCGATCTGGAGTAGGATCAGACAGATCAGCGGCAGCAAATAGGCCCAGTAAAAGATTTTTGTTTTCACATCGTTATTGGTTCGCATGCCAGTCTCCATTTGTACCTCCAAAAATTAAGAACCGGCGCGACCAAGGATGCGTGGCCAACCCAGGGCGCGAATCTTGGGTCTGCCCGGCCCAAGGTATAATCTGCTAACATTAAGGTCATGTCAACTATATATAGTGTTTCATAAATTATCATGAAACAATATGTGGTATACATCAACCGCCACTGGCGCGACACTGGCGCGACACTCAGAAAATTTTACGTGATGATATTTGATGATGAGTGATGACATGCAATACTATAACACATTGTTATTTATAGTATCTATTTTGTTAATATTTCTCAATTAGTTGGATTAACACAGTTTAGCCGACTCTTAATCAGCGGGTCGTGGGTTCGATCCCCTCACAACCCACCATATAATCAAGCTGTTCGAAAATCCATTCCCGATCAGATAGATGCAAGCCTTATCCAGCAACTTGTCCAAAAATCGGCATTTGTCCATCTGGTACTTTTTGTTATGCTGTGCCGTTCAGGTAATGAGGAACAGCCGGTGGCAAAAAAAAGATTGGGATGGCAGGGCGTTGCCCTCTTGGCGGTACCCTGTGTAGCAGTATTGGCGGTACCCTTTTACAACCGGATTAACCCGGAGCTTTTCGGTATTCCCTTTTTTTACTGGTGGCAGATTCTTTGGGTGCCCCTTTCTAGTGTTTTTCTTTATTTAGCCTACCTGCGCCTGGAATCAGGCCGATGAATCCTGTTACCCTGTCAGTTTTTGCCATTCTCTTTCTGGTCATTGTTGTTCTGGGCTTTGCCTCGTCTCACTGGCAGCGGGGCAATCTGCATCATCTGGAAGAATGGGGCCTTGGTGGCCGTCGCTTTGGAACCTGGATTACCTGGTTTCTCATTGGCGGAGATCTATATACGGCCTACACCTTTGTGGCTGTCCCCGCCCTGGTTTTTGGGGCTGGCGCTTTGGGATTTTTCGCCCTCCCCTATACGGTTCTGGTCTACCCCCTTGTCTTCGCCATTCTTCCCCGACTCTGGCGAGTTGCCAGAGAACATGGCTTCGTCACTGTGGCCGATTTTGTGGACGCTCGTTATGACAGTCCGCTTCTGGCCCTGGCGGTGGCAGTAACCGGCATCGTCGCGACCATGCCATACATTGCGCTGCAGTTAGTAGGTATCGAAGTTGTTATCGCGGCCCTGGGTTTCAGCACCCACGGTCCCTGGAGTGACGCGCCACTGATGATGGCTTTCGTGATTCTGGCAGCCTTTACCTATGTGAGTGGGCTCCGCGCTCCGGCGAGCATAGCGGTGGTCAAGGATCTTTTGGTTTACCTGGCGGTGTTAGCCCTGATGATTGTCGTGCCGTGGAAGCTGGGCGGCCTTGCTGCCATTTTCCATGCTGTTCCTGCACAGCATTTGCTCTTACCCGCCATCACTCAGCACAACTGGGGCATGCAATCCTTTTATCTGACCCTGGCTTTGGGATCGGCTTTGGGTCTCATGCTTTACCCTCATGCCAGCACGGCAGTCCTCGCTGCCAAGGGTACAGATACCTTGCGCCGCAACTGGATCCTGCTACCCGCCTACTCCTTCGTTCTGGGACTGATTGCCCTGCTCGGTTACATGGCCTACGCCGCGCATCTTCCCTCCCAGCCCGCCCTGGCTCCCTATTTTCAAGACTATGGACCACAATTCGCCATTCCTGGATTGTTACTCGCTTATTTCCCGCCATATGTGGTGGGCATAGGCCTTGCCGCAATTGCCATTGGTGCTCTGGTGCCAGCTTCCATCATGTCCATTGCCGCTGCCAATCTTTTTACCCGTAATATCTACCGTAGCTACCTGCACCGACAGTGCAGTCCTCAGCAGGAAACCCGTATGGCCAAGCAAATATCATTGCTGGTGAAATTTGGCGCCCTACTCTTCATCCTCTTTTTACCGACCCAATTTGCCATTCAACTGCAGCTTCTCGGTGGCATCCTGATTCTGCAAACCCTGCCAGCCGTAGTAGCGGGTATCTATACACGCTGGTTTGATCCCCGGGCTCTACTTGCCGCCTGGGCCGGAGCCCTCGCTTGGGGAGTATGGGCAGCCGCCCAGACCGGATTCCAGAAATCGGCTTATACCCTACATATCGGTTCTGTGTTGATTCCTGGTTATATAGGGTTTTACGCCCTGATCCTCAATTTCCTGCTGGCAACAAGCCTGACCGTACTCCTGCGCGGCGTACGAATTCATCATGAACGTGATCGTACCCGAAGCGAAGCCTACAGCGAGTAATCCACTTCTAAGCTATACTTAAAGAGTTACTTGGGATGCAGGCAATTTTTTTCTTGCCACCTTATACCGTTTGATTAAGCAAAATCATAGAAACACTCCTGCTTTCTTGAAGCTGCAGAAAGGACATTCTGATTTTTTGTGATTCATAATAAAAATATTGTGGAACATTATTTTATTTTTACTGTCTATACTAACAGGTGTTCACATGAACGATGCATAGTCCTATACAAGGAGGTTGCTATGAAACTTGAAAAAACTGCAGACAATCAATTTCGTCTAATCATGAGCAAAGCGGAGGCTGATAAAGTTTCTGATGTATTACTCAAAAAAGCAGGGGATTTGAATCGATCTACTTTAGACTTTGCTTATCTGGCTGCTGAGGCGGTACTTTCCATGGATAATGATTTCCGTCAACCGAAATCCTTTTATCAAGGAGAATCTCATGCAAGTTAATATTGAAGATAAAAATGTGATTACCACGCTAAGTGCCAGAGAAGCTGGCAAAATTACAGAATCTCTGCAAACTATGGCAGCAGTACCATCTGACCTTAAAGACTTTCTGGCTCTCTTCAGTGAGATAAAAATACCCGAGGAGAAACGTGGAGAGTTGCGCCATGAGTGGGGTGATCCGTTGGATATGGATCCTGATATTGGTCCAGCGTAAACAATCCGTAATGACGTAACAAAAAATAGTTGCGATGCCGCCAGGCTAAACCGTCTGGCGGCTTAAAATTTGTTTGGAACAACCAATTCAAGAGTTATACTGATCCAATAGCAGGATAATCTGTATATCCTTTTGCACCGGTGGTATAAAATGTTGTGGGATCGGGCTCATTCAGCTCATGCTGTTGATGAATTCTCGCTGGTAAATCCGGGTTCGCCAGAAATGCGGTACCAAAAGCAACCGCATCCACCTGGCCTGAGGCTACGGCATTTTTTGCCTCTTCCGGGGTGTAACCCATATTAGCTATTAATGGTCCCCGAAAATTTTGCCGCGCCACAGATACAACATCACCAGTCTGACGGCCGTAAAAATCGCTTCGCATCAGATGCAGAAAGGCTAATCTATAATCGTTCAAGCGGGTAGCAAGCCAACCCAGCAAATGAATCGGATCACTATCTTGCATATCATTAAAACTATTGAGCGGTGATAAACGTAGGCCGACTTTGTCCGCACCTACCGCCTCACAAACTGCCGCCACCGTTTCAAGAAGCAAGCGCGCCCGGTTTTCCACTGAACCGCCATAAGGACCCGCACGCAAATTACTTCCATCCCGTAAAAATTGATCGAGCAGATAACCATTGGCTCCGTGGATTTCCACCATATCGAATCCCGCAGTAATGGCATTACGGGCAGCTTGGGCAAAACCTTCCACTATGGCAGGAATCTCATCATCCAATAGCGCGCGTGGAAGGGTATAGGCTTGTTTACCGTTGGGGGTATGTACTTCTTCATGACGAATTGCCAACGCACTTGGCGCAACAGGAATAGCGCCCGCGTTCAGATCGGGATGGCAGGCTCTGCCACCATGCCAAATCTGCAAGGCTATTTTGCCACTGGCCTGATGCACGGCATCTGTCACTCTTCGCCATCCCTCTATCTGTTCATCCGAATAAATACCCGGCTCATGCCAGAATGCCGAATTTCCGGGAAGAATCATTGTTGCCTCGGCGATAATCAGCCCGGCACTGGCTCGCTGTGCGTAATATTCAGCCATCAGCGCTGTAGGAACATGATCTCCTTCGGCTCGACAACGGGTGAGCGGCGCCATCAGGATGCGATTGGCAGCAGTGATGCTACCCAATGGTAATGGTGAAAACAGGTCGGTCATAATGCCTCCATAGAAAATTCAATAAATACCCGTACAATAATACCGACCGGTCAGTCTGTTTACAAGAGCTCACTGAAACCTGGCTTCCTTCTATACTGGCAGCCGAGGATTGGGGAGCATGGGTGGTTTATCTGGTCTGCACGAGATGATCTTGTTATGATGTAGGAATTGTTGATCAGACCTGGTTACTTCACGCGAGCCAGGGAATACGGGTCAACAAGAACTCGCCCAGGTGGCGAAATCGGTAGACGCAAGGGACTTAAAATCCCTCGGCTTATGCCGTGCCGGTTCGAGTCCGGCCCTGGGCACCATTCTGAAACATAAGGATATTTCTCATGGCAATTGATGTAACTTCTTCCGCTCATGATGTGTCCGTGAAAAACGCACTGGATGTCCGGGGAATGAGCTACACAGAAGCTCAACCTCTGGTCTATGCCGCAGCGATTCGCTTATCCGTTGGACAACGTCTACAAGTGCTGACCGATTCGGATCCGGCAGCCATGATGCGTGCCGTGGCTTTTCAACTGCGCGATGCCATCTCCTGGAGCATGGAAAGTGATGGCGCCCTCTGGCAAATCGAAGTACAACCACGCGCTGAAGCAGAAGCCAAGAATGTTGTCGATTTGTTAACCTGGGACCATTACCGCCTGGATCACCAATTCGCCCAGGTTCTGGCTGCAGCCAACGAAAATCGGATTGCTGAGGCGGAAAATATTTTCCGGGACTACTGGCTGGGATTACGTCGCCATGTACATCTGGAAAACAATTTACTGGGTCCGGTACTCGGCGGAGGCGAGGAAAAAGGACCTCTGGCTGATATGCTTTTTGAACATGACAGCATTATTGTGCAATCCCGATTGGTTGAAGAAACCTTCGACCAAAAAGACTATGGCATGTTACCCGCCATCTGTGCCATGTTGTCCGGATCCTTGGCCAAGCATGAAAATCGTGAAGAAACTACTTTATTCCCTATCTGGCTAACGACGGATAATAGTGATCGGGGGCGTGCAGCAGAACACCTGGCCAGAGCTAAAGAACTGCTGGCAGGTTCTGAAGATCAAAAAGTCCTGGAGATTTTCAACCCGTAAGTTAGCGGTACGCTCCCATTCGTTTCTGAGCACGTACCATGTACCAGCGCCCCAACAGGATGAGCGCCAACACTCCGGCAGTGATAAGAAATGCTGCCGCAAAAGCCAGCATGTGGGATTCGGCAAAAGGTTCGTTAATAAACGTCCAGATAACATATGTCAAGTAACCGATAGGTTCCTTGGTCAGATTACCTGACCACATATAATTCGACCAACCCGCTGTATACAGTAGCGGTGCCGTTTCCCCCATGGACAAGGCCACAGAATAAAACAGTCCCGTCATGATGGCAGGTGCAGCGCCCGGCAAAAGAATTTTGAAAACAATGCGTCCTTCCCCGGCCCCCAATCCGTACCCAGCTTCGCGCACGGCCAGCGGTATGTTACTAATGGCCAATTCGGTAGAACGGGCAATGTAGGGCAATAACATGATGGTCAAGGTAATAATGCCCGCAGCCACGGAAAATTGCCAACCCAGATAAATGACCATGGTGATGTAGCCCACATAACCGAGCACAATAGAAGGCACACCTACCAACACATCAGAAAGAAAACGCAAGGCTTGCCCGGCCATTCCATGTCCGTGTTCACTCAAATAAATCCCTGCCGAAATACCTATGGGTGCCGCCAGAAGAATACTGCCCACAGAAATGACAATGGATCCTTCAATCGCATTTTTGAGGCCACCGCCGATACCGTTGGTGATTTCTGTCAATAACTTTATATTCAGCGCCGGCCAAGCGTGAATAAGCACATCACCAATAATTGACAAAAACATAATAGCGAGAAAAGCAAAAGAAGCAAATACGGCGACAGAAGCAAATACCGTCATCAATTTTCGCCATAAAGACATCTTAAATACTTTTGGCTGTAACGCTTTTGTCGAAAGCTGTTTTTCCATCGTCTTGCTAGCAGCCATCAGCGCACCTTTTCCATCCACAAGATCAATCGAGCAGAAATATTCACCAATATGGTGATCAATAATAATACCAGCGCTATTTCAGACAATGCCTCAACCGCCATATTGGTGGGGTCCTGCAGTGCACTATCCAGTTGCGAAGCAATAAATGCGGCCATTGTCGAAATGGGTGCATAAATATTACCCGGGAGATAGTTCAAGGCATTCCCACTGACCATAAGCACGGCCATGGTTTCACCAAGTGCCCGACCCAGGGCCAAAATACCCACCCCAATCAGTACCTTTTTCAGCTTTGGCAAAATGATGTGCCAAAACACTTCAGGACGCGTCAAACCCAAGCTCAATCCGGCCTCCTTCAAAGCGGGTTCGATCATTTGGATGGATTCACGGAGGGTCGCGGAAATCAACGGGATAATCATGACAGCCAGCACAAAAGCCGAAGTGAGCAAACCGTAACCACTACCCGGACTACCGTTCAAAAAAGGAATAAAAGAAAAAATATCTGTTAAAAACGGGAAAATTGTATTACCAAAAAGCGGAACCAGCAAAGCATATCCCCAGAGTCCATATACCACACTGGGAATAGCCGCCAGAAGATCCACGAACAGAGATAAAGGGCCGGACCAGGATTTACGAATACCCTCACTCAAAAAATAGGCCGCACCAACGGCGACGGGCATAGCCATCAGCATGGCGAGCACTGAGCTGACGATGGTTCCGACAACAAGAAACCAGACGCCATATTTAGCACCTGGCATAATCTGATGACCATCCACTTCAACGGGGTTGCCATACAGGTTCCCTAAATTCCAGTCATTGGTCCATAAAAAATGAAACTGGTTATATTCAATAGCAGGCCAAGAATAAATAACTAAAAAAACCACTAATAAAATTAATGAAATCGGCAGAAAGCTTGCCGTGGCAATCAATGATATTCTGAATACAGGAATTTTCATTACCGTTTTTCCAAAATGGCGAATGTATTCAAAGAAAAATATAATAAGATTATTAGGCAACGGGATCATGATGCCGGGAGTTCCCGGCATCATGCAGACCTTAGTGAATCTCAGCGATCTGCTTACGAGACAGTTCAGCAGCACTGTCAGGCAATGGTACAAAGTTCACTGCCGTGATGAAGTGAGGAGCATTACCGCCCTTGGGATCAATGGCCCAGTTCAGAAACTTCTTCAGAGCCGCCGCCACTTCCGGTTTGGGCTGAGTCTTGCTGACAATAGCATACTCGTAGTTGATGATGGGGTAGGACTTGGCACCAGGCGCATAGACCAGGCTGATACGTTCATCCGCAGGGGTCTTGCTGACCATTTCACCCGCAGCCGCTTTGGCATTTTCAACCGTGGGCAGGACGAAATTGCCGGCGCGGTTTTTCAGCATGGCTAGACCCAGCTTGGCTTCTTCCACCGGCTTCTTCCAGCTGATGCCAATGTAAGCCACACCATAAGGGGTGGTCTTCAGAGCCTGAACCATGCCCGGATTACCTTCAGCACCAATACCACCCGGAACGGCGGGCCAGCTCACGGTGGTGCTGTAGCCCACACTCTTGCTCCATACCGGAGAAGTGTCTGACAAATACGTTGTGAAAATGAAAGTATCGCCGGAACCGTCAGTACGATGGATCGGAACGATCTTGTGATTAGGCAGCTTCACGCCAGGATTCAGTTTGGCAATGGCAGCATCGTCCCAGTTGGTGATTTTGCCGGAGTAGATATCAGCCAGCACCGAACCGGAAAGCTTCAGATGCTTGTTGTTCAGACCCGGCAGGTTGTAGTTGACCATCTGAATGGAGATAGCCAGAGGAATATTCAAAATATTCGGATGCATTTTGATCTGGGCATCACTCATGTAAGCATCAGAAGCGCCGATCTGGGCTACGCCGGAGATGGCTTCAGCAATACCAGTGCCACTTCCTGTGCCCTGGGTGGTGATCTGTACGCCGGGATTCATCTTGGTGTAAACAGGCACCCAAAGGTTGAAAAGCGGATAGAGCAGCGTAGAGCCCGTTTCCAGCAAGGAAATCGTGGCAGCGCTGGCGGGCATGGCATACATGCCGGCAAGACCCAGTGCAGAAATCATGACCGCGCCCTTCACACTACGAGAAAATTCTTTCTTCAAGCGATACAGCATAAGACCTCCAAAGATGGCGAATACGTTGATTTACGGATTTTTCACTAACACACCGTACGTCATCAATGCCCGTCGGGCAGCCTTGACGAGACGCGCATCCAATCTAGCATAGTAATATGACAGTTTGATGACAAAACCGCGCTTATAAAGAGAGCCCGTTCATCAGGACGGGCTCTGAAAAATCTGCAATGATAAAGAAAATTACCAGGTCAGAATACGACCGGCCGCAGCCAGAGACGGCAATGCTGCGCTCGGATTCATCATAGGAATGGGTTTGGCCAGATCGTCCTTGGTCATACCATTCAGTTCCAGAGACTGGAGACAGCCAATGATTTGTACTTCATTATCTTCGGCCAGCTTCATGAAGTCAGCGACGCTTTTGCCGCCTTCCATGGGGAAAATACTTTCAGCCTTGCCCTTGGCCAGCAATTCCGTGGCAGGACCCGTGAAGTACATCACGACTTTCTGCTCGGCGGCTGCGGCAGTGGCTGCCAGAAAAAAAGCGGACGGCAACCGCTTGGGGTTTTCGGCACCGGTAATGAGAATAATGACGAGATCTGCTGCTTCGGACATCTAACACCTCCTGAATGAACGTGTGAAGTAACTCTATAAGTATACACCTATTTGCCATTCCAACTAAAATGACCTGACTTACAACCGTATGGCAGGCACCATTTTGGACAGCATTTCCGGCAGGGCATACCACTGCAGCTCCCCTTCCAGCCGATTGGCATTGGGCAGATGAATCCCGGTCACGCTGGCTTTCTTGATGGGCACACTGATGTGAGTGATACGGGTTGTCCAGATGCCGAGATGAGGCTGATGACCGACCACAATCAAAGTGTCCGGTAGTTCGGGCAGCGCTTGCCAATCATGGCTCAGGGCATTCAGATCTCCGGCAGGAATGGCCTCATGATACTGGCTCACGGGCGTCGCCAAAGCCCGGGCAATATATTCTGCGGTTTCACGCGTGCGCAACAAGGGGCTGCTCCAGACCAGTACCGATCCACTAAGGCAGTGTCTTAAAGCCCTGGCTACATCAGTGGCGCTTTGCTGACCATGGGCCGTGAGCTTGCGCGTGAAATCAGAGCCGGAGACGGCGGCATCTTCTGCCTCAGCGTGGCGGACGAGTATAAGGTTCACGCTTTTGCACCTCCTGTCCAAACCATATCACCGTGATGGCCCTCGGCAATACCCGGGCAAGAATGGTCATCACCGCAATACCGATCAAAGCAGTCATCCACTCATCCACGCGGGTTTTGGTATCGGGACCCGCACCGATAAATACTTCCAGCGCGGATAAAACCGCTCCCAGAAAAATGGTCACCGGTCTCCAACCATAGGGACCCAGCACCGGATAAAAACGGGCGATGGCCCCCAGGGTCACCGTAGCCCAGAGGGCGTACTCTCCTGCACGTATCCACAAGCCCTGAGGATTCACCGGAAGCATCTGCCCGCTCCACAAAATGCCCAGGTAAATCAACAGAGCAACAATGGCCCAGCGCCACCATCCAGCCAGACTGCCTTTCATTTAATGCTTTCCTCTCTTGGGTTGCGGATCGTAGGGATTTTCACCCTGACGAAAAATCAGCCGCAGCGGAATGGCATCCAGACCCAAGGTTTTTCGGAAGGCACTTTCGAGATAACGCTTGTAACTACCGGGCAAACGCGTGAGTTGGTTGCCGTGAAACACCAGAGTCACTGGATTTTCGCCACCCTGATGGCAATAGCGTAATTTGATGCGACGCCCGCCGACCATGGGTGGCTGATGGGTTTCGATAATTTCGGCCAGCGCCCGGTTCAATTCGCCGGTGGAAAAATGTTTGCGGGAGTTTTCCCAGAGACGATCGATACTTTTGTACAGATCCCCTACGCCTGTGCCATGCAAGGCAGAAATAGTATATACCGGCGCATATTGAATAAAACTCAGCCGTCGCTCCAGTTCCTGCTTGACTGCCTTGCGATCATGGGGGCTCATCCCATCCCACTTATTGATGACCACAATAATGGGCCGGCCCAACTCTACCGCCACGCCGACCAGATGGGAGTCCTGCTCGGCGATACCGACCCGGGCATCCAGGACCAAAAGGACCACGTCGGCTTCCCGCAGAGCGCCCAGGGTTTTCAGAACGCTGAGCTTTTCCAGGCCTTCACCGACCCGGGCACGGCGGCGCATGCCGGCCGTGTCAATCATGACATAGGGTTTACCCTCCCGCTCATAGGGAATGCGGATACTATCCCGGGTGGTGCCTGGCTCGTCAAATACCAGCACCCGCTTTTCACCGAGCATGGCATTCACCAGCGTGGATTTACCCACATTGGGGCGTCCCAACATGGCAATACGCGGACCCTTCGCTATATCGCTCTGGGTAACGTCCTCATTGGGCAGATCGGAAAACACCGCTTCCAGCAGAGTTTCCACCCCATGGCCGTGGGCCGCCGAAATAGTATAGGGCATCCCCAGACCCAGACGGTGAAATTCCGGCAATTCACTGACAGCGCCCTTGGCATCCATCTTGTTCACGACCAGATAAATGGGTTTGCCGCCACGCCGCAATTCAGTAGCGATTTCTTCATCCTGCGTCGACAAGCCTTCCTTGGCATCTACCAGAAAACAGATGGCGTCGGCTTCCTGAATAGCCAGCCGGGTCTGGATGGCCATGGCGGCTACCAGTCCTGCGCGCTGCTCCGGTTCAAAACCACCCGTATCAATGACCAGAAACTGGCGTCCTTCAAATTGTGCCGTTCCGTAGTGACGATCCCGGGTAAGGCCCGGAAAGTCCGCCACCAGAGCCTCACGGGTGCGAGTCAGGCGATTGAAAAAAGTGGACTTGCCGACATTCGGGCGCCCCACCAGGGCAATTACTGCAGTCATGACGCAACCTTAGCGCTTTGCGAGCTTGATCCGATACAAAGTACCCGCATCACTGAGGGCAAGAATCTGGTCATTGGCCAGACAGACAGGACTGCTTTGAATGCCACTGGAAGAAACGCGGGTCTGACCGATGCGATGTCCTGATTCCGGATTGAAAGCATAGAGATAACCGCCGTTGTCGGTAGCCAGCAAAGCATCCCCACAACTGCTCAGACCAGTCATGGCATGGCCTTTGAGTCGGGTATTTTGCCACAGTACGCTACCGGAGCCCGGATCAATCTCGGCAATGTCGCCATCGGCTTCAGCCACAAATAAATGGCCCTTGAACCAGACCGGGGTCAGATAGACCGACATGGGAACGCTCCAGTTCTGGGTACCGCTCTGTGCGGCATAGGCGGCCAGATTGCCCTGATAAGCAGCCGCAAATACCTGCCCGTCGGCCACCACAGGACGCGCAGCCACATCCACCATCCGCGCCAACTCATTACTGCCATGGGCTATGGCCACGCGGGCATGCCACAATTCGGCACCGGTGGAGAGACTCAATGCAGCCAGAGTACCGTCGGCAAAACCGGCATAAACCACCCCATCATGTACCGTGGGGGTGGAAACTGCACGCAAAATCAGGGAAGGTTGATTCATGGAAAAAGTCCATTGGACCTTGCCATCCTTCGGATCCAGCGCCCATAGATGGCCATTGACCGTTTGCAAAAGCAAATGATCTGGCGCGTAAACGACCGGAGTCAGGACTTCGGAGGTCAACTGCACCGACCAGAGCTTGTGCCCGTTTTTGGCATCAAAAGCAAATACCTGACCCGCAGTAGTGCCGGTATAAACCACCCCATGAGCGATAGTCGCCCCGCGCGCACTTTTTCCTACCAGGCTACGAATCCATTGCTGACTGCCGGTATCGCTCAAACTGACCAGGTGTCCCGAGGCATCACTCACGACAATCTGCCGACCCTGCCAGGCAATGTCAGTCCCCTGATAGGGATTGATGGGCCACAGGCCATAAAGCCGTGCCTGCCACTGGTTGGAAAAAGAGATCTGCTTTTCCCCTTTACTGAGGGGCGGGGGCGTTTTCGGACCAGGAGAAGAATGGAACCAGGACATGATTCCGCAGCCATTCAGCAAAACCGCAAAGGTTCCTAGAGCGGCTGAACGCCATATGCTTTTGAAAAGAACTGTTCGCATCACGGCGCAACTCCAATATTGGCTATTTTCATCTGCAGATAACTACGGTATGGGTCGGTTTCCGGCAAGGCTTTCATCGCCGCCTGGTAGGCTTGATCAGCCTTGCTGACCTGCTGAAGGGAGGCATAGGCGTCGCCCTTGATTTCGTCCGCTATGGCGGCAAAAGCGGAGTCTGACTTTTGCAATAAATGCAGGGCGTTCTGGGGCTTATGCTGATCCACATACAGGCGCGCCAGATCCATGCGCGCCAGGCTGCGCATACCGCGCGGGGCAGAAGAATCATCCATGACAGCACTGAGCGATTGCTCGGCGGCGGGCACCTGTTTGCTATCCATATCGAGGCGGGCCAGAAAAAAACGCGCCATAATCCCGTAGGCTGTGCTCCCGTACTGATGAATCAGAGTATCCGCACTGGCACGGGCGGTACTGTTCTGCCCCTGCAGCATGGTATCCACCAGTTCATTATAGAGTACCGCCGCTTTTTCAGTTTGATGGCGTTGATATTTCTCATAACCAAAAAAGCCCATGGCGGCGAGAAGGATAACAATAACACCCACAATGAGGGCAACACGATGTCGGGAAAGCAATGCAGAAAGTTCTTGACCGGTCACTTTAATCTTCTGGCTGTGGCAAAATTGTGCTCAGTATGGGGTGCATGTCGGGGGAAATCAACGCCAAGGCTTTGCAAGCCAGTAGACACGGCGTCCAAACTCCCTTCCCAGCGCCCTTCCCCATCCTGTTCCTTGATGATGACGGGCTCACCCTGGAGTTGACCGGCTCCAATCAGTAACTGAAAGTGCGCCTTGGAACGCTCCGCCAATTTCATCAGGGATTTGAAAGTCGCCGGCCCAGCGCTGACCACGCTGACAGTCTGGTCACGCAAATGTTCGGCCAACTTCCATGCAGCAGCCAAACTGTTGTCATCCAGTGCTCCGACAAAAAGTAGCGGTTGTGCAGCAGTGGCGAGCTGGCCCTGGATTTCCTGCAGGGCCAGCAAGCGCTCCAGCCCTACGGCAAAGCCGATAGCGGGTGTTTCCTGACCACCCAGTTGGCTGACCAGCCCATCATAACGGCCCCCTGCCAATACGGTGCCCTGAGCACCCAAGGCATCGGTCACCCATTCAAAAACCGTGCGGTTGTAATAATCCAGGCCCCGGACCAGACTGTGATTGACCACATATGGAATACCCAGAGCCGTCAACAAATCCTGCAAACAGGCAAAATGTGCGGCGGACTCCGGGTCGAGATGATCGACCAGGTGCGGGGCCGCAGCGGCAATCTCCTGACAACCCGGCACTTTGCAGTCCAGAACCCGCAGGGGATTACGTTCCATACGGGTTTGACAGTCCTCGCATAAAGCCGCTTGCCGGGGGCGCAGATAGGCCAGCAAGCGCTCACGGTAAGCCGCGCGTGCTGCAGGGCTTCCCAGGGAGTTGATCTGCAAGGTTGCCTGCACTCCAGCTTGTTTGAGGATCCGCGCAGATAGGGCGATCACCTCCGCATCGGTACCCGCACCCGCCTGGCCGAACGCCTCTACACCCAGTTGATGAAACTGGCGGTAGCGACCCTTCTGGGGACGTTCATGACGAAACATCGGGCCCATGTAGTAATAGCGAGGCGTCTGCCCACGCATGGTCTGATGCTGGATGGCTGCACGCACACAGCCCGCTGTCCCTTCGGGGCGCAGGGTGAGACTGTCGCCATTGCGATCGGCGAAAGTGTACATCTCTTTTTGCACAATGTCAGTGACATCGCCGATGGCCCGGGCAAAAAGCTCTGTGGATTCCAGCAGGGGCAGACGTATTTCCCCGTAATCATATAGCTTCAGCAGGGCGCGCAGATCAGTTTCCAGATTCTGCCAGCCCGCGACTTCGGACGGGAAAATGTCATTCATTCCCCGCACTGCCTGCAATGCCTTAACCGCCATAGAAATGTCCCGGATCAGGCATCATGCCGGGCAGCCTGACGCTCGGCAATTTCGGCACGAATCCGCTTTTCCAGCACATCGACAATATTGACGTTTTCGACCCGATCCACCTGCTTGCCGTGATAATAGAGAATACTGCGCTTGTCGCCGCCGGCCAGTCCGATGTCTGCTTCCTTGGCCTCACCAATACCGTTCACCACGCAGCCAATCACCGAGACATCCATGGGCTCCAGAATGTCTTCGAGGCGCGCTTCCAGAGCATTGATGGTATTGATTACATCAAATTCCTGCCGGGAACAGGAAGGACAGGCAATCAGATTGATGCCTTTCTGGCGCAGATGCAGGCTTTTGAGGATATCAAAACCCACCCGGATTTCTTCTACCGGATCAGCCGCTAGGGAAATCCGGATGGTATCGCCGATGCCATCCCGCAACAGCAAACCCAGACCAATGGCGGACTTGACCGTACCAGAGCGCAATCCGCCCGCTTCGGTGATGCCCAGATGCAAGGGGTAGTCGACCTTTTCCGAGAGCAAGCGGTAGGCCCCCACCGCGAGAAATACGTCAGAGGCTTTGACGCTGATTTTGACATCATGAAAATTCAGTTCGTCGAGGATACTGACATGGCGCAGCGCCGATTCCACCAGGGCTTCCGGGGTAGGCTCCCCGTATTTTTCCTGAATATCCTTTTCCAGAGAACCGGCATTGACCCCGATCCGGATCGGAATGCCTTTGTCCTTGGCCATTTCCACCACCAGACGGGTTTTGTCCAGCGAGCCGATATTGCCGGGATTGATGCGCAAACCATCGACGCCATCGGCCATTACCTGCAGGGCAATACGATGATCGAAATGAATATCCGCCACCAAGGGGGTTTCCACCTGGGCGCGGATGGCCTTAAAAGCCTCAGCAGCATCCATGCTCGGTACCGACACCCGGACTATATCTGCGCCGACCGCTTCCAGACGACGAATTTGCGCCACGGTCGCGGCCACATCCCGGGTTTCGGTATTGGTCATACTTTGCACGCTGATCGGGGCATCTCCACCGATGGCAACTTTTCCAACGTGAATTTGCCGGGTTTTACGGCGCTGAATAGGAGATTCATGGTGCATGGGAAGCCTCGCTAGTGACAGCCGCGCTTGCAGAAAGCGCAGCAGATGTTAATGGAGCGGCAATACCGGCTAAGGATGTACTGGACACAGCAGGATGTCGAGGGACTGCATGGGCTTGGTGAGCCGGGCTGCGCGTTGGGGATACTGTGGCTAGCGCCGATGTCGTACTGGCCGTAGGCGCCGTACCCAGTTGCAGACGGGCTACGCCTAACGCATTCACGGGGAGAGTAACAGGTTTGCCCTGATACTGGATTTTCACCCCCCGGGCATTACCCAGCAAGACCTGGTAGGGCGGCTTGCCCGAATGTACATTAAGCAGATCACCCGGACGCCCCAGCACCGCCAGCAGGGTTTTACCTTCAGCATCCTTGACCTGTACCCAGCAATTGGCCTGAAACTGAAAAGCAATGCCATCAGTGACGACAGCGCGAGACGCAGATTGGGTTGCCGCAACGGGAACACTGGTAGCGGCGCCCTTCTGACTCTGGAGTGCCGCAGTCACACTATGCCCAGAGGCCGTAGACACTGCGGGTGGAGCCAGGGTTGCCGGCATGGAAACACTATTTTGGGGCTGATTGTGCGCAGGAGTAACGGGAGGAGGGGTGGCCGATGATCCGGAACGCCCCCAGAACCACCACACGGCCATAATCACTGCGACTACAATCATGAATGAAATCAACAGGGTCTTTTTGCTATATTCGAGCAGGGGACTTTCCCCATCGGGCAGGAGTTGGCGGGTGGGAGACAGCCCTGAACCCGCGGTATTGGCATCATAACTGCGCAACAAGGGTTCTGGATCCAGACCCAGAAGACGGGCATAATTTTTTAGAAAACCACGAGCAAAAGTGGCACCCGGAAGAACATGATAATTTCCCTCTTCCAGACCCTGTACCTGCACTTCCGTAATATGTAACTGCTCTGCCACCTGGCGCAGGGTCCAGCCCCGCGCCTCGCGGGCGCTGCGCAACTCGGAATGACTCTGACTTTCATCCATGGCGTCCATCGCTTGTTCAACCCTGCTGAAGCAACAGCTGCTGGGCTTTTTTACCGGCCGCAGAATAAGGTGCCGCATTCACACAGCGTTGCCACAATGCGGTGGCTTCACTGCTGCGTCCCTGTTGGGCGGCAATTTGTCCGGCAAGCAACAATGCACTGGGGTTATCCGGTTGTTGCGCCAGCACCACCTGCAAATGGCTGTAGGCGCTATTGACATTACCCTCCTTAAAGTCCAGCTCGGCCAGCATCTGCAATGCCGGGGGATAATTAGGTACCAGATAGAGGGCTCGATTCAGGGCATCGCGCGCCTCCGGAAGATTTTTCAGGCCGGCATAGGCTTGTGCCAGATTGGTCCAGGCAAACTGGGGAGTGCTGTATAAGGGGTCCGCCGTAGCCATCTTCAACTGCACGATAGCTTGCTGATAGTCCCCGGCATTCACCAGAAAAGCTCCATAATTATTGCGGTATTCAGGATTTTTGCTATCGAGCGATAGTGCCTGGCCAAAAGCCTGCTTCGCCAGGCCGTTTTGGGCTAACTGCTCATAGGCCAGCCCCATCACGTTGTAAGCATTCGCATAGCTGCTATCAACCTGAGTGGCCCTTTGCAACTCGCGAATGGCTTGCCTGGGATGACCATCCTGCAAATAAGCCGTACCCAGAGAAGTATAAATGCCCGCCTTGGCTTTTCCATCGTCTGCAGGTGCCTGAAGACCCTGATCCTGGGCGCGGGTTTTATGTTCGTGGGCAATGAATGCCGCCATTTGCTGATCAGGTGTCATGGCCGCGCTCTTACTGCCAAAGAGCCCGCAGCCACTTAATACCGTTGCAGTCAGCACAGCAGGAATGATTATCTTCAGGGATAACGGGGTTCTGCTCGTGCTCATGCCTGTACCTTCAAGGGAATGCTGCGGCGACCATCTCGCACCTGTCCGGCCAGTTGACCGCAGGCTGCGGCAATGTCGTCACCACGAGGTCGGCGCGTAACTGTCATCACATCCCCGCGCATGACAATATCCCGGAAAGCATCAATGCGCTTTTGTGGCGAACGCTGATAATCAGAACCGGGAAAAGGATTGAAGGGGATGAGATTGACCATGGCCGGAATGCCCGACAATTTCCGCAACAAGGCCCGGGCATCGGCGTCACTGTCATTGACTCCGTCGAGCATGACGTACTCAAAGGTAATGCGACGACGCGGGAGCAGCGGGTAACGCCGACAGGCCTCCAGCAATTCGGCAAGCGGATAATGCCGGTTGATGGGAACCAGAATATCCCGAACCTCGTCCCGGCTGGCATGCAGACTGATGGCCAGATTCACCGGGCTTTCCGCACCGAGGCGGTCCAGACCAGGAACGACCCCTGCCGTACTAACGGTAATGCGTTTGGGGCCAAAGCCATAGGCAAAATCGTCGCGCAACAAATCCAGGGCAGGAAACAGATGCCGCAAGTTCAGCAAAGGTTCGCCCATACCCATGAATACAATATTGGTGATGGCATCCAAGCCCAGCTTCTGACGGGCAATCCGGATTTGGGCGATGATTTCGTGGGTTTCGAGATTGCGGCTGAGGCCCTGAGCGCCGGTCGCGCAAAAACTGCAGGCCAGAGAACAGCCAACCTGAGAGGAAATACATAAAGTGCCCCGATCTTCTTCAGGAATGAAGACCGTTTCAACCGCATTACCATCCGGCAGGCCCAGCAACCATTTACGGGTACCATCGGCGGCCAGTTGATCAGCCAGGATTTCCGGCTCGGCATAAAGTGTTTGTTCTGCGAGACGCGCCCGGAGACTCTTGCTGATATTGCTCATTTCCGCAAAATCCGCGACCTGCCGCCCATGAATCCATTGCAGTACCTGCTTGGCGCGAAAAGGAGATTCTCCCCATTCGGTCAACAAGGCAGCCAGGGACTGCTGATTCAGTCCCAAAAGATGCGGCGGTTGCGCCGGAATCACGACTGCGGCTTCGGCACTCATTTAGCGCGAAAAAATCTCCCGTTGGCTAAAGAAATAACTGATTTCCCAGGCAGCTGTTTCGGCACTGTCCGAACCGTGGACAGCATTGGCATCAATGCTGTCGGCAAAGTCGGCACGGATGGTTCCCGGAGCGGCATCCTTGGGATTGGTGGCGCCCATCAGATCACGATTTTTGAGAATGGCGCCTTCACCTTCCAGCACACTGACCAGTACCGGGCCGCTGCTCATGAACGCACACAGTTCACCATAAAAAGGACGGGCCTTGTGCACTGCATAAAAACCACCCGCATCTTCCTGGCTGAGGTACAGCATTTTACTGGCAATGACCCGAAGACCGGCTGCTTCGAAGCGACCCAGAATGGCACCAATGGCATTTTTCTGGACGGCATCGGGTTTAATAATGGACAGAGTGCGTTCAACAGCCATAAATTCCTCAATAGGGGTAGATTAAAAGTCGCCATAGGCTAGCATTACCCTGGTTTACTGGCAATCTCCGGAAATCGGCACTGGAGGCACTCCAGAGACATATTTGATCAGCGGTCATCTGCATGCAGTGCGTAACTCATGGGGAATTTGCTGGCAAATCCAGTCCAGCAAATACGCGGTCGCCCCCGCCGCTGAAGGGTCCAGCAGAATATCGGCAGTTTCGCGTTTAAACCAGGTATCCTGACGTTTGGCTAGTTGCCGGGTTGCGGCGAGAGCTGCAGCGTAGGCATCTTCAGCGCTGTATTGACCCTCCAGCCAGGCAAAATACTGACGGTAACCCACAGCCCGCAAGGCAGGCAGATCAGGGGCATAATAGCGTTGCTGCAAGGCGATTATTTCATCGACAAAGCCGGTTGCCAGCATGGTATCCAGACGTTGCTGGATGCGCCCATGCAGCCAGGAACGGGGTGACCGCAGGACGATTTTCCGGAGCGGACCGGGGAAAGCGCCCTGCCAGTGTCGAGAGGCGCTTAGCGGTGCGCCGGTGTGCTGGATGATTTCCAGGGCACGCTGAATGCGTTGTTGGTCGTTGAATTGGATGCCGGCGGCGGTCTGCGGATCCAGATCTGTCAGACGCTGGTGCAATGCTGGCCAGCCCCGCAGTGCGGCCTCAGCCAGCAATTGTTGACGCATTTCCGGATCAGCAGGAGGCAGCGCATCAATGCCGCGCTCCAGGGCGCGAAAATACAACCCCGTACCGCCCACCAGCACAGGGATACGAGCCCGGCTGCGGGCTTCGGAAATACAGTTCAGGGCATCTTCCCGAAACAAACCGGCTGAATAGGGATCGTCAGGCTCACGGATATCCACCAGGGCGTGGGGATATTGCTGTCGCAATGCTGCATCGGGTTTGGCGCTGCCGATATCAAAGTGGCGATACACCAATAGAGAATCGACGCTGATGATGTCTACCGGAAAGCGGTCGGCGATGCGCATGGCCAGATCCGTCTTGCCGCTGGCCGTCGGCCCCATCAGAAACAGGGCGGGAATCATCGCCCGCGCAGAAACAGGCGGTCGAGGTCCGCCAGGGAAAATTGCACCACAGTGGGACGGCCGTGGTTGCATTGTCCAAATCGGGGGGTGGCTTCAAGTTGGCGGAGCAGACTGTTCATTTCCTCCAGGCTCAGGCGGCGGCTGGTTTTGATGGCTGCCCGGCAGGCCATTTCAGCCAGCACCGGGTCACCCTCAACATCACCCTGCCCCCAGGGTTTTTCTGCATCCAGCAACTCGGCGACCAGTTGCGCATAACTGCGGGGCTCCAGTGAGCGCAACGCGCCGTGAATGGCCAGGGTACCCGGTCCGGCAATGCTGATATCCAGACCTGCTGCATTCAAAACCTCCTGATTCTCCTCAAAGCGCGCCAGCTGCGCCGCCGTCACATGCAAATACTCGGGAATGGCAAACTGCTGTTTATCATCAAGTTGGCAGGCTTTTTTCATCTTCTCGTAGAGGATGCGCTCATGGGCTGCATGTTGATCCACGAGAATCATGCCCTCGTGATTTTGCGCCACAATAAAACGGGCATGGATCTGAGTCAGGGCCTGTCCCAATGGATATTCCGGGCTGAAAGGGGTTTGCTCTTGAGCTTCCAGTGGAGCTTCAGCAGTCAGGCTGGCCGCCCCAGTTGCTGGGCCGGTAGCCACCATCTGTTCCCAGTAAGCGGCGGTTTGAGCCTCACCCACACTGCTTAAAGGCTGTTGGATAGAAGGTGTATAAGTCAGCGGTGCCCGGGTTGCGGCGGAAAAATCCCGGCTTGCCGTCACGGCGTGCAGGTTGGGCTGCATGGGGACGGTCATCTGCGGCAAACCCGCGCCCTGCCCGGCTATAATCCTGCGCAGGGTATGAAAGAGAAAATCATGGACTGCACGTCCATCCCGAAAACGCACTTCCGCCTTGGCCGGATGCACGTTGACATCCACTTGGTCGGGGGGCAGGTCAAGATACAATACATACAAGGGGTGCCGGTCCTGAAACAACACATCCTGATATGCCGCCCGCAAGGCATGGCTCAGCACCGGGTCGCGCACCGGGCGACCATTGACGAAAAAGTACTGTTCATCGCCCCGCGCCCGATTGTAGGTGGGCAAGCCCAGCCAGCCCCGCAAAGACAGATCACGATCGCTTTGCTCCAGATAAAGGGCATTGACCATGAAACCCTCGCCCAGAACGGCAGCCACCCGCGCCGCGCAGGCAGCGGAGTCATGGGCTGCGGGGAATTGCACCAAACTGCGGTCATTTTGCAGGAGTTGAAAAGCTACCGGGAAATTGGCCAGGGCAATCTGCCGAAGTACTTTCTGGATCCGCGACAACTCAGCCGCAGGCGAACGCAGGAACTTGCGACGTGCGGGCACGTTATAAAACAGATCAGCCACCCGTACCGTCGTGCCCGGTGCCCGGGCTGCGGGCTCCGAACGAATCTGCTCGCCGCCATGAACCGCGATCCGCGCCCCTTGTCCCGAATCACGGGTTCGGCTCAATATTTCCAGCCGCGCCACCGAAGCGATGGCGGGCAAGGCCTCACCGCGAAAGCCCATAGTCTGGATAGCCTGCAAATCCTCCCAGCTCGCTACTTTGCTGGTGGCGTGGCGCTCCAAGGCCAGAGGGAGATCTTCCGGGTTAATGCCCGTGCCATCATCTTCCACGCTGAGCATGTCCATACCGCCTGCCTGAAGATGAACGGTAATGCGGCTAGCCTGAGCATCCAGACTGTTTTCCAGAAGCTCTTTGAGAATGGAAGCGGGCCTTTCGACAACCTCGCCAGCGGCAATCTGGTTAGCCAGGGTAGCGTCCAGGCGCTGAACTCTGGCAGGAGTACGGGCCTCAGCACTCATGTCTGACGCCCAGCAGAATCAGGCAAGCCCTGCAACCAGGCTGCGGCCCGGGGATTGCCCGCTTTGGCTGACAGGCGATGCGCGGCATCAGCATGAATATCCAGATTCAGCTGCAAATCCGGGGGAGGCAAATGCCCTTCGCCTTTTTCCGGCCATTCGATCAGCCATAAGGCCGGGCTCGCCAGATAATCACGGATGCCGATGAATTCCAGCTCTTCCGGATCATTCAGTCGGTACAGATCAAGATGATGGGCCAGCCCGGAGTGCGTGTCATAGCTTTCGAGCAGGGTATAGGTCGGACTTTTGATGGACTGGGTGACTCCCAGTGCACGGAGCATGCCCTGGGCCAGTGTAGTTTTTCCGACTCCCAGATCACCCTCCAGATAAATCACCGCAGGGACCTGAATACGCCGGGCAAGCTCTGCCCCCCAGGCTTGACAGACACTAGCGCTGGAAAAAATCCAATCCATCAGTCAATAAAATGCTCAGGACTGCAACAGATGCTGGAGAATATCAGAGCGGGTGATGATGCCCAGCAATTTCCCTGCCGAGTCCACGACGGGCAGGGCGTGTACTTCCTTGCGCAGGAGTTTTTCCGCGACATCATCCACAGACTCATCAGGTCCTGCCGTGACCACCTTGGTCGTCGCTAACTGCGCTGCAGTCACTGCTGTCGCCTTGCGCAATTCTTCCTCATATTCATGCATGCCCCCCAGAGGAATCAGTCCATCGAGAATGGTCAGCATGGTGGGCAAATGCACCTCGCGGTTGGCATCAATCAGATCCCGTTCACCGATCATGCCGACCAGGTGCCCGTCAGCATTGACCACCGGAATGCTGTGATGCCCTGACTGCAAGAGGATTTTACCGACATTCTTCACAGAATCTTCCGCCTGCACCGTAGTGGCCGCACGGGTCATGATTTCCTGAGCCGTCGTCATTGTTTGTTTCCTTCCGCCATGGCGTCAAATAATGTTTGGAGAATAGTGTCTATTTCCGCTGCTGTCACCGACAGAGGGGGAACAATGGTCAGCAAATCCCCCAAGGGGCGACTATAGACCCCCATTTCCCGGGCACGTTTGCACACCATGTATTCTACCCGCTCACCATAGGGATAAGCCACGCCCGTAACGGGATTGCGCAAAGGGATCCCCGCCATCAGACCAAATTGACGGGGGTCACCAGCCCAGGCTTGGCCGCGAAATCGCTCCAGTCCTTTCTGTAGTCTGGCGATTTTTTCCGGCAGCTCACTGAGTAGCGAGTTCTCGGCAAAAATGTCGAGATTTTCCAGAGCCACCGCACAGGCCAAAGGATTGGCCGTAAAAGTATGTCCGTAATAAAACTGCCGGGCCTCGCCAAAAGGCGCAAGAAAAGCCTGGTAGATTTTTTCCGAGGCCAGGGTGGCGGCAATGGGCAGATACCCCCCACTCAAGCCCTTGCCCAATGCCAGCAGGTCCGGTTCAACCCCTTCCCTTTCGCAGGAAAACAGTTTGCCACTGCGCCCAAACCCAGTCGCCACCTCATCCACAATCAACAGCACATCATGGGCATTACACAACTGTTGCGCGCCTTGCAGGATTCCCGCAGGAAAAGGCAATATGCCTGCCGCCCCCTGTACCCCCCCTTCCAGAATCAGCGCGGCTGTATCATCTTTTTCCGCCCTCAACAACGCTTCCAGGGCTTGCAACCAGAGCCTAGCGGCGGCTTGGCCATCGCCCTGACACTGTTCCCATTGTAAAACGTAGGGACTGGACAGCCGCCGGGTCGGAAACAGCAAATTGCCATACACCTCATGAAAAAGTGGAAATCCACCCACCGAAACCGCGCCGACCGTATCGCCGTGATAGGCATTATCCAGAGTCAAAAAAAGACGTTTCTGCGGCCGTCCGACATTGACCCAGTACTGAGCAGCCATTTTGATGGCCACCTCCACGGCTTCGGATCCATCTTCGGTAAAAAAACAATGCTGCAGAGACCCCGGCGTACAGTCCACCAGTTTTTTGGCGAGCCGAATGGCCGGGGGATTGCTGGCACCCAGACTGGTGCTATGGGCCACTTTGCCGAGTTGTTCCAGCAGGGCGTGATCCAGGCGCGGATGACGATGACCATGTACATTGCACCAGAGACTCGCCACGGCATCGAGACAGCGCTCACCATCCATATTATACAGATAATGCCCTTCGGCCCTGTCAATAATCCAGGGATCATCATCGCCATAACATTGCATCTGGGTGAAGGGATGCCAGAAATAACGGCGATCCCAGGCTTTCAGCATTTCTGTTTCAGACGTCAAGAGACTTCAACTCCTGTAGGACATAAGGCACGGCATTGAGAATATCGCCAGCCAGCAGACTCTCGGGACCTAGTTGGCGGGCGGCGCGATCGCCTGCCAGGGCATGAACAGCTACGCCGAGCAGCAGGGCTTCATGAGGAGGCAAGCCTTGGGCCAGCAGACCTGCCAGCAGCCCGGTCAGCACATCGCCGCTGCCGCCGGTGGCCATACCCGGATTTCCCCAGGGGCAATAACAGCAATCCCCTTCTCCCCGCAAAAGGCTGTGATGCCCCTTCAATACCCAGTAACCGCCATAGCGGGATTGCAGTGCTTGGATGGCGCTCAGGCGACCTGCCTGAATCGCAGCGCTGTTGTCCAGCCCCAGCAAGCGGGCAGCCTCCCCCGGATGTGGCGTAAACAAACGTACGGCTTCGCTGCGCAGTAGTGATGGTCCGAAGCGCGCCAGAATATTGAGGGCATCTGCGTCCCAGACCTGGGGATAAGTGAGTTGGCCCAGCTCACGCAACATATCATGAGCGGCCAGGCCCTGCCCCAGGCCGGGGCCTGCTGCCAGCACGGCATTTTCGGGCAAAGCGGCAAAGCTGGCAGGCCAGTCCCACCAGGTCGCCTCGGGAAGTTCAGCGGCCAGATAGGGCATGGCTGCAGGATGCCCCACTGCCGTTACCAGGCCGGCACCTGTGCGATAGGCCGCCGCAGCGGCCAAGGCCAGGGCTCCGCCCATTCCCGGCGCTCCACCGAGCACAAAAACATGACCAAACTGGCCCTTGTGCGCGTCTGGAGAGCGCCGGGGCAAGACTGGCAACTGCTCCAGCGTTAATGCCGCACAAGCATCATCCATGTTCATGCCCTCTCGATATCTTCCTCAGGATACGCGCTGACATGATGAATACTCAAATCCGGACCGGCAAATTCAGCTTCGGCATCGAGACGAATGCCAATGACTGCTTTGATAGTTCCGTAGACAACAGCACTACCAACCAGAGCGATCAGTACCCCCAGACCGGTCCCCAAAAGTTGGGACCAGAAACTAACACCCCCGGCGCCACCCAGCATTTTCAGACCAAAAATGCCCACAGCGAGGCCGCCCCAGACGCCGCAAACCCCATGCAGGGGCCAGACCCCGAGGACATCGTCCAAACGCAGACGGTGCTGTACGAAAGAGAATAAATACACAAAAATGATCCCGGCAATGGCGCCAATGGCCAAAGCACCGATGGGTTGCACCACATCAGACCCTGCACAAATGGCTACCAAGCCCGCCAGCGCTCCATTATGCACAAAACCGGGATCGCCCTTACCCACGGCGAGAGCCGCCAGCATACCGCCCACCAGGGCCATCAATGAGTTCAGGGCCACCAGCCCCTGTACCTGGGCCAGTTGCTGGGCGCTCATGACGTTAAAGCCAAACCAGCCAATAATTAGTATCCACGATCCCAACGCCAGAAAGGGAATATTGGAAGGGGGCATGGCGTGGACCGTGCCATCCTTGCCGTAACGACCCCGCCGGGGTCCCAGCAACCACACGGCCATCAGGGCCATCCAGCCGCCCATGGCGTGGACCACCACCGAGCCGGCAAAATCATGAAAGGGAGCCCCGAAAGTCTGGGTAAACCAGGCCTGAATCCCATAATTATTGTCCCAGACAATGCCTTCATAAAAGGGATATACCAATCCCACCAGAAAGGCCGTTGCCAGCAATTGCGGATAAAAACGGGCACGTTCGGCAATACCGCCGGAAATGATGGCCGGTACCGCTGCCGCAAAGGTCAGCAGAAAGAAAAAACGCACCATTTCAAAGCCATGATCACCGGCTGTCAGGGTTTGGACGTTCCCGAAAAAGCTGATGCCATAGGCAATGTGATAACCGATAAAAAAATAGACAATGGTGGAGATGCCGAAATCACTGAGGATTTTCACCAACGCATTGACCTGACTGCGGCGACGCACGGTGCCCAGTTCCAGAAAAGCAAAACCACCATGCATGGCAAACACCAGAATGGCGCCCATCAGTAAAAAGAACACATTACCGCCCGGAGGCGTTACTCCTGTAGCCAGCATCTGACAGCTTCCTCTCTCAAGTGGTTATTTTAACTATTCATCCAGCAGACGACGTCCATGCATCGCCCGTCCGAGGGTGCCGCGATCTACATATTCCAGTTCTCCACCCACCGGCACGCCGTGGGCAATCCGACTGATGGTGATGCCGTCAGGAACCAGCTCTGCTAAAAACTGAGCAGTGGCCTCGCCTTCCAGGGTGGGGTTGGTGGCGAATATCACTTCCTGCAAGCCCGCTTCCGCCAAACGCTGGCTGAGACGATCCAGGTGCAGGGCTTCTGGTCCGACACCATCCAAAGGCGACAAATGCCCCATCAGCACAAAAAAATCGCCGCTGAACACCCCGGTATCTTCTATGGCACGCAGGTCTGCCGGAGACTCCACGATACAGAGCACGGAATGATCGCGTTGCTCACCCCGGCAAATACTGCATAAAGGCGCTTCACTGAGATTGTTGCAACGCTCACAAAAACGCACCGCCGCATGGGCGCGCTCCAAGGCCGCTGCCAGTTGGGGCAGCAGATTACGTTTGCGCACCAGGAGATCATAGCAAATGCGCTGCGCAGAGCGCGGCCCGATACCGGGAAGGCGCCTTAACAGCGCCTCCAGAGCCTCCATACTCGGAACATCAGCCATCTCAGAAAGGCAGGTTCATGCCCGGAATGCTCATCCCACCGGTCACTTCCGACATGCGCTCGGCACTGACTTTTTCGGCATTGCGCACGGCATCGTTGATGGCTGCCGCCACCAGATCCTCCAACATTTCCTGATCATTGTCGGCCAGCAACGAAGGATCAATGCGGACCTTGCGGACATCATGGCGACAGGTCATGGTCACTTCGACCAGATTGCCCCCTGCATGCCCCTGTACTTCAATATGGGCCAGCTCTTCCTGGGTTTTCTGCAGGCGATCCTGAAGTTGCTGCGCCTGCTTCATGATATTTCCCAAACCACCTTTCATCGTGCACTACCTCCCTGTAAATGGTATCAATGTTCAGAAACCGGCTGATCCTGGTCCCTGAAAGTAATGGATTCTACCTGAACACCCAGGACTTCGGTAAATTGCCGGATGCGGGGATCATTGGTTACCCTCGCCTGTGCTTCCTGCCTCCGTGCCGCAATCCGGGCCTCTTCCTCGGCAATCAGGCTGCCCACCCCGCTTTCCTCGGTCAAAGCCGTAATGCTGAGTTGTGGTGCCTGACCGAAATAGTCACTCAACGCCTGCAGAAGGCGAACCTTCTCTTTAATGATAAAAGGCAAATATCTCGGCTCGATCAATAAATCCACTTTCTCGGCAGCGCAGCACAAGGCCTGGCCGTGACGCAGTTGTTCCTGCAGTAGTGGTGACAGCTTCAAGGCGGGAATCATCTCGCGCCAGGAGACTGCCTGACTGGCGGATGAGGAGAGTGCTTCGTGTTGCATTTCCGGGGCAGGTTCGCGGACCTGGTCCACAAACTCTGGCGCTGCAGACTGGAATTTTGGAGTTGATTGCGCAGGATGATCTGCTGCAGCTTGATCAGCGTCCTTGCCTTTTTCTGGACTGGACTCCGGTTCAGGGGTGGACTGCGGCGGCGGAGCCTTTACTCCTGTTAAAGAAAAGCTCAGCACCCGCAAAAAAGCCATTTCCAGCGCCATGCGCTGATCGGGATAAAGCTGAAAATCCCGGCGTGCCGAAAGCAACAAGGCATACCAGGATTGCAACAGTAATGGATTGATTTTATCACGGAGCTGCACCACCAGTTCAGCATCTTCGCTCTCATTCGCGAGGGGCACAAACTGCGCCAGACTCAAACGATGGACGCCTTCAATCAAGCGATCCAAAAGTCCGGCGGCATCCAGACCTCGTGCCAGATGATCGTCGACCAGAGCAAACACCTGCCCGGCATCCCGGGCAATCAGGGCGGCAATGATGAGCATTATGGTATCGTCGCCGCTGCGCCCCAGCATGCCCAAGACACCCTCGCGGCGCACCGCTCCGCCACCGTGAACAATGGCCTGATCGAGTAGGCTGAGGGCATCCCGCAAACTGCCATCAGCGGCCTTTGCTAAAATCTGCAAGGCCGCATCTTCAGCCGGAACATTTTCCGCCGCCATGATTTGCTGCAAACGCCCCTGAATCTGGGGAATATCCAGCCTGCGTAAATTAAACTGCAGACAGCGGGATAAAATGGTCACCGGCAGTTTCTGGGGATCCGTGGTCGCCAGCAGAAATTTGACATGCTCCGGAGGTTCTTCGAGGGTTTTCAGAAGGGCATTGAAACTGTGGGTAGACAGCATATGCACTTCATCGATGAGGTAAATCTTGTAGCGACCGGTAACCGGCGCATATTGCACATTGTCGAGCAGTTCGCGGGTTTCATCCACCCGGGTGCGGCTGGCGGCATCCACTTCCAGCAGATCGACAAAATTTCCGGCGCTGATACTCTGGCAGGCGCTGCAAACGCCACAGGGTTGACTACTAACTCCCTGTTCGCAGTTCAGACATTTGGCCAGCAGTCTTGCCAGCGTGGTTTTGCCGACCCCCCGGGTACCCGTAAACAAAAACGCATGATGGATGCGTCCCGAGTCCAGGGCGTGCCGCAAAGCGGACACCACTGCTTCCTGCCCCACAAAATCGTCAAAATGCTGGGGTCGCCAACGTCGGGCAAGGGCTAAATATCCACTCATGGACAAACACAAAATTGGGAGGCGACGCGAATCAGCCACACCCCGGCACCTGGATTGCCGGCTGCCGCTGCTCCCTTCCGGGCCTGACGGGGTTCACCAGCTACCACTGCGAGGGGACCGATTGTTGTCGCCATAGAAAACCTGAAATTGTCCGGTAAGGGACGAGAACAGACAAAAAGTGCAACACTCCGCTTTGCACCCACAAGTCGCGAAAGTATCAGAACCATGCCGGGGGATCAATAAGGACCATGACTTTGCGCTTCTGATCGATAACCCCGTAACCAGCACTCACGAGATCACCATGCCTATTTTCTGAATCCTTGGAGAATGCTGTACAGCATGGCGAGAAAGGTCAGCGACCAGGCGGTCAAGGCCAGAAAAAAGAAAACCCTGCCCAGTGGATCCAGAAAAACCAGATGCATGCTTCGCGCCATATGCAGCGTGGCCAGACCATACATTCCCACGGGAAAAACCATCGCCCAATAGGAAGCATCATAACGCAGCGGAAATTTGCGGATGACATAACGCCAGAAGCCAAGGATCAGCAACAAGGGTATCCACCAGCTTCCACCTGCCCAGTAAAACAGGGTGAAGCCTTTGATGAAAGGCAGCAAGGGCTGCAAATAGGGCGCGGACTCGCCATTGAGGACCAACAGTGATCCTGCAAGGGTGGAAATAGCCATGGCACCCATATTGCTCCAGTAGGAGGAATGCAGATGCTCAGGTATAAAGTCCATAAAAATCATCCGATAAAAAATCAGGGTCATGACCCAGATATACAGCATTCCGCCCAAAAGCCAGAGACTCAGGGCGATAAAATCAAATTCGGCCCTGGGCAGGAATGCACAGCGGGTATCCAGCAACAAAATCAAAACCGCAATGGATTGGGGCGCAATAATGTGGAGCAGCCAAACCCCGGAAATCCCTTCGGCCAGGCCAGGCTTACGGGGGTGCGTCACAAAGCGGGCCAGCAGTCCGTAATTCAAGGTCAGATACAGTAATGTGGCTATTCCTAAAAGGATTGTTGCCAGAAAAAGAGCATTTTCCAGGAGAATCAGTTGACTACCGAGCACCGCCGTAGCCGCAACCATGCTTAAAAATCCTGAGCCTTTGAGAATGGCGGAGAAATCCGCCAGCAACTCCGGCGCATAACGGTACAAACGCCAGAAATTCAATAGCCAGAGCACTGCGTAAAAAAGGACATTCAGCCAAAGCAGGATTTTTGCCAAAAACATGACATGGAGCAGCTCCGCCGATATGGAAATGACGCCCGTTCCCATCACCAGCGTGAAATAGGCCGGTGAAAGATGTGCCACGCGCTGACTTATGTTTTTAATTTGTCGAGAAAACACTATTCAGTAATCCATTTTTGGGCTATTCAAAGCCAACATTGCAGCCAGTATATCTGTGTGGTCAGGATTATTCCCAGTCTTGGCGAACAGCAACAAAACTCATGGGGCTTGCACCCACTTCGGCCAACGCCAGCGATACTGAAGCGCCCCGGGTTCAGTGGAGGGTAATTTTTGTACTTCAAGCTGCCTTATTGGCTGCTCCACGAGCTGCGCATCTACCGCCCGCCCTTGTCTCAGTCGGTCTTCTCTGGAAACAGTCCGGGCATCCAGCGTGACGCGAGCTTTGCAGGAAAGGCGAGGTGCAGTGGTGTTCGCGTACTCTCGGACGTGACTACGCCATGGCCGATAAGGGCCGAAACGATGCGGCGAGCCTGACGCTCGCCGGTCCCAACAATGGTGGCAACCTCGCCGCGCGGCAGTTCGTCACGATAGAGCAACGCTTCGAGGATGTTGTTGGCCTTAGGCGGCAGCCTGTTAAGGCGCATTTCCTCATCGGCCCAGGTAAGGATGCGCGCGCGAAGCTGGTCGGGCTGCATCAGCCTTTCCATGAATTTCACCTGATCAATGCAGGTGGTCAGGAAGAATGCCGTAAAGGCGGCGAGATTTTCTTCGCTGAGATTCCCCCGCCCGTCGAGAGCGTTACGGCGCATTTCGTCGCAGGCAGCGAGGTGGCTTTTGTATTCGTTAACGTTGCGGGCGAGCCCCCGCGCAATCGACCAGACCGCGCCGGTATCGAGCGTATCCAACAGCGTGGCATGCGAAACGAGGCGTGCGACGCGGCCGTTGCCGTCCAGAAATGGATGAATCCATACCAGACGATGATGCGCCGCTGCTGTGGCGATAATGGTCTCCGACTTGCCGAGCTTCGCATAGACCTCCTCGTAGCGCTTGAGGAAACGCGGTACGGCCGATGCGCTGACCGGGATATGTCGGCCGACCTGCACGTCACGCTGGCGCAGTTCGCCTGGGATGACCCTGATCTTCTCTTTGGTTTGGGGGTCTTCGACCCACAACAGTTCTTCGGGCAGCTGTTCGCAAAAGCGCCTGTGGATTTCGACGATCGTCTGGGTTGTCGTGGCAGGAGCCTTAAGCCCGCCGGTGTCGAGCCAGTGCTGAACAGCGATATGTGCCTTGGCCTCAAGCTGGAGGTCGCGCTTCTTGTCATCCTGACTGTAATCGTCCTTGAGCGCGCGCTCGATGTCGATCGGGTGGGTGTCGTGGCCCTCGATGAGGTTGCTGTAATAGCAATTCATCACCCGCACAAGGGTAGCAAGTGAACTGAGCAGACTATCGGGTAGGGAGCGACGAAAGCCGGTACTCCTAACGGCCAGTTCGACCGCCAAATCGGTCAGTGTCGCCCGATGCCTGGAACCAACCCCGATCAGCAACGGCTCCATGGCTGAGATGGCCTCGCCACGATAGTTGGCCGCTTTAGTGTCCGCGTTCTTATTGGTCATATCTTATTATGTAACAACATATTGGTTCAAAGCAACCTGACAGAAAGGCCGCTTTGAAGTCCAGTTCCCTGTCCGGTTGTGTGAATCTTTGGACCGGCTGCAGCAAATGCACAATCTCAGCGACGAACAAACCGAATGCCAGATTCGGGTTCGCCTCAGTTTTCAGCGGTTTCTGTGAATCAGCCTGGAAAAAGCGGTGCCCGATTCAGAAGCGGGCTGGCAAGACCAAATGTAAGACCAGAGAAAAATAAAGAAAATAAATACGCTATATCATTTAGTTGATTGTATTTATTGGCGGAGAGGGTGGGATTCGAACCCACGGTACCCTTTTGGAGTACACAGCATTTCCAGTGCTGCACCTTCGGCCGCTCGGTCACCTCTCCTGAGGTTGCGCAGTGTAACCCAGACCCTGCGCAAAGAGCAATCATTGGAAAGATGCATTTAAAGGCTGGCGAGTTGGACAACACCACCGGCAAGCGGACAGATGACAAAGCCGGATGAACGGCAGTGGCCCTCAAAAACTCAGAATGACATCTGGATAGGAGGGCAATCCGGATAAGGCATTCTGAATACGGGTGAGCACGCCTGAGCGATCATTCTGAAATTGCACGCCGATGGCAGAGGGACGTCCGTCCCGGTTTTCCAGAGGGGTTACCCAGATGACTTTGCCCATCACCGGGGCACGGGGCTGACTGTCCGGCAGGGTAATCATCAACAACACTTCCGTACCCATGGGCAGGATATTGGGCGTTTCTACCAGCAGGCCACCACCCTTGATAGCCGGCATGAAACAACGCTGCACCGCCTGAGGATCGCGCAGCACTACGGACAAGGCGGTAGCTGCGCCTCCCGGTTTGGATTCAGTTTTGAATTCCATGGCTTATCCTCCTTGGCCACAATGTCAGCCAGTCCAAAAGCAGTTTTTCCATCACCATGACGCCGTTACTGTTCTGGGCCAGGGCCACTGGCAACTGCAACCAGTCATCCAGGGCCGTCTGCAAGGCTTCGGCAGAAACATCCGGGGCCATGCGTTGCATTTCATTTAGATAGTCCAGGTCAGTGATTCTGTCCAGCAAGCCCTGTTGCAAACGCATACAATCGGCGATCAGCCCCAGAACCAACTCCCGAAGCAGGAGCAGATCCGTATTTTTGCTCCATTGTTCCGCCAGCTTCAGCGCTGCCACCACCCCCTGCCCCGGCAAATCCAGCAGAAGACGCAACCATTCCCGGCGCTGTTCGACCCAGCCAGATTCCCAAAGCTCCAGGGCCCGTGCCGGACGGTTACCCAACTGACGCAATAAAGCCGCACTGTGGTCGGCATCTATCCCCTGCTGTTGCAGCCATTGCCGGGATTCGGCCATCTCCATGACGGGCAGAGGGATACGCTGCAGGCGAGAACGAATGGTGGGCAACAAGCGCGACGCCTGTTCACTGTACAGGAGCACATGCGCGCGGGCAGGTGGTTCTTCCAGGGTTTTCAGAATGGCATTGGCGGCGGCCAGCGTCATGGCTTCCGCATGATCTATACGAAGCCAGCGGGTGCTACTGACCTGGGGGGTGTATTGAATCCACTCCATGCCCTGACGCAGGGTATCAATGGCGATGGCCTTGCCCGGTTCAGTACTGACCATCCAGAGGTCCGGATGAGCCGCTTCGGCGAGCAGCTTGCAAGAACGGCAATCGCCACAGGCAAAGCCCTCCACGGTCGGTGCAAAACATAACTGCGCTGCCTGCAGGAGATCCAGATACCCGCCCAGCAGCGAACCCGACTCACCAGTAGCCAGCATGGCCTGGGGCAAGCCGGATTGCAACAACGTCCGGATAGATTGCCAGGCCTTTGGGTCAGGGCGGAATATTTTCATGCATAATGCCGCTGGAGTCGGGGAGCCAAAGCTTCCAACAGGGCCGCATGCACCTCATCAATGGGCACTGCCGCATCAATCCGCACAATACGCTCAGGCTCGGCAGCCTGACGCTCGGCAAAAACCGTGCGGGCCCGGGTGAAAAATGCCGTATGCTCCTGCTCGAGACGATCGGCTTTACGGGCGCGAATCCGGGCAGCACCCAATTCGGGACTCAGATCAAACCAGAAAGTCAGATCAGGAGCCTGTGTAATTCCAGCCCAGCTGGCCAGTTCGGCAATGCGTTCGTGGGGAAAGCCCCGGCCGCCACTCTGATAGGCGTACGTGGAATCCTCATAGCGGTCACAGAGCACGATTTTCCCTTCCGCGAGGGCGGGCTGAATCCGGTTTAACCAGTGATCGCGCCGCCCGGCATAGAGGAGGAGCAGTTCGGCTTGCGCATCGAGGGTCAGTTCCGGATTCAAAAAAATGCTGCGCAACGCTTCACCCAGAAGCCCGCCTCCCGGTTCCCTGGTACGGACAACCGTAAAGCCTCTGGCCTCGCAAAAGGCGGCCAGTATGGGCATGGCAGAGCTCTTGCCCGCGCCTTCAATACCTTCCAGGGTGATGAACATGCCCTGCCGGGTCGTGGATTTCTGTGCCGTCATGAAGCCACCCTTGCCGTAGCTTGCAGATACTGTTTTATCTGCCGGATATGTTGCGCATAAGTGCTGGAATAATGATAGGTGTTGGCTTGGGCGATAAAATAGAGATCCTGGCTGTTACTGGGATGCAATACCGCCTGTAAACTGCTCATTCCGGGCATGGAGATGGGTGTTGGTGGTAAGCCCGCATGCAGATAAGTATTGAACGGACTGGCAACCTGCATGTCCTGGGCAGTCAAATGCCCCTGATAATGCTTGCCCAGGGCGTAAATCACCGTAGGGTCCGACTGTAGAGGCATCCCCTTACGCAAGCGATTCAGAAACACGGCCGCAATATGAGCCTGCTGTGCCGGAGGAGCACCTTCCTTCTGGACGATGGAAGCCAGAATGAGCGCTTGATAAGGATTTTGTAAAGGCAGTCCGGGGGCACGCTGCGACCACAAATGCCTGAGATTAGCCTGCATCCGCTGATAGGCCCGTTTGAGAATACTCAAGGCCGTAGTGCCGGGTACATAGCGATAACTATCAGGGAACAGCCACCCCTCGGCGCTGTCGTGAGCGCCTATCCCCAAATCCGCCAGTTGCCGCGCTGCCTGCGCATCTGCTGGCAGTGTGTGCAGGTTCACATAGGGAGCATGGCTGTGCAGTTCTTGCAGTACCATTGCCAGCGTCCATCCGGGTATGATCACCAGATTCAAGGGCGTGGATTGGCCATTGCGCAAACGCTCCAGGACCTGTTCCTGCGAAACCCGGCCCTGAAAATCATACAAACCCGCTTGCAGAATGGGATGTCCGGCTAACATCCAGGCCAGTCGGAACATCTGCGGATAAGGTAAAATCCCGGCCCTATGCAAAGCCTGAATGCTTTCCAGGGTCCCGCTGCCGAGGCGGATAGGCACCTGTTTTCCTGTTTTGGGTAGGGTTTGCGGCCAGTACATACTGAAAGCAAAGTACCCCAGCGGGGCCAGAATGATGACCAGTAGAAATGACAGGAAAATACGCCGCATCAGCAATATCCCAGACCCAGTTCAGCCTGCCAGGCCAGTATGCGCGCGCTGATGGCGCCCCGATCACCGGGCAGGCTCCGCTCTTGAAACTGTTTGACCGGCCAGATGCCGATCAGGCTGTTGCTGAAAAAAATCTCGTCGGCATCATCGAGAACCTCCGCAGGATAATCCCCCATCACTGCGGGAGTCCCCCATTCCTGCAAACAGTTCAGGATGACCTGACGCTGAATCCCGGCAATTCCACCGTTATCCAGAGAGGGGGTATACACCCTGCCTGCAGAAACCCAGAAAAGATTGGACATGATACCCTCACGCAGAAACCCCTGCTGATCGAGGAGAATACCCTCTGCGTAGACCGGCGGAAGTGCCGCCCTCGCCATGATCTGATTCAAACGATTAAGGGTTTTGGCTTGCAGATAGGGTGCTCCGGTGAGTAGGGGAACGCTGCAAATATCGGTATGAATGCCCGGTTGCCAATGATCCACGCTGCGCAGGGGCCAATCAGACGCAAACAACGCGCGGGAAGGCGAACGGTGCTGAGGAATACCATATCCCCAACCCGGTCCCCGACTCAAAACCAGCTTGAGCACATAACGCTCGCAACCGGCCATCTTCTTTTGCAATTGCTGCAGATCATCCTGCCACTGCTCCGGGTGCGGCGCAGTCATGTGCAATATGTCAGCACCGGACTGGAGCCGCTGAAGATGTGCGTCCCAGAACAGGGGTTTGCCATGAATGACCGGAATAGTCTCGAAAAGACCATCCCCGTAATGGAAAGCACGATCCAGTACCGCCGGACAAGCCCCCTTTACTGGCGGGTGCCCATCCATCAAAACGGCCTGCTCGCTCACCGCAGGAATCAGTCGCTATAGCGGCGGAATACGAGGGTGCTGTTGGTCCCACCAAAACCGAAAGAATTACTCAGGGCCACATCAACCGTCTGCTTGCGCGCCTGTAATGGCACATAGTCCAGATCGCAGCCTTCATCCGCCGCTTCAAGGTTGATAGTCGGCGGCAATATTCCGTGATACAGGGCCAGGGTGGTGAATACCGCCTCCACGCCACCCGCCGCGCCCAGCAGATGACCGGTCATGGACTTGGTGGAGCTCATGGCCAGAGAACGGACATGGTCACCGAATACCGTATGAACAGCTTCCGTCTCCGCCCGGTCACCCAAGGGAGTGGAAGTACCGTGAGCATTGATATAGCCCACCTGTTCGGGGGCAATACCGGCATTGTGCAACGCTACCCGCATACACCTGGCGGCGCCCTCCCCTCCGGCAGCGGGCTGAGTCATATGATAGGCGTCAGAGCTCATCCCGTAACCCGCCAGTTCCCCGTAAATCCGGGCACCACGGCGTCTGGCGAATTCATATTCTTCCAGCACCAGAACACCGGCACCTTCACCCAGCACGAAACCATCGCGGTCCTTATCCCAGGGGCGACTGGCCTTTTCCGGGGCATCATTGCGGGTGGAGAGTGCCCGCGCCGCCGAGAAGCCACCCAGTCCCAGGGGGCTGATGGCGGCTTCGGCGCCACCGGCAATCATGACGTCAGCATCTCCGTATTCAATGAGGCGCGCCGCATCACCAATGGAATGTGTACCTGTGGAACAGGCTGTCGCCATGGCAATATTGGGACCCTTGGCGCCATACATGATGGATATATGCCCGGCGACCATGTTCACAATACAACGCGGAATGAAAAACGGAGAAATGCGGCGAGGACCGCTTTCGGTGACAATCTGATGCTCCGATTCGATGCCGGGCAAACCACCAATACCGCTGCCGATGGATACGCCCACCCGCTCGGCGATGTCCGGACTGATTTTCAGACCCGCATCTTCAATGGCTTCCATCGCCGCCACGATGCCGTAATGAATAAATAAATCCATTTTTTTGGCATCCTTGCCGGAAATGTACTGGCTGATATCAAAATCACGCACTTCTCCGGCAATTTGCGAGCTATAGGGGCCGGGGTCAATGCGGGTAACGCGGCCGATACCGCTGCGTCCCTGGACAATGGCATCCCATGCAGCCGGAATGCCAATACCCACCGGCGAGACGATACCCAGTCCCGTAATGACTACGCGCTTCTTCAAAGCTCAGTTCTCCTCATGAACCTTAAACGAATCGCTGTTCAGGCATCCTTGGCGGGCATGTGGGCAGTCACATAATCAATAGCCTGCTGTACCGTAGCAATTTTTTCGGCTTCTTCATCGGGAATTTCGCAGTCAAATTCTTCTTCGAGGGCCATGACCAGTTCTACAGTATCCAGAGAATCAGCGCCCAGATCATCTACAAAGGAAGCTTCATTGGTCACTTCATCTTCATTCACGCCCAACTGCTCGACTACCACTTTCTTTACGCGTTCAGCCACATTTTCCATTTGGGAGAAACTCCTTTGCTGGTTAAAAATTATTGTCGGCGAGATTGGACCACAGGGGTGCAATCCTGTAAAGCCAACACCGTCCTATCCCATCCACATACCACCATTGACATGCAGAATCTGTCCAGTGACGTAGCCTGCCCGGGGACTGGCCAGATACGCCACGGCCCCAGCCACGTCGGCCACAGCGCCCAGACGGCCTGCCGGAATCTGCTGCAGCAATGCTTCCTTGTGCGCCTCGGACAGACCTTCTGTCATATCGGTGGTGATAAAACCGGGTGCAACGCAGTTGACCGTCACCTGGCGAGCGGCCACCTCTCGCGCCATAGCCCGGGTGAATCCCGCCACTCCTGCCTTGGCAGCGGCATAATTACTCTGTCCGGCATTGCCCATACTGCCCACTACCGAGGTGATGTTGATTATACGTCCAAAACGCGCCTTAAGCATATCGCGCACACAGATTTTGCTGAGGCGATAGACGGCGCGCAAATTGGTGGCCATGACTGCGTCCCAGTCTTCATCTTTCATGCGCAGAAGCAACTGGTCACGGGTAATGCCGGCATTATTGACGAGAATGGTGGGAGCACCGTACTGACTCTGGATCTGCTTCAGACAGTCATCCATCGCCGCATCATCAGTCACATCCAGAACCATTCCCAGGCCTTGAATGCCCTGCGCCGCAAAATCTGCTGTAATCGCTTCGGCGCCCTTGCTACTTGTTGCGGTGGCAATCACGAAATTTCCATCCAGGCCGAGCACCCGGGCGACTTCCTGACCAATGCCACGACTGCCGCCGGTCACCAGCGCTACGGTTTTATCAGTACGCGCTTCCATCAGACCAGCTCCAGCGTGGCCTTGAGGCTTTTACCATCTTCCACATGCAGCATGGTTAGGGAGGGCTCGATGCGTTTACCCAGACCGGACAAGACCCGCCCGGGGCCCATCTCGACAAAAGTCAGGGCGCCCTGACGCGCCAGATGGCGAATGCTATCCGTCCAGCGCACCGGACTATACAACTGCTTGGCGAGTGCCGCCCGGATGCTTTCGGGGGTGGTATGCGTCTGCACATCGGCATTATGGATCAGCATGGCTTTGGGAGCGCGAAAGGACATAGACTCCAGGATCTCGGCAAATTGCCCGGCGGCTTCCGTCATCAAACTGCAATGACTGGGGACGCTGACTGGGAGCATAACAACCCGTTTGGCACCGGCATTGCGAGCGGCTTCCACCAGCCTTTCCACAGCAACCGCCTCACCCGCCACCACCACTTGCCCCGGGGCATTGAAATTGGCGGCAGCCAGGACATTGCCCTGGGCTTCCTGGGTACACAAGCGTTTGAGATCATCATCCGCCAGACCAATGACCGCCGCCATGGCGCCGACACCTTCGGGTACGGCTTCCTGCATCAAGCGACCGCGCTCTGCGACCAGGCGCACGGCATCCTTGTAATCCAGGGCTTCAGCAACCACCAGGGCGGTATATTCGCCGAGGGAATGACCGGCGACAAAATCCGGATAAGCGCCGCCCTCCTCTTCCCAAACCCGATAGACGGCATAACCGGCCGCCAGCATCAGCGGCTGGGTCCAACGGGTCTGGTTGAGTTTTTCGACAGGGCCCTGCTGACTGAGTGCCCAGAGATCTTCTCCCAGCACTTCGGAAGCCTCGGCAAACACTTCCTGCACCAAAGGGTGGGTAGACGCCAGATCGGCGAGCATTTGAATGGACTGAGAACCCTGACCGGGAAACACAAAGGCGATAGAGCCGTGCAAACGAACCTCCTCCAAAAACAAACTGTCAGCCGCCGCGCGTTACTGGCAAAATCTTCAAGACCAACGCACTAAAGCTGAACCCCAAGTAAAACCACCGCCAAAAGCTTCCAGCAGGATTTTCTGATCCGTCTTGAAACAACCCCGCCGTGCAGCGTCATTCAGCGCCAGGGGCACCGATGCTGCAGAAGTATTACCATGATGTTCTACGGTCGTCACTACCCGATCCATGGGTAGCTGTAATTTGTCGGCGGTGGCCTGGATGATGCGGATATTGGCCTGATGAGGTACCAGCCAATCAATATCCTCAGGTTCCAGGTCATTTTTGCTCAGGGTTTCCTGGACGATGTCCCCCAGGGTACGCACGGCCATGCGGAACACGGCGTTCCCCTGCATGGTCAGTTGCTCCCGGCCTTCAGGAACCTGCAACAACTCGGCGTAGGCACCATCGGCGTGCAGGTGGGTAGAGATGATGCCCGGCTGCGCGTCCGCCCGTAACACGACCGCCCCCGCGCCATCTCCGAACAGAATGCAGGTAGAGCGATCAGACCAGTCCACAATCCGGGACATACTTTCCACACCCACTACCAGCGCGTTTTTGACCGCGCCACTGCGCATGAACTGGTCAGCCGTGGCCAAGGCATAAATAAAACCTGTACACACCGCCTGCACATCAAAAGCCGGAGCGCCGCGATTACCGAGCCGCGCTTGCAGGAGACAGGCGGTGCTGGGAAAAACCTGATCCGGGGTCGTGGTAGCAACAATGATGAGGTCCAGATCTTCGGCCGCCAGCCCCGCATCCTGCAAGGCCTGATGCGCGGCCTGTTCCGCCATGTCCACGGTTTTTTCGTTTTCTGCGGCGATATGGCGGGAACGAATGCCGGTGCGCTCAAAAATCCAGGCATCACTGGTATCAACCATCTGCTCCAGCTCAGCATTATGCATGACCCGCTCGGGCAGATAGCCGCCAGTGGCGACAATACGACTATACAAGGGATTCACGCGCTGTTTCGCACCACAGGGTCGAGGTTTTCCTGAATAACTTCAGCAATATGCAGGGTAAGACGATGTTTGGCCTCGGCAATGGCGACCTCCACCGCCCGGGCAAACGCATAGCGATCTGCATTACCATGACTTTTGATGACAATACCATTGAGGCCCAGGAGAGTCGCCCCATTGTACTGCCGGGAATCCAGACGTTTTCTCAAGCGCTGCAAAATGGGACGATTCACCAGATAGGCCAGCTTTCCATAAATGCCTTTCGTATAACTTGCGCGCAGTTCGTGGCTGATCATGCTGGCCAGGCCCTCGGAGGTTTTCAGCGCCACATTGCCGACAAAACCATCACAAACCACCACATCGGCCACCCCGCGATAAATGTCGGAGCCTTCCACATTGCCGATAAAGTTGAGTCGGGCGGCGCGCAGGAGCAGAGATGCTTCCTTGACCTGTTCATTGCCTTTGATTTCTTCAGAGCCGATATTGAGCAGTCCGACCCGGGGTTTGGGCACCCCCATTACCCGCTCGGCCAGAATCGAACCCATCACCGCAAATTGCAGCAGATGCTCAGGGTGGCAATCCACATTGGCCCCCAGGTCCAGCGCCAGAAACCGTCCGGTAGTGGTCGGCAGAAAAGCGGCAATGGCCGGTCGGTCAATGCCGGGGATGGTACGCAGAAAAACCTTGCCCATGGCCATCAGGGCGCCTGTGTTTCCGGCGCTGACCACAGCATCAGCATGACCGTCCCGGAGCAGCGCAATGGCCACATGCATGGAAGAATCGCGCTTGCCACGCAGGGCCTGGGAAGGCGCTTCGTCCATCCCCACCACTTGGCTGGCATGATGCAGCTGGATGCGTTCATGATCCTGAAGATGCAGACGCTGCAATTCAGCCTGGAGTGTGCTGCTGTCGCCGACCAGATGGAAAGTGACCTCAGGATGATGCGCCACCAGATCTTTGATGGCAGGAATCACCGTCGATGGACCACTGTCTCCACTCATGGCATCTACCGCTATATGCGGCATGGGGACAACCTCAATTCAAACCCGCTCAGCAAGTTTTTCAGGCTTCCACAGACTTCTTGACCATTTCCCGGCCTTTGTAGAATCCGCACTCAGGGCAGACGTGATGAGGCAATTTAGCAGCGCCGCAATTGGCACAAACCGAACGATTGACGGTCACCAGAAAATCATGGGCACGACGCATATTGCGACGCGAATGGGATGTTTTACTTTGTGGAACAGCCATGTCTCACTTTCTCCAATTAATGAACAGTAACAAATGCTTCCAGTCCGGATATCGGACAAACACCGGATTCCCATTCCGCACAGCGCGGAATCATGGGCAAAGCCAGCAATACTTCATCTTCCAGCCAGGTCTGCAGAGGCACCGCCCCCTTCTCGGCCAGCACCACATCCAGATCCGGATCCACAGCACCTGCCGCCACCTCTGACTCTGCCAGAGCACTGTGTACGGGCACTTGCAAAGCTAGGGGCATAGTTCCCAGACAGCGCTCACAGCGAATCCTGCCCGCTACTTCGATCACCCCTTCTACCAGCACCACCGAGCCGTTTCTGCGCAAATCCACTTGCACATTGACAGCATCCAGCTGCTGCAGCGCCGCAGCCAGTCGCGTCCAAAGCGCAAGATCTACCGAACCTGCAAGGGTATCCCCCAGTTCGGCCACCTTGGCAATATGCAGAATATGTGCTTTAGCGGAAAACATAAGCGCGGCATGTTAGCGATGACTGGGTATTAAGTAAAGTATTTCATGACAAATATCAGCTCAAAATTGTTGCGTCGAGCGATCATCATTCATTACCAATCACGGAAAGGTCCTCGCCGATCCGACAGTCGACAGTCAAGCAGGTTTTTTACTCTGATTGGTCGCCGAGAATGGCCCTCAACCTCGTCTGCGCTCCATGGCCGGTTCAGTTCCCAAACGCGGAATTGAACCCGCGCCGTAAGCCTCGTTAATCGTACCCCATCTTGAGCGCCTGGGCTTGCTCGGACATTGCATCAAGAGCCTTGCTGACACCCATTCCTCGGCAAAGCAGCCCTCCATGCGGCGAATGTTGCCCTCCATCACCGCAAGACGTGCGGAGAATAACTTGCGCATGCGGAGATTGCAGCCCATAATCTCCGCATGAATAGCGGCGATTACAAATACATCTGGCAGGCCAACGACTGGCCGAATTGGCGCTTCAACCTTGCGGCACTGGCTGGCCCCATGGCTGAGGTCAGTCGCGCCCAGGGGCTGTTGATGGGCCGCCTGGCTGACGTCGGCATGGCCCTGCGTGACCAGGCGAGCCTGGCTGCGCTCACCGAAGACGTGGTCAAGACCAGCGAGATCGAGGGTGAGCAGCTCAACGTCGAATCCGTGCGCTCGTCCATCGCCCGCAGGTTGGGCGTGGACATCGGCGCCCTGGCCCCGGTCGATCGACACGTCGAAGCCGTGGTCGAGATGGTGCTCGATGCCACGGCCAACTGCCAAGCGCCGGTGTCGCGGGAGCGTCTGTTCGGCTGGCACGCCGCGCTGTTTCCTACCGGCTACTCTGGGCTCTCCAAGATCAAGGTTGGCGGCTGGCGCGACGATGCCAGCGGGCCGATGCAAGTGGTGTCTGGCCCTATCGGCCGCCAGCGGGTGCATTTCGAGGCGCCGCCGGCCGAGCGTCTGGAGGCTGAAACCAGCCGATTCTTGGACTGGCTGAATGGCGCATCGAACGATCCGCCGCTGCTCAAGGCCGGCCTTGGCCACCTGTGGTTCGTCACCCTGCACCCGTTCGACGATGGCAATGGCCGTATCGCCCGGGCCATCGGTGATCTGTTGCTGGCACGCGCCGACGGTAGCCCGCAACGCTTCTACAGTTTGTCGGCGCAGATTCAGCGCGAACGCAAGGCTTACTACGACATCCTGGAGCAGACCCAGAAACGGTCGCTGGACGTCACCGAGTGGCTCGCCTGGTTCCTCGACACGCTCCATCGCGCCGTCGACCAAGCGCAGCAAACACTCGACGCCGTGCTGACCAAAACGCGATTCTGGCAGCGCTGGGCGACTACGCCACTCAACGAACGGCAGGTGAAGTTGCTGAACAAGCTGCTCGATGGGTTCGAAGGCAAGTTCACCAGCAGCAGGTGGGCGGCCACCGCCAAGTGCTCGCCGGACACGGCCCTGCGCGACATCAACGATCTGCTTGCGCGGGGTGTCCTGCGGAAATCGGATGCGGGCGGGCGCAGTACAAGCTATGTATTGGATGATGTTCCAACGGGGGAGCGCGCATGAAGAAAGTCGCAGACGACACGGAAAATGCCATCATCAGCTCATCCGAGAAGATCATTCTGGATTTCCTCGGGCGGGACATCGCCGCGCACCCCGAACGGTTACAGCCTATCATTGCCGAGCAGGTGCGACGCGTTCAATCGCTGGGTGGAGACGTCTCAGTAGAGCTCGACACTCCACTGCCGCCAGACGACACATAACTCAGATCCACAGAAGAATCGCTTGGCTCGTCGGCGAAACAGCGCCTTCACGGACTCCTGCCAACTCATTCGGAAGGAGACCAAAGTGGAAGTCACCCTGGCCATCCGACCGCGTCACATGCCGTCGGGCTCCTGCATCCACGCCGGGATATCCCGCTGTCCGTGCAGCACGCGCCAGACATCGATATGGTCCGGAAGCTCGACGTAAAACACGAGTTGCGGGTAGCGCGTCAGCGGCCAGGCGCGCAGCCCGGGCAAGTTGAGCTCGTGCGCGTAGCGAGGCGATCCCGTTGCCGGATAGCGGGCAATGTGGCCGTAGGCCTTCTCCAGCACATCGACGAAGCCCATTGCCACGGCTTCGCCCGCCTCACGCAGGTAGAAGGTAACAGCCTCATCCACATCCCGGCTGGCCTGCTCACGTGGGATGATTGGCTTGGTCTTCACGCCTTGACAGGGGCTTGGCGGCCTTGCGCACTCGATCACGCAGTCCTTCGAAGTAGCTGGCGTCGGCGGGGTCCGCCGGGGCCGAGGCGGCTCCGGTCAGCAGCAAGCCGCGCAGTTGCAGGCGATCCTGGTCCTTGCGGATCAACTCGCGCACGTACTCGCTGCTCGTGCCGTAGCCGCGCTGGCTGACCTGTTCATCCACGAAGGACTTGAGGGTATCGGGGAGAGAGATGTTCATCGTGCTCATGGTGCAAGCGTAGGTTCTTTGGCAAAATTTGGCAAGACCCGTATTCCACCATACCGAAAGAAGGCAACTGTCACGGGTCGGCAATATGGCGCCATTCCAGGGTCGGCATAAAGGCGCCACCCCCAACGACCTCGAAGTGCGACTGCGCGCCAACGGCATCGAACGCCTGGTGCTGGAACTGCGTCCCGAGCCGGTCGAGCAAACTGAGGAGGCCCTGGCGTGAGCGACATCCGCATCCAGAAAACCGGCGAGCCGGACATCCTGCAGACCAGCGACGGCAGGCTGACCTTGTCCGTGCCGATCCAGATCAAACGGCGCAGCGGCCGCAAGCTGGTCACCTTGCCAAACGGCGAAATCGCGCCGGTCAGACCGTGGGACGTGGCACCGACCTCCATCCAACTGGCGCTGGCCAGGGGCCACCGCTGGCTGGCGATGCTGGAGTCAGGAGAGGCGAAGTCCTTGAAGGAGATCGCCACGCGGGAAGGAATCGACAACAGCTACGTCAGCCGGATGGTCAACCTGACCACGCTGGCACCCGACATCGTGGCGGCCATCCTGGACGACGCATTGCCGAACCACATCACGCTGTTTGATCTGGCGGTCGATCCGCCAGCGCTGTGGGATGAGCAGCGCGGGAGAGTCGGGCTCTGAGGTGGAGACACCACCTCAGCTCAACATGCCCTTGAGATCCTTGAGCATCAGGAACAGATGGTACGGATCAGTCGGGCTGGGCTCGAATTCCCATGATTCGTACCACTGCCGCGCTGCGTCGTCCTTGGCATGGACCAACAGGCAGCGAATGCCGGCGATGTCGGCGGCCTGTGCGGTGCGCAGCAGCGCATCCTTGAGCAAGGCCTGGCCCAGTCCTTTGCGCTGATGCTCTTTGTCCACCGCGAGCCGGGCCAGGATCATGACCGGCACCGGATGACGTGCCAGCCCCTTCATCACTCTTGACGGCGCGGCTTCCGGATCGACGCTGCCGACGGCGAGGCTGTAGAAGGCGACCACCACGTCACCGTGGCAGCAGACGTAGGTCTGCGCGCTATTGGCCTTCTGGTTGGCGAGCGCGTAGCGCTGCAGGAACTGGTTCAGCGCGGCTTGGCCGCAGTCGAACGCATCGACCTGATCCGTTGCAGTCAGCTTGCGAACGGGGGAGTAAGCATTGCTCAATCCAGAATCCCGGGTTCACGCAGCAACTTCTTCAGACGCGGCTTGCTTTGCACCGGGCGGTCCAGCGCCGCCTGAAATGCCTGCCACTGCGCGTCGTCCAGCACGAACTGGCGACGATCAGCCAGCGTCTGCGCGGCTGCCGTCACGCCTGCGTCGAGCAGGAACTCGCTCACATTCTTATGGCAGGCGCGTGCGGCTTCTTGCAGCAATTGCTTGACCGGCGTGCTTGCACGAACGTCAATGCGTTCGGTCTTGGAAATATTCAGGGTGCTCATGGTGCCCCTCCGGACAGATCTTGGATACCCCAATTGTAGTTGTCCGGACATTATCCTGACAAGTCATCTCTTGTCTTGGCCATCATCCAAGCATGTACTTCCGTGTTGCATGTGTCGGTAGCGCTCGATAACTACCGACGAAACGCAACCGCAGTATTTCCTCCGCAACCCGATGCCGCAATCCAACCGCTTGATTCGTCCGCACGCAACCCTTTGATCTTTATGGGCCTGCGTTGCGGCCTTTGCGGACTTCGGGCCAGTTCAAGGGAGCGAGGTCGAAGCGAGGAATGGCCTGGAGAGAGTGGAATGTGGCCCGGAACGGGCAATTCGGGTGGCTGGCGAAGTCCGCATGCGTTCGGAGGAGCCCGCACGAGTACGCGGGAACTGGCGCGATCAGGCAAGAAAAAACCCCAACCGAGAACGGTTGGGGTTTTGTTATTGGTGGTGGGGTGGAACCCTGCGCCAAACATCAGTAACTCAGCGCCTTACAACCGCTTAGAACTGCTGCGGAAAGGTGCGGAATCCAACCCTTGATGCACGCAATCCTACCAGTTCCGACTCCCCGTTGGCATCAACCGTGTGCAGGTAACCAGCCGCCAGTTCGATTCCCATTCCAGGAATTGAACCCGCGTCCGCAATTGATCAAAGCAGCCGCACCGGGCGTGCAATCTTAGGTCTTCGAGCTTGGCTGGCAGTCTGGAGGTTGGCCGACTTGGAGAGGATTCGCAGCATCGCCTGGTTGTGATGGTAGTCCCGGAAGGCATCCGCAACTGCCTTGTCGACGAATGTGGGCGTCGTCTGCCCGTCAGCTGGGGCGGATACGACTCCGTCCGGGATGTCACTTGACCAACCCCTGGCCGCCCGAAAGCCACTGACGATGTGAGAGAAGTTGGGCCAAGCGTGATCCAGATGGGCGTCGTCGATGCTAACCATCACGCCAGTCAGTTCGCATGCAACCAACCCATGAGCGTCGCCATGCTCCGCGAAGGCACGCTTCTTGGCCAGAATGAGATCGAGTGCGACAGCCTCCCGGCATGCGCCGTAAAAATCCTTCGACCGGTCCCCTGGTAGGCCTTTGACGGCCCAAATGTACGAAAAGTCCGTGGCGGACCCGTCCAGTCGCACCACCCAAAAGCCGGAGTTGCTCCAGCCCGTTCCTGTGTTCAGGCGCCGTTCGAAGTGGCCGATCTGGCCACAACCCTTCGCCGGCTCACCAACCTGGTCAAGAATCGGGTCATACCGTTCGACGAGGGCCACGAGGTCGGTGTGATCCCCTGGGTCAGAGATGCGATCCCCGTCCTGGTAACGGTGTAGCAGCGCCTTGTAATGCTCCAGTGCGCTTTTCTGAGTTCGGAAGCTCCGCGGGCCGATTACTACAGGTTTAGCCATTTCTCATTTCTCCGGTACTCATCAATCCCTGCTCCACAGCTGCTCGTCATCCTGGGTCGCCAACCAGAAGTCATCGAACAGTGCCAGCTTCGCTTCGTTGTTTGTCGGGTATGTTCGAGGCCCAAACCGGTCGCCAATCTTGTAGCCCCAGCGACCAGTCTTTGTCGGGTACACGACGAGGTTGTAGCCTTCGAGATTCAGAAAGCTGTTCCCCTTGGCGGACATCCGCCACTTGCGCTGCAGCCATCGGGTTCGGCGTGCTGCTCGGTTGCGCAACTTGGCTTCACGCCGTTTCGGCCCTTCGTAGTCGCCGCTCATCTTCTCGGCGCAGACGCACCCGACGTCGAAGCTCTCGTCCAGATCGGGATGCTCCATGATGTGGACGTAGCGGATCTTCTCGTTGCCGCACATTTGGCAGGTCGCGTAGTCGGTCTCGTCTGCTGACTCGCCATCGGCCCTCAGGTCGACCACGTCAACGCAGTGCCATCCCTTGTGAGCTATGCTCGAAAGTGGTGTACAGGCAGATTACAACTGACTTGAATAAGGTGGCGTACTGTTGCTACAAAGGGTTTCCGACCAAGTAAGCAACGTAAGGAGTACGCCGTGGG
>NZ_JABBOU010000065.1 GCF_018853465.1 Acidithiobacillus montserratensis
TGGGCTATATCCCTCCCGCAGAAGCTGAGGCAAACTATTATGCGCAACTCGTGGAGCAGCCCAACAAGGCCGCTTGAAGTACAAAAATTACCCTCCACTGAACCCGGGGCGGTTCATCCTTCCAGAAACCCACCCAGTCTATCGCAGAAATGATGCGTTCCCTGTGCTTCCGGACCCGGCGCGTCTTCGATTATCTGCGCATGACCAAAAACTCAGCACCCGCTTCGCCAGGAGCCGGTTGAGAACAAATTTACCGTGGACTTTCACCCTTTACTCCTTGCCGGTCTCCCGGCGCACTAGCGTGCTTTATTTTCCGTTTTCTGGAGACCACCCCAAGTCAGGCTGCGCGGGCAGGATCGGATAGTTGCGGAGTATGCCGGGCTTGAATCTTGGCTTGTTAGCCTTCCATGAAATAGCTGATGATGTCCATTTCCTTGTGGGGAATGCCGATGAAATCGATGGCGCTGCTGCCAATCAGATAGAACACCACATGCTGGCCTTCGGGAAAGCTGTTGTAGCCTTCGCAGATGTCTGTGCGGTGCTTGCCCATAAGTGGGTTTACCGCCAGCCATTGGAAACGGGCTTCGATATCTTTCAAGTAAGAGTTTCGCTGGGCTTTACCCCAGGTACGCTCGGTGTAGCGGCCTATGTTTTTAAGGTCGTCTCGTGCGCGTGGGGTAATCCTAACTTTTCTGGTGGACTGCATTAGGACTCAGCATCCAGATCATTGATGAGCGAGTCCATGGAGAAGTCATCCACGAACGCACCATTTTGCGCCTGAATAGCGCCTTCCAAGAGGTGGGCACGCAGGGCTTCGAGCTTACTTTTACGTTCTTCCATGGCACGCAGGGCGTCGCGCACGACTTCACTGGCGGAGCCGTAGCGACCGCTGGAAATTTCATTTTTGATGAACACCTCCCAGTGTTCACCTAAGCTTAGGCTGGTTGTGGCCATAACCCACCTCAAATATTCATATTTAATAATAATGAATATAATGTAGGCCAGCGAGGATGGCAATAGCAGCGCATTCTTTAGGCTAATGGCTCAAATCTGGATGGAGCTGACGGGTGTCAAACAGCGTGAAATACGCGGTCAACGCCGCCGTGACAATAAGCAGCAGTGAAGTGATGAGCCCGACCCAGCCAAAGTTCACCATCTCCTCTGCACCATCAGCCCCGAAGAATCAATGCAGGAATGGTTGGTACATCACGCCAAACCGCTCCGCTCATACGCACAACCGTTTACCCAGCGTCCACAGCTCCGTTCCGGGCGTTATCAGGGTCGATGCGAGCAAAAGCATTTCTATCAGCCCGCAACCCAAGCCGAACAGCCGCTCCCGCCCAATGAAGGCCATCGTTTCCTGTACCGTGGCCTGTTGAGCGGTCTGCAAACGGTCGAGATCGGACAGCATTTTATCCCGACTGGGTGGGGTCACGCAGGCAATTTCGCCCAAAACCAAAGGGTGAATCATCACCAGATCGCGCTCCAGCAGTTCCACCAGCGCACCATGGCGATGCCGGAAGTGATCAATACACACCGATGTATCCACCAGAACACCTTTCACTGTCCGGCAAACTCGTGGCGGCGGGGAATATCTGGCATCTGCGGCATGGTCCCGCCCAGGGCGGCCAGCCGTTTGGCGGACTAAACTCTTACAAATGTCTTGATGACCTCACGGGATAGATCAGCTTTTTCCATGTCCGGATCAGCAACTTCCAATGCCTTTTCATACAGTACATCATCAATCGTTACTGTGGTTCTCATTTCGCACTCCTTCTACATCTATATGTATTTGATGCTGCATCAAAATCCGCACCGCTACAATGTATGGAGACCTTCATGGACAAACGCACAACCATGTCACGACAATGCCTGAGTTGTGGGCATCATGAAATGCTGCGGAATGAGGATTATCAGGAACATTTGCAATTTAACGGTGAGTCGGAGGTTCTGATTGGCCTTTCTAGCTGGTTTTTTCCGATATGTGGGGATGGTGAACTGGATCCGGAAAGTAGCGCACAGCTTGCAGTGGCACATGATGAGCTGGTACATCGTGCTCGCGCCAGGCAACTGCACCAGTGAGAGCACCCATCCATGACTAAACCGGAACTAACGGCATTACTGCATAAGCTCCAGCATTGTGAAATCTGTACTGCAGCGCTGCCCCAGGCACCGCGTCCGGTTCTGCAAATCCACCCACAGGCGCGGATTCTCATTGCCGCCCAGGCTCCGGGGCGGCGCGCTCATGCCAGCGGACTCCCCTTTGATGACCAAAGTGGCGAGCGTCTGCGCGAATGGCTGGGGGTCAACCGTGCGCAGTTTTACGATCCGCATCTATTTGCGCTGGTCCCCATGGGATTCTGTTATCCCGGAAAAGGCCGTGCAGGGGACCTACCACCCCGGCCGGAGTGCGCGCAACACTGGCGAGCGCCACTGCTCCGCCATTTAAATCACGTCGAATTGACACTAGTCATCGGCCAGTACGCCCGGAAGTACCATCTGCCGGACACGCGCGGCTCCCTGCAGGATCTGGTCGGCAACTGGCGCCAATACTGGCCGGACCTGATTCCCCTACCCCATCCCAGTCCCCGCAACACCCTCTGGCTGCGTCGCAACCCCTGGTTTGCCGAGGAAGTCCTGCCAGCGCTGCAGACAAGTGTTGCGCGGATTCTTGCTTCCAGTATTCAGACTGGCACTCAGGATTGAAATCAAACGTCATTATCTGCAATCTGCGCATTTTCGACAAGGCCATAGGCACTGACTAGAATAAATTTATGGAGAAGCAACAACGCATCGAAATCATTCCCTGGCGCGTGTATGAACGCCCCTTGCCCAGCGGCTTTCGGGTATTGGCCGAGCGTCTCTGGCCACGCGGGGTCCGTAAGCAAGACCTGCCTCTGGATGCCTGGCCCAAGGCTTTGACGCCCAGCACTGCATTGCGCCAGTGGTTTCATCATGATGTCACACTCTGGGAGGAGTTTCGCCAACGCTATCTGCAGGAGTTGGCCCAACAGACCATCGAGGCAGATCGCTTGCTGGATAGCGCCGCAGGCATGCCGCTGATTCTTCTCTACGCCGCCCAAGATAAAATGCACAATGGCGCACTGGTACTAAAGACCTTTCTCGACACCTTTCCGCAGTAACAGGACGTTGACTTTTGCGGGATGATTGGAGACATTCAGAGAGCGCTTTTGCAGGCTTCGTGAACCAGCTTGACGACTTCAGCACCCATTATTGACGGGGGATACATGCACAACCGCCGCACTTTCCTGAAGCTGCTCGGATTAGGGGCCATTTCCATACCCGTGGCAGAGCTGGCTCTGCATTCCGGCAAACTGATATCCCAAGCCTACGCAGGTTCCGCCCTCGTAACACCGCCAGGACACTATTTCACCTCGTGGATTGGCAATAGTTTTGCCGGCAAGGGAAGCAATGGTCAGGGACGCTGGGTACAGGATGAAATCGTGGCCATGACGGTTACTGGAGATGGTACGCTATTGACAGCCTCTTTGTGGGACGAGGCAGGACGTTGCACAGGTCTTTATAAAGATGGTGACACCAACCAGCAGTGCCTCATGGCTGAGGGTGAAGGCAAAGCCAATGCCTGGGGATGGGGAACCGCTGGTACCAGTGTTGCCGCTGTTGACGGCTGGATTTTTATCAGCAACACCGCTGGGCACTTGCTGCAATTTCGCTGGACAGAGCCTGGCAATATTCAGTCTGCCATTCATTACCAAGGCTATGAAACAACGGGCCTGGTAACGGCCATGGCGGCCAGGTCCGGTTTTTTGGCCATTGCCGGCAAAGACGGGAAAATCCAGATTCGCCAAGTACAGGATATGCGCCTTGAACGGGAACTGCCTATACCCGGAGTGCGTGGAATAGCCATTAATGCGCAAAATACCTTATGGATATTGCAAGGCAGCAACATCCGCCACGTCGGCCTGGATGGACAAATGCTGCCGGGGACCATTCCCCATATGGACCAAACCACCGCCCTGTCCATCAGCCCGGATAACAGCCTGCTGGTTTGCGACAATGGCCCCCGCCAACAGATTTTGCAATACAACATAGACGCTGCGCCCCGTCTTGTCGCCCGATATGGTCTCGAAGGCGGATTGCGCGCAGGGACTCCCGGAGAAATGGCACCCGACAAGTTTTTTGCCTTGCGTGGGACGGGCATGGATACCCAGGGGAACCTGTATGTGGGCATGTGCTTCGGGCCTAACCCGAATTCACCCGTAGTCATTCGCTCTCTGGACCGGCACAGCAAGCCGCGCTGGGAACTCTCCAAATATGCCTGGGTGACCGCATTTTGTTTTGATCCCCTTCATGACGGGACGGTTGTGTATGGACCCGAATCCATATTCTCCTATGACCCCGCAAAGGCACCCGGAACGGGCTGGAAAGCTACCGCCATTACCCTCGACCCCATTCGCTATCCTCATGACCCAAGGATCATGGGTAAAAACGCCTGCTCAACAGAGATACGCCATATCCAGGGCAAGCGCCTCCTCTATACCATGGGGCAAGTGGGAGGCGGATATGATCTGTATGCTTTTGAAGCATCACCCAGTCAAATCGCCTATCCAGTCGCCGCCGTCAAAGGAGATGGCTTTGCCTGGAATGTCGATGCCCGGGGAGGAATATGGCGCGGTCAAACGCCTGACCAGCATATCTGGCATTATGCCTTCGCATCATGGTCAGATGCAGGAATACCTCAGTTCAAGGAACCGGTTCGCTACCCCATACCTTCCCTGTTCACCCGGGTGACCCGGGCACATTACGACAGCGCCAGCGATAGCCTGTATATTGGTGGATACACCAATGAAAAACCGAAAAAAAGCTGGGGACTCATTGGTGCCGTCATTGCCCGCTACGATCAATGGACAAACGCCCACCCGCAACTGCGCTGGGCCATAAATACTCCCCTGGATGGACATGACTTGCCCCCCAAGGCTTTTGATATTGCCGGGGATTATCTGTTTACCGTCGCAGTATTCCCAACCCACGGGAAGGATGCCGTGGTCACCATATTCCGCCTTGAAGACGGCAAAAAAGTGGGGACTATTTCACCGGGGCAATCCGTAGGCAGCCAAAGCGGCTGGATTGACATGATCCACGCCATTCACGCCCTGCGCCGTAAAAACGGCCAGTATCTCATTATGGTTGAGGAAGATGCGCGCGGGAAAAATCTGGTGTATCAGTGGACGCCCTCCAAGGCTGATACGGGGGTTTCCTCTTTGGGAGACACATAGTGCACGGCCATCAAAATGGCAAAGGGTATGGCCTGCCCTTCCAGCCAAATGAAGGTGTCGGCAAAACTACCCAGGACAAACCAAAGCCAGGTCACGACCTGCACATAACGCAGGAGTGGCTCACTTTGTCGCCATGCTCTGATCCATAAATATCCCATTAAAACGATCAGCGGGATAAATCCAAACAAACCCAATTCTGACAAATAGGCCAGGAAAGAATTATTCGGTCCAATCATGCTATCCACAACGGGCGGCAACCGGGGCTCCAGACCACGCCGGGCCAGATCATAATAAGCGGCACGAAATTGTCCGGCACCCACCCCGAAAAATGGATGTTCGGCAAACATCTGCAGTGCGGAATGCGCATAAACCAGACGTAAGCCTACACTGGTAATCACCCAGCCATTGAAAAACAGGTACACATCGAAAACCGCCTGAACCCAGCGGCTCCGCAATACCGGCGACAAAAGAGCAATTCCCGCCACGACAAACACACTCAAAGCACCTGCTATTCGGTATCGGGGAAACATCCACAGCAATACGAGCAGTGCCAGTATAAAAAACACTGCCTGACCCGTTCTACCAATGGTGAACATCAACTGCCAGAGCAATAACAGGAATATAAATACCGCGATCCTCGGACTCCAGAACAGTTTTTTATCCTTGATAGCAAAGAGCAGCAGCAACAAACCGGAAGCCAGCATCATGCTGAAGGTAATATGGGTCTGCGCCAGACCAATGGGTCCCTGACCCAATAAATTGCGAAAATGCCAGCCCAGGGCCTGGGCAACACCAATCAAACCGTTGACAGCCAGGGCCAGAATAAAAGCCCTGAGCAGATCAACAAAATGCTGTCGACTCCAGGGCATGGCAGCCACCAGCGGCAAGAACCATAAGTACCAGATATGTCTTACCGGACCGAGATGGTCGGCAAACAAATGATAATGAAACAAATCATAGATGTTGATCAGCGAAATCAGGCTGACTGACAACAAAAACACATGGGGACGCAAATTGCGAATATATCCGGCCCAGACAAAAGCCAGCAGAAAAATCACGGCAGCAAACTTGGTCAGCGCAATAGCCAGAGGAATGCTCAGCAGTACCAGCCACAAGGCCAAGAACGGTAATTCTTCGCGTGATAACAGCTCATGATGGACGCGCATCAGCCTATTCCCGGATTCTCTGCTATCAGTTCGAATGGATTCCCCGCCGCCTTCTCTGACGACGACTGCGAATCTGCCACAGGGTGAGGATCAAACCCACCAGCACGTATGAAATACCGGCCAAAAACAGTACCAGTGGAGGATGTACCGCAATCAGAGCTACTACCAGAACCACGATAATAGCCAGAGCAAAGGGCACCCGCCCGTGGAGATCAAAGTCCTTGAAGCTGCGGAAACGCACATTGCTCACCATCAGCAGACCCAGTACATACACCAGGCCCAGGGCGATATATTCACTCACCTGGGTCAGCCAGGGGTAACCCTCACCGACAGCCACCCAGACCAGGCTGGCCAGGACCGCCGCCGCAGTAGGAATGGGCAAACCCTGAAAATAGCGCTTGGAGGCACTATGGACTTGGGTATTGAAACGCGCCAGGCGCAAGGCGCCACAGGCAATATAGACAAAAGCTCCCAGCCAGCCGAATTTGCCGAAGTCCTGAAGCCCCCAGAGCATGACCAGGACAGCGGGCGCCATGCCGAAGGCGATGACATCCGCCAGCGAATCATATTCCGCACCAAAAGCACTTTCAGTACGGGTCATGCGCGCCACCCTGCCATCCAGACCATCGAGAATCATGGCGATGAAAATGACAATAGCGGCTGTCCGGTAATGACCGTGAATGGAAGCGACAATAGAATAAAAACCGGCAAAAAGGCTGGCCGTGGTAAACAGATTAGGGAGCACATAGACCCCGCGCCGGGGATAGCGCGGATTCATGGGGCCGTCACTGGCAGGGTCGCCAGACACTGGGCACCGGAACGCACTCTTTCGCCAATGCGCACCTGGACCTGGGTATCCAATGGCACATAAGTATCCACCCGCGAGCCAAAGCGAATGAAACCAAATCGCTGCCCGATCACGACGCTATTTTCCCTTTGAACATGACAAACAATACGCCGCGCCACCAGGCCCGCCACCTGAACCACGGTCACATCCTGACCTTCGGGGGTTTTAATCCACAGCGCATTGCGCTCATTTTCCAAGGAAGCCTTGTCCAGGGCAGCATTAAAAAATCGTCCCGGAAAATACCAGACATTCTGTACCACACCACTGACCGGCATCCGATTCACATGCACGTCAAACACATTCATGAAAATGCTGATCTTGAGGGCAGGACGGGAAAGATAAGGATCATCGACCTGTTCAATGGCAATGACCCGGCCATCAGCAGGACAGAGCACCGAATGTGGCGACAAATCCGGCAGGAGCCGCCGGGGATCGCGAAAAAACTGCAGGCTGAACAGAAACAAGAGATAAAAAAGCGCTGAAAAAACCAGCCACCAACCTGTCAGAAAAATCTGCAGGACAATGGCGAGGGCCAGAAACAACAGTAAAAAAGGCCAACCTTCACGCGCCAGAATGGGATAAGGATAATCAGTTTTCATGGGCGGAGCGTAGCAGGACCGGGGCCATGAGAAAAGGGCGAACCGCTTCGGGAAAAAAACTTTGTCCCGAGGGATTCGCCCGGATATTCTTCAAAAAAATCAAACAATCCTAGTTGCGGGAACGATCCACAATACGGTTCTGACCAATCCAGGTCATCATCGAACGCAGCTTGTCGCCCACCACTTCAATGGGATGCTCCGCACCCATCCGGCGCATGGCCTGCATGGTCGCCTTACCGGCCTGGTTTTCGAGAATGAATTCCTTGGCGAACTGACCGGTCTGGATTTCCGTGAGAATTTTCTTCATCTCGGCCTTGGTATCGGCATTGACAACTCGAGGACCCCGGGTGAGATCCCCATATTCTGCGGTATTGGAGATGGAATAGCGCATATTGGCAATGCCCCCCTCATACATCAGATCGACAATCAGTTTCAGTTCGTGCAAACACTCAAAATAGGCCATTTCCGGCGCGTATCCGGCTTCCACCAGCGTTTCAAAACCGGCCTGAACCAAAGCCGTGGTTCCACCGCAGAGGACTGCCTGCTCACCAAACAAGTCCGTTTCCGTTTCTTCGCGGAAGCTCGTTTCGATGACCCCGGCGCGGGTACCGCCATTGGCCTTGGCATAAGCCAGGGCAATATTCGTCGCATTACCGCTGGCATCCTGATGTACCGCAATCAGACTCGGAACCCCGCCACCCTGGGTATAGGTAGAGCGCACCAGATGGCCGGGACCCTTGGGAGCCACCAGAAAGCAATCCAGATCCGCACGGGGATGAATCTGACCAAAATGCACATTAAAGCCATGCGCGAAAACCAGCGCCGCACCCTGCTTGATTTTGGGGGCGATTTCATCACGGTACAGAGCCGCCTGACCTTCGTCCGGGGTCAGGATCATGACCACATCGGCGCTGGCTACGGCATCACCCACTTCTTTCACTTCCAGTCCGGCCTTGACGGCCTTGTCCCAGGAAGTGGAATCCTTGCGCAGCCCCACCACCACGGAAACACCGGAATCCTTGAGATTCAGGGCATGGGCATGACCCTGGGAGCCATAACCAATGATGGCTACTTTCTTTTTCTGGATGAGGGCCAAATCAGCATCGTTATCGTAATAAACTTTCATGTAAACCTCTGCGTAAGTACAAAAATGAATAATGAATCCGGAAGGTCAGATAGCCTTGGCACCACGGCTGATGGCGCTGGCACCACTGCGCACCACTTCGATGACCATACCCGGATCGAGGGCGTGAATGAAGGCATCCAGCTTGTCGCCCGGACCGGTAAGTTCAATGGTGTAGGACCGGTCAGTCACATCGATGATGCGCCCCCGGAATATATCCGAAAGACGCTTCACCTCTTCCCGGTCTGGCCCCACCGCATGGACCTTGATCAGCATCAGTTCGCGCTCAATGTGCGGACCCTCGCTGAGATCATGGACGCGGATGACCTCCACCAGTTTGTTCAACTGCTTGAGCACCTGCTCCATGATTTCTTCCGAGCCACTGGTGGCCACGGTCATGCGCGAAATACTGGCATCGTGGGTGGGGGCGACGGTCATGGCCTCGATATTGTAACCGCGCGCCGAAAACAGACCCGCCACCCGTGAAAGTGCGCCCGCTTCATTTTCCAGCAAAATGGAGATGATATGACGCATGCTCACACCAGGATCATTTCAGAAAGAGCGGCACCAGCGGGGACCATGGGATAGACATTCTCCTTGGCATCCACCCGGAAATCCATGAATACCATGCGATCCTTGAGGCGCAGGGCTTCGCGGATGACCGGTTCCACGTCGGCAGGCTTGTCCGCCCGCAAACCGATATGACCATAGGCTTCCGCCAGTTTGACGAAGTCCGGCAAGGCATCCACATAACTCATGGCGTAACGGTCTTCATAGAAAAACTCCTGCCACTGGCGAACCATGCCCAGGTAATGGTTGTTCAGACAAGCCACCTTGAGGGGCAACTTGTATTGCTGGCAGGTGGAAAGTTCCTGGATATTCATCTGGATACTACCATCGCCGGTAATACAGACCACCGTCGCATCAGGCTCCGCCACCTGGGCACCCATGGCCGCAGGCAGACCAAAACCCATGGTCCCCAGCCCGCCACTGTTCACCCAGCGGCGGGG
>NZ_JABBOU010000066.1 GCF_018853465.1 Acidithiobacillus montserratensis
GGTCGGAGCGTATTTTGCGGGCGGTTGTATGCGGCTGGAAGGCATACTGATGACATAGGCCGCAACCCCCAGTATGACCGCCAGCAGCACCAGAATGGCTATGGCGATTTTCGCCTTGTTTCCCATGTTTCCCTGTCTCCTTGGTGATTTATATCGTGTCCATCAGTCTTGCCGCAGGTTGTCGTTGTCCACCTGCATGACTGCCGTACCGGTGAGTTGCTGGGGTATCCCCACCGACCCGATGAAGGGAAAGTTCACCAGTGCCGGAATGATGGGATGTTGGCCATACGGAAAAGTGACCTGCACGCTGAAGCAGGTCAGGTGGCGGGGGTTGTAGCTGCACGGCTTGGATTTCACCGTAGTGGTGATGCTGCCTCCCGCCAGACCATTCAGCACCCCCGCCACCTGCTGGGCCGTCTGCTGTGCGGCATTGGCGCGGAGGTTTGTGGCCACATACTTACTAGTAGCGGGCTGATAGCGCAGGGCCGCCCGGGCGCCATCTTCGGCGGCCGTGGTCATCATGCTCTGGATGACGAATATGAAACCGAAATTGAAAATGCCCCAGAGCAGCAGAAAAAAGAACACCAGCACAAAGGGGAAGTCGATGACGGAGGAACCTTTTTCCCGTTGGTCCTCGCCGTGTGGCCCGTCGGGCCGGGGCGACCCTGTCTGCCGTTTCAGACGCCCGACGGAAATACCGGGGGTGGCCAGTGACTGAGCACCACCACGGCGCAGGCGAGGCCAATGCCAAAACCGAAGGGGGTTTTGCGCTGTACCCGACCGCGCAGCAGATATTCGAGGAGGATGACCGGCAGGGTAAACAGGGCGGCGAGCAGATACACCCCCAGCAGGGGGGAAGCGCCGGCCAGTACCCCGACTGCCATCATGAATTTGACATCTCCCGCCGCCAGTTTGTGCCAGGCGTAGGAAGGGAGTAAGGCGAAAAAGGCGGCGGCCAGTCCGAGCAGCCCGGTCCACCCGGCTCCACCGAGCCAGATCTGACCGGTCCACCCTGCCCAGAGCAGGCCGAACGCCAGGGCCCCCAGGGTGAGCCCATTGGGCAGGCGCCGGTAGCGCAGATCGCTGCCGGCCAGCATCAATGCCCAGAGGGCGGTCAATCCGCTGTGCCATTCCAATGAGTCTCCTTGAGATTTTTGTTTATAACTTTTTAATTAGATACTGTTGGTAAGACCAAGTTATTTTGCAGTGCCAATAGTATTGAGGTCGGTTGTGATCTGAGTGAATACATTTGAAATCGCTGTACCCACGCCATTATATAAAGCAGCAATAATAATCGCCGCCATAATCCCGGCAATCAGCGAATACTCGATGACACCCGCCCCTTCTTCATCCCGCACAAAGCGGACTACCGCATTTTTGATCGTTTCCATGAATGTTCTCCTTGTTTCCAAATCACCATATAGTCACCTGCCCGTTTTGCCGGCAGCAATTCGCCGACTTTACCATCAACCACATCACGCAGCCGTGGTTTATAAGCAGATTGCGTGCCAGCACTTCCGGAGGCGTTCCTGAAATCGGCGCACCAAGACCGAAATGTCGGGCAGTTTTTTATTTAGCCCATATTCAGAGCATTACAAGGGGGGGTCATGAAAAAAAATAGGTAACTACAATTGTTTCATACCGTCCGGTATTATGAAACGCCAAGGTCATGATTCAGCTTTTGGATCAGAATTGTTACATTATGTTACCTTTCTGGTAATTTGTGGGGTATGCCCAACGGCCTCTGCCCGGAAGGTATTTCCAGGCAGAGAATATTAGGATGCCGTTCACCGGGTGTTCCCTTGGCGTTCCGGCGCAAATAACACAAAGAAAGGGAAAGAAGAGTTGCCTGTATTTACAAAATGCCGAGGAGTCCGCCCAGCAAGCCTTGGGAACCCAGCAGATTGCCGCCGCTCAGGATGGTGCCGGTGCTGGTGGAGGCGGAGGTGCTTCCGGCGCTCACCGAACCGCTGCTGCTGGCGGCCATGTTGCCACTGCCGGGATTGACGACGGATTCGAGGCCCAGATCCCCTAACAAGCCATTGCCGCCCAGCAAGCCGCCCAGGAGTCCTGACCCAGAGCTGTTACCCAGCAGGCCGCCCAGCAAACCGGAGTCGCCGTTACCGAGCAGGTTGCCGAGTAGTCCCTCGCCCCCCAACAGGGCGTTTCCGCCCAGCAGGCCGCTGCCATAACCGTTTGAACCCAAAAGACTGTCTACGATATCGCCCAAACTGATAATACTCATTATGTCTCCTTATTGTCTGAAAAACACTGTTGTACTACTCGGGGTGTAACAGGGTATCCAATTACTGCTACTGCGTTTTCCGTTGGACACAGTGCTGCAGGCTGGCTTCCAGGGCCATCAGGGAAAAGATGGACTCATCCAGTTCCTGCCGATCACCAAAAGCCTGATAATGGCGCAGGCAGGCGGTGATCTCGTCCAGTGCTTCCAATACGGATCGGGCGTCGATGGGTGGATTGTCGGTGTTGCTGGAGTACCGCCTTGACGGGAAAAAATAGCTATCTTCACTCGGGCGCGGTGTTTTGCTGGTCCAGTTATGGCTCATCTGTGGCCTCCTGACGGGATGCTTTGGTGTATATCTGAAGCAACCAGAAGCAATTGTCGTGCCGTGCAGGTTGCGGCAGTTAAGTGGCTGTTCATAAGCCACTTTGCCTGGAGGTGGGGAAAAAAATGGGTAAAAAGAGGTGACATGAAAGCGGGGCGGGTTAACGGTGGTGGGGCGGGCGGTAATGTTACCAGTCGCGCAGAATGCCCCTTTCGACGATGACTTCGGAATAAGGGTGACCTTGGGCGACGCAGGCAGTCTGGCGTGCCCAGAAATGATTTCCCACATGCATGGCCTGTTGATAGCAGGCATCATCCAGATCATGACGGCGGGTGATATCCACATGATAGAGGAGGTTCATGAGGGCGCCGGCCACGCCGGCAAAAAGATAGTCTACGGGGGTTTCGGAAATCCCGAAAATGCGGAGATACCCCAGGGATTCATAGGGTCGCCAGGCACGCAACACCAAACGCTGATCTGGAAGCAGTTCCATGACGCGCCAGATTCCCCAGCCCAAACTGTTTATGACGGCGATGATGCCATGTATCCAGTCGGACCGGTCCTGGATCATGGGCAGAATCTGCTCTTTCCAGAGCGCAGACAACATGATGCCCCCCATGGTGCGAAAACCGCAGACGTGTCCCGCTTCAGTCAGCAGCGTTTGCGCCAGAAAATCGCCGCGCAAGTGTCCGAAATCCCGGTACTCCGCAAGAATCGGATATTCTGCCGCCAGGGTTCTGGCCAGGAAGGGCGAGGCTTGCAAGGCCTGTTTCAGCGCCTTTTCAAAACGAAAAGAGAGGAGATTATAGTAGTCGGCATAATGCAGGGTGAGCTGCACGCCGAAGGCGTCGATGAGACCGCTTTCAGGATTGCCCTGGATGGTCAAACTGCTCATCTCCTCCAGGATGCGATTTTCGTCAATGTGCAGCCCGCAACTCTTGGGAGGGATGTCGTTCTGCGCTTGTAGGCCATCGGGAGATTGTCGGGGCAGACCGCAAAAGAATTCCCGGACTTCGGGCGCTTGCCGGAGGTGAAAGAGCGTTTGGCTTCCTCCGGCAGACAGGGCAGCGTTGGGTAAAGGGATATCGCCTTGATAAGGGGTGTCATAAATCGCGGAGATGGCAGCTGTGCAGTAGCCCAGATCAAAAAGCTCTCCGGGCAAGTTGCGGGTGCCCGGATTCAAGCGCAGGGCGTTGGCATAATGGGAATGGTTCTCGCGCACCATCCATTCGCCGGGGGGGTGTCTCTGGCAGTTGCCCAAAATCCAGATGTCCAAAACCACAGTAAGCATACAGCGCGGTTGTCCAATGCTGGCGTTCCTGAGGGCTACTCCGGGGGTGGATAAGGAACTGCCCGGCAAGCTGGCGAAAGACGACTTCCTGCGCGGCTTCCAACTGCAGGCCCATACCATCCACCGATTGACAGCCTTCTACCACCATCTGCAAAAACCGGTTGTAATGATTGCAGTGGATGACCATGGGCTCTCCGGCCAAAATGATCTGACCGGGGTGACGGGTTTTTTGCGGCAAAGCAAGATTCATATTTACCCTGTTTTGGTTATTTATCTGTAACAGAGGATAAACAAAAATTCTCCAAAGTGCATCCGCTTTTCAGGTTGCTTTCATCGTGGCCTGTGCGGTCTGTTCAACAGTGGCATTGACCCTCAGGAGGCTGGATGGTCGGAGGAGCGGACGACATCCAGATAACTTTGCGCCCGCTGATCTCCTTGGGCGGCGGCCATTTTCCACCAGTGCAGGGCTTGCGGGGTGCTGCTTTTGACGCCGCTGCCTTCGTAATAGGCTACGCCCAGGTTGGTTTCGCCACTGGGGTTGCCTTGTTGCGCGGCTTTGCGGTACCAGTACAAAGCCTTGGCTTGATTTTGGGCAACTCCTTGGCCGTGGTTGTAAGCGACCCCCAGATTGTTTTCGGCGCTGGCATTGCCTTGCAGGGCCGCTTTTCGGAACCAGTAAAAAGCTTTCTGGTAGTTCTGGATTTTACCCTGGCCGCTGTAATAGGCGTAGCCGAGATGATTTTCTGCCGCCGGACTCAGGGCTTGCGGTTGCGGGGCCGAAATGCTTTGTCGCGCAGTTGCAGCAGTGACCGTTTTATGGCCTTGATGCTCACGGGGTTGGCTGTCGGGTTGTCGGGTAACAGCCGGAGTCAGGGGGGTGCTTGAGACGGGGCTTGAGACGGGGACGGCGGTGCTGCTGACTGATGTGGCCTGCAGTTTTGCCTGGGCTTTTTTTAACATGGGTTTGGCTTTCTGAAACCCCTGATCCACGGCTAACCGGTACCAATAGACTGACTTGGTGGCATTTTTGGGGACGCCGTTGCCGTAATAATAAATGCTGCCCATGACAAATTCTGCGAGAGGGTCTCCTTGCAGGGCCGCTTTGCGGGTCCATGGCACGGCCGCTTCGTACTGATGTTTAAGGCCATAATACACACCCAACCAGTTCTCGGCTGATCTATTCCCTTTTTGGGCCGCTGTGGTCAGGCGGGCCAGAGCGGTGGTGTTTCCTGACTGGGCCTGAAGACAAAGGCTATGGGCTTCGGTACTGGTGATGGCCCAGGCTGCAGGGCAGACTAGCAGTCCGATACTGCCCATCAGGGCAATAAGGGGAGTGGTTTTAAGGGTTTTCACGAGCATTGGCTACCTCGGATGATGGATGCGGTGCAGTGCGGGTGATTGAACAGGTTGGTGCCGATGTTTGCCGCGCCGCGCGAAAATGATTGGCCCTGACCAATTGGCCCGATTCCAGACATGCCACCAACCAATAATGGTCCAGCCTAAACACAAATTGATGAAAAACAGGCGCAGACACCAGCGGAATTTGCCATGGCAGCGGTGCCATGCCTTGAAGGTAGGCAGGAAATACAGGACAAGCAGAACGGCCAGAGTCAGCACAGCGAATTCCCAATGGAGAATGGAGTTACTGCCTAGTCCCGGTATAAAGGGTTGCCATGCATTGTGAACAGCCATAAGGGCTTGCCTCTATTAAATTGGGTGTGGTCATGGGATTTGGGGGATTCCATGAGCGCCAGAACAAATTACCGTACTTACATCTTAAGGCAAATTTCGTACCGTTCTTTGATAGGTTTCGGTAACTGCTGAAAATAATGGAATTAATGAGTGAGTTAATCTACTCCCGGCATGCTGGTTGATTCATAATGGGTAACATGGTTAGCAATATGGGTTACGCACGTTTTTGGAGCGGACAAGAGAGTGGTTGCAAATTTTGTAACGGGTAACATGGGGTAACATTATGGGTTGTGTCACTGTGGGTTATGGGTAACGTAGGGCGCGGGATAAAGTTCAATCATGGCAGCAAAAACAAAAACAAATAATAAAAAACAAAAAGATATAAAATGTTACCGGGATAATCAAAATGTGGCACGCGGTTTGCTTTGTAGTGCTTGCTGAATGGTTACTTTTGTGAGTGCGTTTCAGCCACCTTAATATTTCTTGCGCTACTAAAACATGGAGAAAATGATTATGTCACTATTGAATGTTGGCGGTCTTTTGAGCGGTTTGCTGGGCGGACTTCTGGGCGGTAGCAGTTCGGCTACTTCCAGCACAGGCGATCTGGTTTCCGGCCTGGGAAGCACAGTCACCGGCTTGGTGAGCTCATTAGACACAACCCTCGGAGGTGTTGTGGGTGGTGTGGAAGGTTTGCTGGGCAGTGTCACCACCGATGTGGGTACGGTATTGGGTGAAACTACCATCGTAGCAGGCGGCGCACTCAGTGGCGTCGAGGGCTTACTGAACAATGTCGTCGATAATGCCGGTAATGCACTGGCAGCAGTGAGCACGGACGTGCCTACGCTGCTTTCCGGTACCGTGAGTGCTCTGGCCCCGGTAACCGGTACTGTGACCGGTTTGGTGGGCGGCAGCACGGGTCTTTTGGGTGGTTTGTTGGGTAGTCTGTAAATTAGTTTGGTTGTGTGAGTTCCTGTTGTAGCTGTTGTAGTAGTAGGTGAGTACTGTTGTAATGGATGAAGTGCTTAAGCCCGGTATAGCCGGGCTTTTTTTGGTTGGGATGGACCGACGGATGCGCGTTAGAACTACCTACGTCATATTCAATGAGAGCATTTAGAGGCCATGATAGTGGATACCGATAGAGAAGATGAGAACGATAATATATGAATAAATCAGACTTGGTGGAAAATGTTTATCGAGATTTGTGCAATCAGGGTGATACATGCCTGACTCGTTCAGAAGTGGTTATGGCGACAGGACTGATTCTGGATCACTTCGCCCGGGCGTTGGCTCAGGGGGAACGGATAGAGATCCGCGACTTCGGGGTATTTTCAGTGCACGATGTTGCTGCCCGAATGGGGCGCAATCCCAAGAGCGGGGCTTCGGTTGCCGTACCAGAGAAGCGCACGGTGCATTTTAAGGCGGGTACTGCCATGCGTGTACAGGTGAATCAGCATCAGCAAGAGAACTAATCGAAGTGGATGGGGGCATTAATCATGACCAGGTATTCCCTGCTGCTGGTAGTCATAAGGTTGCCGGGCATCTAGAAAGCAATGATGGGCGAAACGGTTAACTATGAAAACCAATCTGAAAATGTAGGGGGGCTGAAAATCGCCAAGTATACTGACCCTGCCCTGCGCGAACTGCTCTACCGTGCCAGAAAAAAGGAGGCTGACGCCTTGGCTATCCTGGAGCAGCAGGCGCACGCGGGACATATACGTGCCCAGCGTTACCTGGGCCTGTACTGGTATCGCACGACCGAACCCGAGCGGGCCATTCCCTATTGGCAGGCGGCCTTACCCCAAGGCTGTCATTGGTCACGTTATTACTATGGCAAGGCGCTTTATAGTGGACGCGGCATTACCCAAAATCGCCTCTGGGCGCTGCGCCAGTGGCAGATTCTGAGCGGTTACCCCGACCGTGTGGCCCGCTTGGCCCGACATGCACTGTACCGGTTGGATACCCATTATAGGGAATCCTAGTTTAAGAGTGGGGTATTTCGCGCAAAAAGAATTTTCGGCAGATCGTACAGTAACCGATGCTCTCAAAGCGATCGGGATAACGCATTTGGATGAGGGCGTACACCATATCGGCAGCGACCTGATCCCGGCTGAAAAATAGACGTTCTACCCGCTCCACAGGAAGATCATTAGCTTTTGCCACAATGGTCATTGCTTCCCGGACAATAGGATCACCGATACCTTGCATTCGGAAATGTTCCTGGATGTTTTCGGGGGCATGCAGAGTAGCGTCTTGCGAATTCGGTGACATATGCGGGGCCTATGGAGCAGCGGAAATTTTAAGGTGGGTTCAGGAGGACGCCTTTACCCCGACAGGGACGCACATCAAGACGGTCCCGAACCCAAAATCAGCTCGTGATAAAATGACGTAGGCTAATACTCTTGGAGGGCGCTATTAGTATGGATTAATATAATGATTAATGACGTCTTTCTTAGTGTCACTATTATATAAAAAATTTGAGTAGTCAAACAATAGGGGACTTAAGGCATAGAGCTGACCGAAAGTCTTTATAAAATAGTATAACGGTTATCAGGCGCACGCCTTCTATTATTTAGAAAGGCTCGGCAATCATTAGTCTGATTACTTTAGTGCAGCGAATTTTTGGCAATTGAAACCTTCTCTCAACATATAATTAAAATATTAATAATCGTGCAATCGGTGCAAAGAATAACCGTAAATGTTGCATTATGTAAACTAAAATGTAAATTTTAGTATAGATATATATTCAAATGTTTGTGCAAAATATTATTTTAATTGGGTATTATTTTTCAATTTTAGCGGCATAAAAATTGCAGAGAACAAAAAGCAAAACTATAAGGAGTCCATTATGAACCGCTGCTACCAACTTATTCGCCAATCCCGTACCGGAAATTTGCTTGTTGCGTCTGAATTGGCCAGGAAAAAAGGTCATGGCACCGCACAAAAGAACAGTTTGCGGCACCTTGGGATCGGTTTTTTCTCTGCCTCATGCGTCTTGTTTTTGTCGGCCATGGGCGGCCTTGCCCAAGCCGCGCCGCTCCCTGGAACGTTGGTTACCCAATCAGAATCCCTGACGGGAAATATTAATGGTGAGGGTAACGGGGGTTATTTTGTAAACGGGGCTGGGACGACGCTGACGGTAAGCCATGGATCTCTGGATAATTTTGATACTGTAGGCGGATCCGGAAGTGGTGGCGGGGCAGGCATGGGTGGGGCCATTTTTGTCAATCAGGGTGCCAAGGCCATCATCCATGACGTGAACTTCGGGCAGGATGTGGCTACTGGGGGGCAAGGTGGAACAAAGGGACTGCTTTATGGCGGAAGCCTCGATAATCTTTTCAATACACCGCCTCCCGCTGCTGCGGGGGCTAATGGCACTTCTCCGACCACTTTCCCGAATCAGGTAGACCCCAATGGTGTGCAAGGGTCCAAAGGGCGGACCGGGGCCAATGGGGGATTTGGTCAGGCAGGAGGGG
>NZ_JABBOU010000067.1 GCF_018853465.1 Acidithiobacillus montserratensis
TGACAAGGCCAACCGCCTTGATGAAACCGAGTTGGCTGCCGGCCTGCGTCTTAAAGATGCCATGCAAGCGTATGGTTACTATGATGCAAAATGGAAAGTCAGCACTGAAACATCAGGCAAAAAACAGGATTTGCTGCGTTTTTCCATAACACCCGGTCAGCCGATACGTGTGCGCAAAATAGATCTTCAGAAAACCGGGACCGGGAGTAATATACCTGTCATTACCCGCCTTTTTAATCAGTTTCCATTAAAAGATGGAGCCGTTCTTGATCAGATTGATTATGAAGAATGGAAAGGCAAAGCTATAGCCGTTTTAAATAAACAGGGATACGCCAAAGCTGAATATACCCGTCACGAGATTCTGATTGATAAAAAAGCATTCTGGTCAGAAATTTATCTGTGGCTGAATACCGGTCCGCGTTTTCGTTTTGGGTCGATCACGGTGCATGGTGCCGTGCATTATCCACGATGGTTTGTTGAACGTTATGTGTCTTTCAAACCCGGCGACTGGTATGCGCCTGCGGCTTTGGCTGTTACCCAGAGCAATCTTCGCAATGCAGATCGTTTTTCGGATATTTCTGTGCATGGGGATATCCATGCAGAAAAAAATAATACCGTACCCGTCATTATCAATCTGAAAAGCATGCCTGCCCAACATATCAAGGTTGGTGCTGGTTACAGCACGGATATAGGCCCCAATGCGGCGTTAATTTATGATAATTACAATGCTTTTGACCAGGCTCAGCATGTGCGCGTTTCTATTTTGGCTGCCCAGTTGAATAAAAACGCCAGTATCTTATATAAATGGCCTATCGGCAAGAATATCGGTTCAGAGTATGTTGCACAAGCCAGCTACCAGAATCAAACACTCACGGCCTATGATAGTAATGAGCTCTTGGCTAGTGCCGGTCGTCAATGGACTTTACGGGATGACAACAATCGTAATCGCAGCAGTACACTAGAAGCTTTGCTCAATTTTGAGCAAGCGAATTATACTGTAGCCGGCGAAGTAAATAACAGTTTTTATATTTATCCGTCTTTGCAATATACAGTCCAGGATTTTCGCAACATATTGCGGCCAATTTCCGGTTATTCACTGACTGCACGCACTGAAGGGGCCAGTAAAATATGGGGCAGCAGTGCCGATTTTGTTCGCTTCAGCGCGCGTGGTACCTGGCGCGCCCGCCTGTCCAGACAATGGGTGCTGGGTACCAGGGCTAAACTGGGAGCGATGTGGTTAAACGGTCCGATCACGGCGTTACCGCCAAACTTACGGTTTTTTGCGGGGGGACAAAACAGCCTTCCCGGATATGCCTATCAATCACAGGGGCCTCTGGATAGCGATGGCGCTGTGGAAGGTGGCCGTCTGCTGGCTGTTGCCGGCGTGAATATCCAACGTTTTGTGAGTAAAAACTGGGCTGTTGTGGCTTTTTATGATGCCGGCAATGCTTTTAACAGTTTTTCCAATGTCCGCCTGCTCCAGGATGTGGGACTGGGTTTTCGCTGGTATTCCCCGGTAGGACCAATCCGCTTTGATCTGGCTCATCCGCTGGTAAATCCGCAAGCGCCAGCAGTACGGATTGCCTTTTCGGTGGGATTCAGTCTGTGATGCGCCTGCGTCATGGAGTGTTTTTGCTGTTCATAGTGGTCTTGGGGACTTTATTTGGTGCTTTATTCTGGTTACTGGACAGCAATGATGGTGCCCGCTGGTTGTTGGCCCGGATTCCACATTTAAAGGTAGAGAGAGTCAGCGGAACTCTTGCAGAAGGCCTGGATATCCATCATCTACAATGGTCCAATGGCTCCATGCACTTTTATGCCCATCAATTGCAATGGGATTTGCATGCCAGCCATTTGTTATGGGGAGAACTGGATCTCGAGAATCTAAAAATCCTCGATAGCCAACTGCATTTGCCAGCCGCCTCCAAACAACCCACTCGCCTGAATCTTGAATGGCCAGCCTTGCCCTTATGGACCCAATTTATCGCTATTCGTCTCAACTCGCTGTCTCTCCAAAAACTGCATGTCTGGCAAGGCCAAAAATCATCCTTCATACTCACTCAGGCGACATCGAAAAGCCTTGCCTGGCAACATGGTAATCTTCATATCCAGCAGTTGCAGGCCGGTACTCCCGAAGGACAGCTTCATCTTTCGGCACAAATAGGCATGGAGAAGCGAAGTATCAAAACGGAGGGAATGTGGATACCAACCGCCGCTGCCGGAAAAAAGACACAGCTGCAATGGCATATTCTCTGGCATGATATGGATAAAAATGCCTTTGGAGGTCCCGTTCGGCTGCAATGGACTCAGAATCATGCAACCAGCATTCTGCGCTGTGAGACACGCATCGAAGCTCACCAGATTACCTTGAATGCCATGACCATTCAAAATCCGGCTTTAAGCAAGATCGCCAAAGCACATTGGATAATCAATCTTCCCGATAATACAGCGGGTAATTTCACGGTTCATGGAAAATTGGAACAGCTGCTGATCAAGGATATTCCTCCATCCTTACCTATGGGTGCCCTCTCACTGGCCATTCGTCTGCATGGTAATTCCCGGCAATATCAAGGTGTTTTGTCTGCGCAAGGCTCAGCAGAATTTGGTGGTATTGAAGGCCATTTAAAAGGGAGTAATCGCGAATTAGCCTACAATTACCAGGGGAATATCCTGGGTGCCACACTCTTACCGGCTCAGTTGCAGATTCAATGGCAACCCCGGATCAAGGTTAGTGGAGATTTCCGCATCCGGACTCTGCCTATAAAAAGTATAGCCCAGCAGATACCGGGGCAATTGTCCGGCGATCTGGCAATTAATGCGACTCAGGAGGGGAAAATTATACGTGGTCACTTGCAATTGACGCTGTTGCCCAGCCAGATTTATCAAAAAAATTTGCAAGGTAAGGCCGAAGTGCAATTTTCAGGAAATCAGTGGAATTTGCAAAACGCCGATTTTCGTGGTCCGGGTATTCAACTGACTGCTTCCGGAAACTTGCAGCAGCGATTGTCCTTTATCGTGCATGTTGCCGATTGGCAGGGATTATTGCCGGGTGCTCGTGGCTCTACGAATATGGAAGGTTGGCTCGCACAAAACCGGCAGGCCTGGCTGGGTCGAATCCAAGCTCATGCGCAAGGACTCGGCTATTCTGGTATTACCATCCATAGTCTGAAAACCTTGGCCACCCTGCAAGCAGGAAATCAACTGCAAGCCCGTTTAGATTTACAGGGTGTGGATTACGGAAAACATCAGGGTAATATACAGGCAGAGGCTCGGGGGCCACTCACTGGACTTAAATGGGGTATCCATGCCCAGGCTGATGGTAATCATTTATTGCTGACTGGACTGTTGAAGCACTCCCCGGTGGCGTGGCGCCTGCTCCTGGAGCAAACCCATCTTCAGAGTGCGCAATGGGGAGACTGGCAACTGGACAATCCCGCCAGCTTATCCTGGAGTGCTGGTGCCATGCGCATAAGTCCGCTAATTGTTCAGGATAACCGTGGCTCTAAAATCAGCGCGCAAGGGTTATACAATCCAGCCTCTAACCTTGCGGACTTGAATCTGGATATTTTTTCTCTGCCGCTGGATTTACATGACCATACGGATGAAATGTCGCTGGAAGGTTATGTGAATGCACAGGTAAAAGCCCAATGTCACGGCGTTTGTCATGCTGATTGGCACTGGGATTTTCAGAAAACCCAATTACATTGGCTGGCAGATGCAGAGCATCAATCAGCAGATTTGCAGCAGTTCAGCGGTCAAGTACAGTGGCAGCCCCACAATCTGACGGTTCATGCTGATCTCAAGCTGCCTCAAAACTGGGGATCAGCGCAGCTACATCTGTTCAGCCCCATCACCCTTGCTCTGCCCTGGCGCTGGAATCAGCAAGCCCCCTTGCAAGGCACGCTCAAAACCGAACTGGGCAGCCCTTTTTTTGCCGCCCTACCCGTTGGTACCCTGAAAATGCGAGCGCAGGGTCAGGGATATGTTGATGGAGAGGTTTCCGGCACCTGGGCTGAGCCCAAATGGCATGGCTCTGCGCAACTTGAGGGGTTGGGTTTGTATGTGCCCCAAGCCGGATTGGATTTAGAAAAAGTCGGTGCCAAAATAGTAGCTAACGGTCAGGAAATACAAATTACCGAGCTACATGCCACATCCGGTACAGGGCAGATTTCCGGCACGGGTATGATTCATCTTCAACCACAGACCCGTTTTGCCATGCAAATTACCGGACATGCATTCACTGCACTGAATCTCCCGCAGGTACAGGCGGCGGTCAGCCCTGATTTGCAGATTGATGGGTCTCTACAGAAAATTCATATCGGCGGGGTGATTCATACTAATCGCTTACGCATTCTGGGTACTGACTTTAATGGGCCCAAACCTTCCAGTGATGTGGTTTTTGTCAAAAACATCAAGAAAAATCATGCCGGTCCGGCGTTGGGCGTAAATTTGAAGGTCACCCTGGGAAATGACGCAAAAGTCCTGATTAGTGGTTTACGCGCCAATCTGGTCGGCAGTCTGGATGTGCTCATGCACGATGGAAACACCCCTGATGTGCAAGGCATTTTGCGTATGGTGGATGGTCATTATGATATTTATGGGCATAGTCTGGATTTTGAACGGGGTTCCATTAATTTTCATGGAGAGGCCAGTCAGGCCAATCTGGATGTGCTGGCCGTCAGAACCATCAAAAATTCGGATAGTTTTGCCGTAGATAACACTCCCGTAAAAGCCGGGGTTCAGGTTACGGGAACGCTGCAAGTTCCCCAGGTGAATCTCTATTCCAGCCCTTCCATGTCTCAGGCGGATATTTTATCCTATCTAGTGCTGGGTACCCCCTCCAGCAGCCTGAACAATCAGGACGAATTACTTTCAGCAGCAGCAGGAACTCTCTTTTCCGCCAGCCGCGCGGCACTTTTCGGCAATAGTCTGAGCAATTCGGGCATTGATGTAGGTGTCACCTCTAATGGCCAACAGGGTTTATCCGGCGCCATGGTTACCTTGGGCCATTACCTGACGCCCGATTTATATCTCAGCGTTGGTCAATCAGTGATGGGTGACGGTACCGTTGCCCGGCTGCGTTATCGGGTCAGTAAACATATTGAATTGCAAACAGAAAGCGGTACCCAAAATGGGGCCAATATATTTTACCGAATTGATTTTTAAGCGTTACGGAAAGCATACGTGCTAAAAAAGCAAAACAGCATCATCCTGGTCGGAGCTGGCATCATGGGCTTACTTGCCGCCATGCGACTGGCTGAGGCCGGTTTCGAGGTCCGCATTGTGGACCGGGGACAAGCCGGTCAGGAGGCCTCCTGGGCGGGCGGGGGTATTCTCAGCCCCCTTTATCCCTGGTTTTACCCCCCGGAGTTACTACGTCTTTCGTTTTACAGCATGGCGTTGCACCAGGCACTCGCCGGGGAGCTCGAATCGCTGACCGGCATCGATCCTCAGTGGAGGCAGTCTGGACTGAGGATCATGGAGGGGGAACATGAAGACATTCCGGATGAAATCCTTCGCTGGGCGCAACAATGGCAGCTGAATTGGCTGCTACAGGATCACCGGGATATCGGGGAGCGGTCACTCTGGTGTCCTGAGGTCGCCCAGGTGCGCAATCCTCGTTTACTATCCGCCCTCATGGCACGTTGTCGTCAATTGGGTGTCACCATCACCGAACATACCGAGGTCAGTGGCTTCAGAAAACTGCAAGGACGGTTCTGTGGGCTAGAAACAACCCAGGGGTTTATGTCCTCCGACTTCGCCATCGTCACGGCGGGCGCGTGGACGGGTAAATTGCTGGACAATGTCGGTCTTCATCTGGAGATTTATCCAGTACGCGGGCAAATGCTCTTGTTACAAGGCCAAGCGGGTATGCTCCAATCAATGTTGATGCGCGATCATCATTACCTGGTTCCCCGTCAGGACGGCTTGATTCTGGCGGGCAGCACCAGTGAAAACGTGCAATTTGATAAATCGGTTACTCCTGAAGCACGGCAAACACTCTGGGATTTTGCCCATGATTATCTGCCTGATCTGAGCAGCGAACATATCATCAGGCAATGGTCGGGGCTGCGTCCCGGAAGTCATGATAGTGTGCCTTATATCGGCCCTCTTCCCGGTTGGGAAGGATTGTACGTGGCTGCGGGGCATTTTCGTTATGGCCTCACCAATGCTCCGGCAACGGCAGAAATACTCGTGTCAATGCTCACCGATAGAAATCCGCCCATAGAGACTTCGCCTTATTTGCCGGCTACGCATCTTCGTAAAAAAACCAACTCTTCCCCTGAGACTTAGTTAGCGCTACAATTATAACTTGTTTAGAATTATAGTGAGGCCATCCATGGATCATCAGGATTGGAACAAGCAGCGGGTTTTGGAAATTTTGCGGGATGCAGGTGTCAATCCTACCAGCCAGCGTGTGGAGATCGGTTACGCCCTCTTCTCTTCTTGCGCCCACCTGTCTGCGGAAGAAATTATGCAACGTGTGAATGCGGATTATCCCGTGGTTTCCAAGGCTACGGTTTATAATACCCTTGGCTTGTTTGCCGACCATTCGCTGGTGCGTGAAGTCATTGTCGAACCAGGCAAGGTTTTTTACGACCCGAATGTATCTCTGCATCATCATTTTTATCATGTGGATACCGGGCAATTACAGGATATCCCGGCCAGCGCTTTGCAAATCAGCAAGCTGCCGGATATTCCGGCGGAAACAGAAGTGGAAAATGTCGAGGTCGTCATCCGCCTGCGGCAGAAGACCACTCACTAAACCGTTGGCAACACGGCCTGGGAAGGCAAACAGAATTTCTGTAGGTTTCAGCTCTTGCCTTCTCGACGTAAATCCTTATAATGCGTTGCTCTTGGGTTGTTAGCTCAGTTGGTAGAGCAGCTGACTCTTAATCAGCGGGTCGTGGGTTCGATCCCCTCACAACCCACCAAAGAAAACAAAGGCTTAGATGTTAAATCTAGGCCATTTTTTTGTCTGTTTGATTTTACGCTCCACTGGCGCGACACTGGGCTTGAAAAAGCACTGTCGCAGAGGTGGCTCATGGCAACAATTTCGGAAAGGCTGGATGACCGAGGACTGAGGATCGGCTGGCAGGTCAGAATCCGCAAGAGGGGTTTCCCTGCCCTCACCAAAACATTCCGCAATAAGGCCGAGGCCCAAGCCTGGGCCAAAGTGACGGAAGCCGAAATGGAGCGGGGACAGTGGCGGGACCGAACCGAGTCCGAGGCTACCACCCTGGTTGCGGCGCTTGATCGGTATGCCGAGGAAATCGCACCTCGGTCCAAAGACGGCGGTTTTCGGGTCAAAGGTTACATCCGTCAATGGAAGCAACGAAAGATCGCCCGCCTCTCGCTTGCCCGGGTACGATCCAAAGACGTGGCCGATGCCATTGCGGAAATGGAAACCGAGGGCAAGAGCGCCAACACCATCCGCCTCCACCTAGCAGTGATCTCACATCTTTACAGTGTGGCGGCTACCGAGTGGGGTATGGAAGCGCTGGCCAACCCTGTCCAGGCCGCCAAGGCCCGCAAGCCTAAGCTACCGCAAGGCCGGGATCGGCGCTTGGTGGGCGATGAAAAGCGACGGTTGTTGGAAGCCTGCACCCACGTCAACCCCGAACTGGCGGACATTGTGATCCTCGCCATTGAAACGGCCATGCGGCAGGGAGAAATCCTGAGCATGGAATGGATTCGGATCAACTGGATTGACCACACCTGCTATCTGCCAGGTGAGCTGGTGAAGAACGAGACCGCGCGGATCGTTCCCCTGTCCGAGCGTGCGGAAGAGGCATTACAGCGGCAGCAAAGGCGCGGGACGAGCAAAGATGGCCAAGTCTGGAAATACACCAGCGACGGCTTGCGAGCCAGCTACAACAAAGCCGTGAAGCGGGCCGGGATCGAGGGCTTGACCTTCCACGATTTGCGGCACGAGGCCACTAGCCGGTTTTGTGAGAAAGGGATTCCGATGATGACTGTACAGGCGATTACCGGCCACAAGACGACACAGATGTTAAAGCGGTACACCCATATCAGTGGGAAAACGCTGGTGGACGCAGTACGAGGATAGGTTCCCAACGGCTTTTTGACGCCATCATTCTGTTAAAAACACACACATAGGGAACACAGATGACCATTACCAGAACCGAAATCACCAGTCACGTTACAAACACCATTGACTTCGCGAGATTGAGCGCTATTTTTCCTCCTCAGAGCCGAAACAGTTTTTTCATTTCGTTCTCTGCCGTTACCGGCATCTCATCTTTCTCATACTGACGAACTTTCGCCACGATGATTTTCGCGCGGGTAATCTCGTCGTTAACCCACTGTGTGTATGAGGAACTCGTGTTCAGGTTATTAATGACCGCGAAGAAATAATCTTTTTGGTTTACCAGGAACCAGAAGCTCAGGCCACAGACCCATTTTTCCATCTCGAAAGAGGATCGAAAAGGAAAACCTGCGGTCGCATTCCAGTACTTGAACAACCGAATGGACGGCTTGATCAGTGACTTGTGCTCTTTGTTCCTCGCCTCAAGAGTTGCGTTGAAATCATTCGGGTTTGTAGTCATCCAGCCGCCAGATCCATCCGGAATCTGCAACTTGCTGAGCCAAGTCGTTGTTGCGGGCACGAGGTCGAATTTGATGTGGTTCAGCTCGAGGACAATGGTCGGGCTGGACTGGCGGATGTCCGAAGAGCTGTAGTACTTCTCGACGAAAGTTTTCAGCCGGTTCAGATAGGTCTGTGGCGTGGCGTTGTTCTCGCCAAACACGATCATGTAGTCAATATCAGAACGCTCGTCCATAGAGCGCGGCAGAATTGTGCCCCGCGTCGACGACCCGAAGCGGAAGTGCTGCTTGATTACACCGCTAGCGAAATATTGACCAATCCGGGTTTGCAGCGTAGAAATAGAGGTCGTGATCGACGACTGCTCGGTTGTGGAGAGCACAGCACTGCTGGCTGTATCTGTCAGAAAGCTCAATACCGACATCTTGTTAATTCTCCTCGTCCACTTTGTGCATGGCTTCGCCTTCTTCGATGCCTTTGCGTGCAGAGACAAATGCGCGCCGCGGAATGCTCGGGCTCTTCTGGTTCAGCTCATTGCGTGCAGAGGCAAGAGCCTTCAATCTCTCAGGAAGCTCGCCCAGCCTATTCGTCTCAAGCAATTCGATCTCACGAAAAAAACGGGCTTCATTTCGAAGAGCCAAAAACTGTCCGGCAGCGGCCCAGTGCATTGCAGCGCGCTCGTTCGGCTTGAGAAAGGTCATCAATCCCGTCAGTAGCGACGCCAGCAAGGTGAAGGCACTGGCCCACTCAGGTTGGCTTTTGACCAGAGTGGCACCTGCAATCGCACCAAGAGCGGTTGCTGGCACACCGAGCCAGTAGTTGCGCCGAACCCATGTGTCTTCGGCATTGAAATGCCCCTTGCTCGAATACAGGGCGTCTTCTTCCAGTCGCTCGGCCTCTCTGCAAAGGGCAGAAATTTTGGCTTGATCCTCTGGGGATGTTCCTGTCATCGCGTCCTCCCGCACCCATTCGTCCTCATGCCGATGCCCCAGTCTGCGGCGGTGCCTTCGGCGGAACCGCGCCCGGCTGATAGGTCGCATCGAACACCGTGTCCGTCAGCCAGCGCTTGAAATTGGGGTTGTCGCTGAACTGCTTGAACAGCTCGGTGTGGTCGGACAGCAGCTCCAGCACCACGCGGTTGAGCGCCTTGTCGTGCTCCAGCTTGGCGTTTTGCTTGTCGGAGTTCGCCTGCGCGTTCTGGTAGGCCTTGTCCTGCGCCACCCGCGCCGGGATTTCCTCGGCGATGACCTTGCGGATCTTGTCATCGTCCTTCCACTCGATATTGCCGAACAGGTCGTTGAAGGTCTTGATGATCGCGGAGAGCCTGTCGATGTCGGCTTCGCCTTTGCCGTCTCTACCACCGGGCGGCACCGGCTCGACGGTGGCGTCGGCATCGTCCATCGCCATCTTCAGCGCTGCTTTGGCCTCAACCCGGTAGCTGTCCATGTCGATGGTCTCCAGCACCCCCTTGGAGAGGTCTTCCTCCTTGGGCGCGGGCAACTTGGGGATGAGGAAGTTCAGGAAGATCGACAGCTTCTCCCACTTCGGATGACCGTAACTCAGGATCGCGGCAAGAAAGCCGTAGCTGCGCACGAAGGCCTTGGCTTTACCCTTGAACTTGACCTGATCGTCCTCGCCAAGCTTGTCTGAGTATTCGGCGACGCAAGCATCGAGGATGGGGTCGAGTTTGTCCCGGTCTGCGCCGCTCAAGTACAGCGCCACCAAGTCCTCCACCTGCTGCCAGCTATACACCTGCTGCCCGTCGAGTTCGCCCTTCAGGTCGTGCAGCTTGTTAGCGTCGGTTTCGCCGGTCTGGATGGTGGCCCGGTAGTAGTCCTGGAACGCCGCCTTCACCGCCTCGGCGTTGTCAGCGAAGTCGAGCACGAAAGTGTCGTGCTTTTGCGGGTGTGCGCGGTTCAGGCGTGACAGGGTCTGTACTGCCAACACGCCCGCCAGCGGCTTGTCCACGTACATCGTGTGCAGCAAGGGTTCATCGAAGCCGGTGACGAACTTGTTGGCAACGATCAGGAAGCGATATGGGTCTTGCTTGAGATTGGCCGGAATGTCCTTGCTCGGAAACCCGTTCAGATCAGCCTCAGTCTTCTTCTGGCCGCCAATCTCGAAGTCGCCCGAGTACGCCACGATGGCCTTGTACGGGCTCTTGATCTGGGTGAGGTAGTCCGACACCTCGCGCCAGTAGTCGATGGCCCGCGCGATGCCGTTGCAAACGATCATCGCCCGCGCTTTGCCACCGATCTTCTGCTTGCCCGCGACCTGTGCGATGAAGTGATCGACCATGATCTCGG